>NZ_WWJX01000294.1 GCF_009865215.1 Streptomyces sp. SID3343 | reverse complement strand
GGCGGGTGGCGCGAAGCGCGGAGGGGTGGGCAGGCGCGAGGCAAGCGGGCGCCGGCGGTAGGTGGCGCGAAGCGCAAGGGGGTGGGCAGGTGCGACGCAGGCGGGCGTCGGATGTTGGGCGGCACGAGGCGGGCAGGCGGCGGGTGGCGCGAAGTGCGAAGGAGGTGGGCCGGTGCGACGCAGGCGAGTGGCGCGAAGTGCGGAGCGGGTGGGCAGATGCGACGCGAGCGGGTGTCGGGTGTCGGGCGGCACGAGGCGAGCTGGCGTGGGCATGCAGGCAGGCGGTGCCAAGTGCCGAGGGGGTGTGCAGGTGCGACGCCGGCGGTGGCGCGACGTACGGAGGGGATGGCCAGGCGCGCCGCAGTGGGGCGAAGCGGGTGTGCAGGTGCGACGCAGGCGGGTGGCGCGAAGCGCAAGGGGGTGGGCAGGTGCGACGCCGGCGGGTGGCGCGAAGTGTGGAGAGGGTGGGCAGGTG
The DNA here is from genome assembly GCF_009865215.1 of Streptomyces sp. SID3343. GTDB lineage: Bacteria > Actinomycetota > Actinomycetes > Streptomycetales > Streptomycetaceae > Embleya. The sequence goes on along the minus strand of NZ_WWJX01000294.1, from coordinate 1,066 downwards.
CGGCGCGAGCGGGTGTCGGGCGGCGCGAGGCGAGCGGGCGTGGGGGCAGGCAGGCGGTGCCAAGTGCGGAGGGGTGGGCGGCGGGTGGCGCGAAGTGCGGAGGGGGCGCGGGTGGGGGTGGAGTGTGATGTGGGTGGGCAGTGTGATGCCCGGCAGGCCATGGGTCGGCCTGCCGGGCATCACATAGGGGACGTAGATGTACGGTCTGTGATCAGCAGGCTCCGAGGTCTACCCAGACGCCCCACTGGCCGGTGGTGCCGGGCTCTTCGCCCTGCGTCCACCACTTGGCGCGCCAGTTGTGGTCGGTCCACGAGACCTGGCTGCCGTTGAGGTAGATGCTGCTCGGGTCCCAAGCCGGTGCGCTGCAGTTGTTGGGGCCTCCGCCGCCCACGGTCAGGGTGTAGGTCGTGTTGTGGACCGCCGTGCCGGTGCCCACGATGGTGATCGGGTAGGTGCCGGCGACGGCCGAGGCCGAGACGGAGATCGTCGCGGTCGAGGTCGAGCCGGACTGGACCGATGCCGGGCTGAACGACACGGAGACGCCGTTGGGCGCGCCGGTCGCGGTCAGCGCGACGTTCTGCGCCGAGCCGCCCGTGGTGGTGGTGCTCACCGTCGCGGTGCCCGTGGCGCCCTTCTGGACGGTGCCGGAGGCCGGAGCCACCGAGACCGAGAAGTCGTCGCCGGGCGTGGGGGTGTCGCTGACCGCGGTCTTCCAGATCGTGTACGCCACACCGTCGGCGCTGCGGTTGAGGACCGTCGCGTCGATGTTGCTCGTGGTGTCACACGCGGAGTGGTAGCAGGAGTCGTACGAAGCCCCGGCCTGTCCGCCCCACTTGGCGGCCTGCGCGGAGGTCTTGGTGTCGCTGGCGCCGGCCGCGTAGCCGGAGGTGGGTATACCGGCCTGCTGGAAGGAGTAGTCGTCGGAACGGCCTTGGCCCTCGACGTTCTCCTCGGGACGCAGGTTCAGCGTGTCCCAGTACGCCTTCATCGGCGCGGCCGCGGCCGAGCTGATGTTGTTGATGAAGTAGCCGGCGTTGCGCGAGCCGACCATGTCGAAGTTGTAGTA
>NZ_WWJX01000293.1 GCF_009865215.1 Streptomyces sp. SID3343 | reverse complement strand
TGGATGATTTGTTTGTTGAACTGACCGGAGCCAGTAATGCAAATCTACAATCCCTGACGGCAGCCAAAGTGAAATTTGAACTTTCAGGTGCGGCCAATACGGAGATTAAATCCGCAAGCCAAACAAAGTTTTTACAAGTGGGTGCCAGCGGTGCGAGTAATTTTCGCGGTAAATTGCTGAGGGTTGAACAGGCGGATGTGGGGGCTAGTGGTGCATC
>NZ_WWJX01000292.1 GCF_009865215.1 Streptomyces sp. SID3343 | reverse complement strand
GACATGACCACTCTCGCCGCCGGCGGGTCGACCGTGAGCATCGGCCTGCCCGTCATCCTCCTGCTCGCCGCGTTCGCCCTGCTCGCCTCGAACAAGGCCCCGAAGCTCGCCGGGTTCTGCCTGTTCGTCGCCGGAGTCAACCTCGCCGGGACCACGTTCGCCGCCTCGCTCAACAACTCCACCGCGACGTTCGTCACCGGCATTGTCGACGCCCTCACGTCCGCCATCGGCTGAACGGAGACACCCGCGTGCGCATCCGCCGCTGGTACATCTACCGCGCCCACCGCGCCCTCCACATCGAACGAGGCGCCGACCCGCACTGCCCCGACTGCCACGGCGAAGGCGGCTGGTGGGAAGGCAGCGCCGTCCACCCCGAAGAACCCGACGTCGTCACCTGCCCCTGCAACGACGGCCCGCGCATCCGCATCCCGCTCGGCCGCCGCCCGCGCACCTCGTACAGCGCCGAACCGCCGTTCTAGAACCGCCCCGGGGCGACCGCCTTCCGCCAAGTCGCCGGACGCCCCGGGCTCCCGCACCTCCTACAGCGAACAGGAGAAATCCAGCATGACAGAGCCCGTCCGAGAGGTCCCCGTTCCGCGCGAACCGCTGGACACAGAGCCCTTGGGCATCGAGTGCCAGACCAACGCCGAGAATCGCGCTCTGCTGTACCGCGCACTCGCCGACGCCGGCGTTCGACTCGGCACGTACGACCGGCGCATCGTCGACTGGTTCGGCGCTTCGGACAGCTCCACCGTGTTGACCGTCGCCTCGCTCATCACCCGTGCCGGGGCACCGACCGAGGACGCGACGTGAACCGGGCCGGGACGACCTGCAGGCCGCGCCTGCTCGACCTGTTCTGCTGCGCGGGAGGAGCCGCCCGCGGCTACCAGCTCGCCGGGTTCCACGTGACAGGCGTCGACGTCGCCGAACAGCCGAACTACTGCGGAGACGCGTTCGTTCG
>NZ_WWJX01000291.1 GCF_009865215.1 Streptomyces sp. SID3343 | reverse complement strand
CTGAACTGGGGTGTTGCGACGACCACTAGAACCTAAGTCCCCGCCGCCCTCAGCCGTCCCAAGCTCATCCCAAGGCCGCCCTCAGTCGTCCGAAGACCGTCTCAAGCCGTCCCCCGCCGTCCCCAGCCCCCCTCACCCCCTCAGCCGTCGGGCGACGGCGCCCCACGACCGGGCACCGCCGACACGTCGACCAGAGCGGGACCGATCGGCACCCCCGCCGCCGGCAGGCCCGCGCGCCCGGCCCCCAACGTCGCCGCGAACTCCACCGGGTCCACCGGCCCGCCGCCGCGATCGAGCACGGCCGCGTAC
>NZ_WWJX01000290.1 GCF_009865215.1 Streptomyces sp. SID3343 | reverse complement strand
CGCCTACGCCTACGAACCGGGCCCCGACAACGCCGACGAGGACACCCCGTGGTGGGCGGCGCCGCCCGCTCGATTCGCGCCGCACCTCGTCGCACTGCGCGACTTGGAGCAGCGCACCGCCGAAGTCGGCGGGGTCGTACTGCGGTTCGGGCACCTGTACGGCCCCGGGTCGATCTACGCGGCCGACGGTTCGTTCGTCCGCCAAGTCCGGGCGGGCCGGACGCCGCTGATCGGAGGGGGAACGGCGACCTACTCGTTCACCCACGCGCACGACGCGGCGACGGCGGTGGTCGCGGCCCTGGACAAGGACGCGTCCGGTGCGCTGAACGTGGTCGACGACGAGCCGGCGCCCATGCACGTATGGCTGCCCGTGCTTGCCGAGATCCTCGGTGCCCGGAAGCCGCGTCGAATCCCGGCGGCGCTGGCCCGTCCGGTGATCGGCGACATAGGTGTCGCGTGGACGACCCGGCTGCGCGGCGCCGACAACTCCCGCGCGAAGACGGCGCTCGACTGGCGCCCGTGGCACGCCTCCTGGCGGGCGGGGTTCGCCGCGGAATTGCAGGCCCCGGCGGTTGCCTGGGGCTGACGGGCGGCTCGGACGGACGGCTCGGGTGGGCAACTCGGACTTGGCCGCCCGGATTGGTAGCCCGGACGGGCAGTTCGGACAGGCCGCCCGGACACGCTGCTGTCCGGAAGACAGGGAGCACAGCACCCCACCCGGTCGTCCGTCGGTCCTCACTTCGGCAGACAGGATCGTTCGCGGCGCCGCCGTCCGGTGATACGGAATAGCGCGACGGCGCGCTGCTACACGGGCCGAGACGGGCCGAGACGCCGTTCCCGGACCGCCGCGACAGGGCGGGGCGTGTCGATGACGGCGGATCGGATCGGGGCAGCGCGTTCGCCTCCCAGCAGTTCCGCCCATGTCGGCCGAGGCCCGCTCATGCATGATGACGGGATGAACCAGAGCGACCAGCGCTTCCACATCATCGTGCTGTCGAACTTCGCGAAGGGCTTCGACAAGTACGCGTTCGCCTACGGTAAGGCGGGGATTCCGGAGAGTACCTATCCCGACCGGTTTCACCTGCTGACTCGTGCGGAGTTGGCGATCGGCATCGGCAAGGCGCGACGCCTGCTGGATCGTCTGGCCATTCCGGGCGATCGGCTGCTCGTGCTGGAAACCACGGTGGACCCCGACAAGTTGGTGCCCAGCGTGTCGACCGGCCTCGGCACGGAATTGCACGAGGCTCGCATCCGGTTGTCGGCGATCCACGAACTCGACCAAGTCGGCGACGAGTTCACTCTGCGCCCGACAACCGTCGAGGATGCGATGGCGGCCTCCCTGCACCTGCAGGGATCGGCACAGCGTCGCTACGCCGACACGCGACCGCGCTCGGTGTCGCTTCTTCCGGTCGCCTCCGCCTGCCAGGCCCGGTGCTCGTTCTGCTTCTCCTCGGCTTCGATCTCCAGCGACCAAGCGCCGGCACGGGTCCCGTGGGACGCGGTCGCCCACTGGCTGGAGCGTGCCCGTGCGGCGGGTGCCGAGCGGGCAGTGATCACCGGCGGAGGGGAGCCCACGCTCATACCGTTCGAACAGCAGCTGCGACTGGTGTCCGCCTGCTCGGCGGTTTTTCCGAAGGTCGTCCTGATCACCAACGCGCACACCCTGGCCAAGGGCACGCATGCCGATCGGGCCGGCCGCCTCGCGGACCTGAGCACCGCAGGCCTGAGCGTGCTGGCAGTGTCCCGGCACCACCACGACGACACCGTCAGCGAGCGGTTGATGATGCTGCGCACGCCGGTGAGCTCGGTAATCGACACCTGGCGCGAGGGACGTGACCGGCGGCCCGGGCTGCGGATGAGACTGATCTGCGTGCTCCAGCGCGGCGGTGTCGCCGACGCGGCCGGAGTCGCCGACTACCTTTCGTGGGCCGCGGCTCTCGGTGTCGAGGAAGTGTGCTTCAAAGAGCTCTACGTATCCACCAGCACCGAGTCGCTCTACTTCGACCGCGCCGCCAACGTCTGGAGCCGAGAGCACCAGGTTTCGCTGTCCGTCGTCACCCGGTTCGCCGAGCAGCACGGCCTCGAACCGGCGAGCCGCCTGCCCTGGGGCGCGCCGGTCTACCACGGCAGCTGGGACGGGCGGCCGATGCGGATCGCCGCCTACACCGAACCCAGCCTGCTGTGGGAGCGCACCAACGGGATCGCACGCAGCTGGAACGTCATGGCCGACGGACGCTGCTACGCCTCCCTGGAAGACCGGGCCAGTGAAATCGTGCCGGAAGGCGCAACGGCATGAGGTTCGACGAGTTCCAGGAATTCCGGCAGCGGCAACTCGGTGCCTCCTCGTCGCTTCTGGACGCAGCCGAGACCAATGTGTACCGGGCACTTGCTCCGATGCGACCGGGCCCGCCGAGCGACACGAGTACGGTGCACCGGTGCGATCTCGCGCGTGCCTGGCTGCGGCGCTTCGAGCTGCCGGAGGAGTGGTCCGGCCATGCCATGATCTGTCGAGGGGTCCGTCACGGGCTCGGCGTGGTGTTCCGCCGGCTGCGCGCCGTGCAAGCGCGGCTGTGGTTGCCCAGCGACGTGTACCCGGTCTACCACGAGCTGGCCCGCGCTGCGGGCCTGGCGCCCGCGTCCTATCCGACGCTGCCGGCGCCGGACCTGCCGAGCTCGCCGGCGGACCACCGGCCCGAATACCTGCTGCTCGCCAATCCCAGCAAGCCGCTCGGCCGATACCTGTCCGATGCCGAGTGCGCCGAGGTGATCTCGTGGTTGCGGGTATCACCGCGCCGCCGCCTGCTGATCGACAGCGTCTACGACCTGGGGGCCCCGTTCGCTGCCGGCACACGGCGATTGCTGGACACCGGTTGTGCGGTCCTGCTGCATTCGGTCACCAAGGGATGGCTGTGGCCGCGCACCTTCGGCGTGGCCCTGCTGGGCCCGGCGCAAGCCGAGTTGGCCGAAGCGTTCCGGGCGGATCCGCCGACGTCGGCACAACTGAGGCTCGCCGACCGTCTGTTGACCGAGCACAGCGACGTGCCCCGGCAGGTCGTCGACGAACTGGCCGCACGGGCCGAGCGGTTGTTCGACCGGTTGCCGGAGGAAGTACTCAAGGCGATTCCCCCGGCGAGCCGGACTTGTCCCGGCAACTACTTCTTCCCGGTTGAGATCCCAGTGGAGACGCTCCGGCGCGAGTGGGGCGTGTTCGCCGTGCCGGTCGGTGTGTTCGGGGAGAGCAGTTGGTCCGGCTCGGTTCTGACCAGCCTTGCCGACGCCTTCGGCCCGGCACCGGCGGCGGCACGATGAAACCGGCGTAGGACCGAGCCGTATACGCCGATGCGGACGTCTCCGGTCGAGGATTCGCCGCGCGGACCCACGACATCCTGTCCGTTCGACGCAACAAGCCGAAACAGCGAGTCGTTTGGCATCCGCAGACGGTAACAGCCGTGATATGGGCCGGTTTTGGGTCGCGAGCAACTCGGGATGCCGAGGTTGTCGACGGTGTTGCACTGCCGGTATGTCCGGGGATCCGTGTCCCGCCCGGCCATCGTCGGGCCGACAGTCGAGCGGGACAGGGATGGCGGGGCGGCGTGTTGCCCAGCCGTGGATGGGGACGGCGGTGGGGTTGCCGGCGGGCGGGGCTGTTGTTGTAACGCTGTCGTTCGGGGCGACCTGTGGTGGCTGTGACCAGGGAAGACGCGGTGTTGTCGGGGTGTTGGGCGCGGCGGGAGGGGGTGGTTCTCGTTCCTTCTCGTGACCATGTCACCGGTCTGCGACAGCGGTGTCGTGGTGCGACGACTCGGGTGTCGCCCGGGCCGGCGGCCTGGCCATAGTGGTTGAGCAGACACCGAGGGGCCGAGAGGGTTTCGGTCCCAACCACCGGATACCAAGGAGTCGTTCATGTTCCGCAACCGTCGCACCGCCCTCCTCGTCTCCACGGCCGTCCTCGGCGGCGCGATGTTGACGACGGCGTGCCAGGGCACGGACTCGAACTCGAACTCGGGGGCCGCGCAGGGTTCTTCGCCGGTCGCCCCGCCGGCCGCCCCGCCCGGGGCGTCGACCACCGGCGGCAACGGAGGCGGCAACGCGACAGGCAACGCGGGAGGCAGCGGAGGCGGTAGCGGGATCGAACCCGCCGGGAAGGTCTCCTCGGGGAAGGGCTCGGCCGGCAAGGACTCCGCCGGCAAGGATTCCGCGGGGAAGAGCTCCGGCGGACAGGGCACGACCTCCGGAGGCGGGGGCGCCGGCGACAACGGCTCGATCGGCAAGTGCCGCACCGACGACCTCAGGACCACCGCGCAGGACGCCACCATCGGCGGGGACAACGAACTCACCGTCGCGGTGACGTTCAAGAACATCGGCCACAACTGCACGATGTCCGGATTCGCGGGCGTCGACCTCCAGACCGCCAAGGGGCCCCTGTCGGCGAAGCGCGTCGGCGCCCCGGCCGACCCGTTCGTCCTCAAGAGCGACACGTCGGTGTCCTTCGGCGTCACCTATCCCAGCGGCGCCACCGGCGACTACGGCGTCGACGTCACGGGCCTGCAGGTCACCCCGCCCGGAGAGACCAAGACCATCACCCTGCGCTGGCCCGGCACCCCCACCGTGCCGGTCATCGACGGCGCCGGCTCCCCGATCAACGTCGGCCCGATCGGCAGCGCCGGCCAAGGCGGCTGACCCACACGAACCGACAGACCGACGGCTGCACGGCTGCACGGCTGCACGGCTGC
>NZ_WWJX01000289.1 GCF_009865215.1 Streptomyces sp. SID3343 | reverse complement strand
CACGGTGACCCCACCACGGCGCCGCTCGACGGTCGGCACGCAACGCGAACCGCGCAGTCGGGCGCGAGGCGGGCGGTGCGCGGTGCGCGGGCAGGCAGGCGCGAGGCCGGCGGTGCGAGGAGGGTGACGGGAAGCGCGAAGCAGGCAGGCAGTTCGGGTGACGGGCGGCACGAGGCGCGCGGGCGTGGGGCAGGCGGGTGGCGCGAAGTACGGAGAGGGTGTGCCGGCGCGACGCTGGCGGGCGCGGGCGAGGGTGGCGCGAAGCGGGTGGGCAGGTGCGACGTGGGTGGGCGCGGGCGGCGGGTGGCGCGAAGCGCGGAGGGGTGGGCAGGCGCGAGGCAAGCGGGCGCCGGCGGTAGGTGGCGCGAAGCGCAAGGGGGTGGGCAGGTGCGACGC
>NZ_WWJX01000288.1 GCF_009865215.1 Streptomyces sp. SID3343 | reverse complement strand
GGGACGGCGGGGGTGCCGGCGGCGGGGATGCGCCAGCCGGCCGCGCGGGTGCGCTGTGCCCAGAAGGCCGCGTATCGGCCGTCCAGCGCGCGCAGTTGGTCGTGGGTGCCGCGTTCGACCACGCGCCCGCCGTCGAGCACCAGGATCTGGTCGGCCGCGCGTACGGTGGCGAGACGGTGGGCGATGACCAACAGCGTTCGGTCGGCGACCAGTTCGCGCAGCGCGGTGACCACGGCGCGTTCGTTGTCCGGGTCGAGCGAGGCGGTCGCCTCGTCGAGGAGCACGATCGGCGCGTCCTTGAGAATGGCCCGCGCGATGGACACGCGTTGGCGCTCACCGCCGGACAGGGCCGCGCCGCCTTCGCCGACCTGGGTCGCCCAGCCGTCGGGCAGGCGGTCGGCGATCTCGTCGACGCGGGCCGAGCGGGCGGCCGCGAGCACGGCGTCGTCGTCGGCTTCGGGGCGGCCCATCCGGA
>NZ_WWJX01000287.1 GCF_009865215.1 Streptomyces sp. SID3343 | reverse complement strand
TGCCGTTCTTCTCCTTCATGACGTTCCTCATCGCCGTGCCCACGGGTGTGAAGTTCTTCAACTGGATCGGCACGATGTGGCACGGATCGCTCTCGTTCGAGACGCCCATGCTGTGGTCGATCGGATTCCTGGTCACGTTCCTCTTCGGCGGCCTCACCGGCGTCGTTCTCGCCTCACCCCCGCTCGACTTCCACGTGACCGACACCTACTTCGTCGTCGCTCACTTCCACTACGTCGTCTTCGGCACCGTCGTGTTCGCGATGTTCGCCGGATTCCACTTCTGGTGGCCCAAGTTCACCGGCAAGATGCTGGACGAGCGGCTCGGAAAGATCCACTTCTGGACGCTGTTCGTCGGTTTCCACACCACCTTCCTCGTCCAACACTGGCTCGGCGCCGAGGGGATGCCGCGCCGCTACGCGGACTACCTCGACTCCGACGGGTTCACGACGCTGCACACGGTCTCCAGCATCGGCGCGTTCCTGCTCGGCCTGTCCACGCTGCCTTTCCTGTTGAACGTCTGGAAGACACACAAGTACGGACGCAAGGTGATCGTGGACGACCCTTGGGGCTACGGACGCTCGCTGGAGTGGGCCACCTCCTGCCCACCACCCCGACACAACTTCACCAGGCTTCCCCGGATCCGTTCCGAATCCCCGGCCTTCGACCTCCACCATCCCGAGATCGCCGTCCTGGACTACGAGACCCAACGCGGAATCGAGGGCGTCCTCGACGTCAACCCCGACAAGATGGGCAGGTAGGAGGGACGGGCCGAAAGCCAAAACCGAACCGGCGACGGCCTGCCACCGGGCGGGCGGCCGTCACCGGCTCCGGTCTCGACGCAAGGCAACGCGATGCGAGACGAGACGACGTAGACGGGAGTCGGGCCGTCACCAAGGCCCGTCGACTGTTCCGGTGTTCCCGTCGACCGAGGTCGACCGAGGTCGGTTCAAAAGGTCGACCGGGAATCGAGGCCGGGGCAGCACCCGAGTGACTCCGCGAGCGTCCGCGCGTTACCCCTTATGGGACAAACCTCTTGCTCATGGAGGAACGCGTGTATATCACTCGACTGGCCGCCGCGGCGGCTCTCCTGCTCCTGGCCGCCTGCGACACCGCGACACCAACCACCCCCGCCCAAGCCCTGGATCCCGCCCTGATCGCCAACAGCGCGCCCCTCCCGGGGATCGCACCGTCCACGGCGACCCCCCTCGACCCGACCGGCCCGGCGACACCCGCGACCCCGGCGACGTCCGCGCCTCCCGATCCACAGCGGACAGGTCCGCGCACCGACACCCGATCGGCCGTATCCGCCCCGCCGCCCCGTGGATCCGGCGCCTCGGACCACGCCGAGCGTCGCTCCGCGTCCGAGACATCGGCTCGGCGTGGTCGCCCCGATCGCGCCACGTCCCGACCGGATGCCGTCTCCCCGTGGGCCGCCTGTGGTTTCGGCGTCCGGTTCAGCGGCCGGGGGGACGATTCCCCCGAGGCCCGCATCTGCCGTTCCGCCCACGGCTGATTCCCACCGGACGGTGTCCGGGCGTCGCCCGCGCGGGTGTTCGGTCGGGATCCGAGCCGCTCGATCGACGACGGCGAGGGATCGGCCACCGCCGAGAGGACCGTCCTTGTCGCCGGACCGGCCCCATCGCCGGACCGGGCCAGGGCACCGAATCGGGCCCGGGTGCCGAATCGGGCCTCGGCGGCGGCACCGTCCACGTACCCGCGCCACGTCGCCGCGCGGTCTCGCGTCACGGCAACGGGCGCCGTGCCAACCCCGCGGGACCACATGCCGGTCCCGCCATCCGTCGAGCGCCGCCGGCCTGTCGCCGGCGACGTACGCGCCCGCCTGAACCGTCCGAGATCTCGGGAGAACCGTTGACCACGCACGCCTCCGCCGTCCCGGCCACGCCGCTGTTCGTCATCGAGTACCCCGAAGACGGCGCCGCGACCGTGGACGGCACGCCCGTCTACGTTCCCGAGGGGACAAGAGCCCGGCATGCCGCCATCGACGAGGTCCGCTTCACGGCGTCCCTCCTCGACCGGCCCGTGCGCGCGATCGACGTCGACCCGGACGGCACGCGCTACCCCCTGCTCGTCGACCCGGACGGGACGCTCACGTTCCTGGCCGAGCCGCACCCCGATCCGGACGAAGAAGCCCCCGAAAACGAGGCGCCGGCCCCGTCGTTCGGGGAGGACACGACCCCGACCGACGACCACGACGCCGCCTTCGACCGATGGTGGGCCGACTCCGACGGGGACTCCGCCGACCGATCCGCCGCGCACGAGTACGACCACCCACACGACACAGCCGGACACTCCGACGACCGATCCGCCGCCCACGAGTACGACCCGCACCGGCACTTCGACGACCGACCCGTCGCGGACGAGTACGACGCCCACCGCTCCGTCGGCGGACACGGTACGAACACGTACGACCCTCCGGGAGCGCAGGACCTGCCCGGGGCCGCCCCGCCCCC
>NZ_WWJX01000286.1 GCF_009865215.1 Streptomyces sp. SID3343 | reverse complement strand
GTGCCGACGGCGGCGTTGATGCGTTTGATCAACGGGCTTCGCAGGACGCCGAGTTGGGTGGCGTAGGTGGGTGAGGTGGGGTGCAGGTCCAGGCACCCGGTGTCGGGGTCGTAGTGGCCGCCGGCGGTGACGTTGTCGGCGTACTCGGGGCAGGCCCCCCCCGGGGCCAGATGTCGGTGGTGGATCCGCCGGTCGGGTCGAAGTCCAGGGCCATCGCATGGTCCCGCTCCAACCACGACTCGTATCCGACATGCGTGCCGCCCGTCGCAGACCCTGCGGTGGCATGCCCGAACTCGCCTGCCGTGCGGGGTTGTCATCCGGTGAATGTCGGGCACCTCGGGCCGCAGGATCTCCAACGCGGAGGCGCCCCAGCCGGGAACACGCTCTCGTGTCGCCGCGACTCCACTCGGGGCCACGTCACAACGTCGGCTCCGTCAGAGCCGCCCCTTCGCGTCCGGTGGTGCCTTCGTTGATCTGCCGGACCGTACAGCTCTCCCCGGTGGTACCGGCGGCCCGCGCCATGGCCGAGGCCGAGGAAGTCCCGTGGGCCAAGCGGCTCTTCGAGATCGCCGGCAACGTATTCGCGGTCACCGGCCGCACCGAGCGGGAGTACCGGCGCAGCCTTGCGGGCGTCCGCGAGCGGCTCGTCTTCTACGGCTCGACCCCGGCCTACCGGGCCGTGCCGAAGCACCACGGTTGGGACGCACTCCAGGAGGAACTGCGCACGCTGTCGCTGCGGGGCCGCTGGAAGGAGATGGGGTGGTTCGTCGACGACGACGTGTCGAACGCCTTCGCCGTGGTCGCCGAGGACTCCGCCACAGCGGGCCAACTGATCCGCGAACGCTACACCGACGTCTACCACCGGGTGTCGATCTCACCGGCCCCCAACTCCGACCCGGCCCTCGCCCTGGCCATCCTCGACGGCATCCGCAGCGACTGACCTCGCACACCTCGTACTCGGCTCGGCCGCGACAGCGCGGGACCGACACCGCGGTCCGCCGTCAAAGACCTCCGAGCCATCCGCTCAGTGGTTGCGGTCCGCCGACGCGTTTGTCGGTGTGGTCGTTGTCGGCTACCTCGATCAGGATGTACTGATCACCGGAGAACACCCAGTACTGATTGGACGTGTCCGGCGCCTGCATGACCGCATCGATCCGGGCGGAGAACTGCGGAAGGTCCCTGAACGCCGGCCAGTTGCTCAGTGGCTGCGGGCCGTGGATGCGTTTGTCGGTGTGGTCGTTGTCGGCCACCTCGATCAGGATGTACTGATCACCGGAGAACACCCAGTACTGATTGGACGTGTCCGGCGCCTGCATGACCGCATCGATCCGGGC
>NZ_WWJX01000285.1 GCF_009865215.1 Streptomyces sp. SID3343 | reverse complement strand
CGGCGGGAGCGGGCGGGGCGGCGGGAGCGCTCGGCCCGGCGGGAGCCGGCGGGGCGGCCTGCGGGGCCAACCGCGCCCAGTCCGGCTTTTGTCCGACGTCCAGCTTGCGCAGCGCCGCGAGCATCGCCGGGTCCTGCGCGTCCAGCCAGTCGACGAGGTCGTGGAAGCTCACGCACCTGGTGTCGGGCTTGGCGCACACGGTTCGCATCGTGCGCTCGACGGCCTTCATGTAGATGCCGCCGTTCCAACCCTCGAAGTGGTTGCCGATCAACAGTGGCGCCCGGTTGCCCTGGTAGGCGCGGTCGAAGCCGGCCAGGTAGCTCGCGTACGCCTGCTGCTCCCACTCGCCGAACTTCGCCGGGTCGCCCTTCACCGTGCGCGACTGGTTGAACATGATGTTGTAGTCCATCGACAGCACCTCGAACTTGCGCCCGGGCAGCGGGATCTGCTGGAGCGGCAGGTCCCACACGCCGTTCGCCCGCGCGGGCCACACCTGGCGCCCGCCGGGCGAGCTCGCGTCGTAGCGGAAGCCGAGCGAGGGCGCGGCCGAGAGCAGTTCCTTCTGCCCTTCCAGACACGGAGCCCGGCCACCGATCAGTTCCTTGTCGTAGTCGAACGGGAGCGCGGGAACGTCGGTGAGGCCGGAGTGGGTTCGCCAGTTCTTCACGAACGACTTCGCCTGTCGCGCCTCGCTGCTCCAGTCGTCGGCCGACCACGATCCGCCGCCGGTCGGGCCGCAGAAGTGGCCGTTGAAGTGGGTGCCGATCTCGTGGCCCTCGTTCCACGCCGCACCGAGTTGTTCGAGGGTCAGCCTGAGGTCGCCGTCGTCGAGGTAGCCGATGTCGGACGCGCCGATCGGCTTGTGCGGCGGCTGGTACTTGGCCCGTTGGGCCTTCGGCAGCACGTACACCCCCGACAGGAACATCGTCATCCGCGCGTTGCTCTCCTTGGCCACCTGTCGAAAGTGAGAGAACAGCCTCTTGTCGTCCTCGCCGGCCCCGTCCCACGAGAACACCACGAACTGCGGCGGCGTCTGTCCGGGCGCGAGCCGCTCCGGCTTGGGCCGACCCGGCTGCTCGCCGGTATCGGAGGTGGATCCGTCGCCGATCATCCGAACCGGCGCCCGCGGTGCCTGCTGCGGCCCCTTGGCGGCTTCACCGGGGGCCGACGCCGATCGCGGGCCGCCCTCGTCGTGGCCGCGCGCGAACACGACGAAGCCGATGGTGGCGATCACCGCCACCACGAGGACGAGTACGGCCGCACTGCGGGATGATCGCACGTTTTGCCCCAACCGATGTGGAATTCCATGAACTGCTGAGACTTTCCCGTCAGGCTAGGCAGCCCGGAATCGGGCGGCGGCGAACGACGGGCCGAGGCGATGGCGATGATCACCACAAGGAATGACGCGATACCGCCACGCGGCGGTACGGCGCATCGCACGAAAGCCGGCGGGACGAGGCTCGGCACGTGCGGAGCTGCGGGATTCGATCGATCGACTGTGGTTTGCTTACGTTTTCTACCGCTTTACGGCGAACTGCCCATGAAACGAGCCGCGAATGCGACAGACGCTGCGCGACGCGGGACGCACCCTCGTCCCGGGCACGGACGACCCGCACCGGCCGCTGCCGCCGCTGCTCGTGCTGCTCACGGTCGTGACGGGTCTCGTCGACGCGGTCAGTTATCTGGAACTGGGCCGGGTGTTCGTGGCGAACATGACCGGCAACGTGGTCTTCCTGGGCTTCGCCTTCGCGGGCGCGCCCGGACTGTCCGTACTCGCGTCGTTCGCCGCGCTCGGGGCGTTCCTGGCCGGCGCGGCCACCGGCGGTCGACTGGGTTCGGCGTTCGCCGTGCGGCGGGTGCGCTTCCTGGCGATCGGGGTGAGCGTGCAGTCCGTACTGATCGCGGCGGCCCTGGTGGTGGCGGCGACGGGCGCGGGGATCGGCACGGCCCGGCGCTACGCGATGATCCTGCTGCTCGGACTGGCCATGGGCATACAAAACGCGGTGGCCCGCCGGTTGGCCGTCCCGGACCTGACCACCACGGTGCTGTCGCAAACGCTCACCGGGTTCGCGGCCGACACCCGATTCGTCGGCGGGCCCGGTTCGCGCGCGGGCCGTCGACTGCTGTCCGCGCTGGCGATGGCAGTGGGCGCGTTCGCCGGCGCGACTTTGGTCCTGCGCACCGACATCGTCGCCGCGCTGGTCGTGCCGCTCGTCCTGCTCGTCGGGATCGCGATCTTCGGCTACGCGTTCGATCGGCGCGAACGCCGGGAGCACGCCGACCAGGCCACCGCCGACCGGCCCCGGCCGAGAACTGCTTGACCCCGCACGGCCTCTCGCGTACTGTTAACCGGTCACATTGTCGTCCGTCTGGATGGTCCCTTGCGCATCTGAGGTCCTGGACATCGCGCCGCTGGAGCTGATCACGCTCGCGGTCGCGTTCCTGCCTCGGTGTGACCATCCCGGACGATTTTCGCCTTTCAGAGGCGTCCAGTCGAGATTTTCGAGTCTCGGCCTCTCCGGTTTTCGCCGCGCGGTGTCCCTCGCGTCCCCCGTTCGCCGTGCGCCGCCCGGAGTCGCCCCATGTCGTTTCCCACCTCACCCGCGATCGTCTGCTCCGACCTGTCCTTCGCGTGGACCGACGGAACCCCCGTCTTCACCGGCCTCGACGTCGCCATCGGCGCCGGGCGAACCGGACTCGTCGGCGTCAACGGGGCCGGCAAGTCCACCCTGCTCAAACTGATCGCGGGGGCCCTGACCCCCACCGGTGGCTCGATCTCCGCGGTCGGCGACATCGGCTATCTGCCCCAGCACCTCCCGCTCGACGCCGATCGCGGCGTCGACGACGTGCTCGGCATCGCCGAAACCCGCCGCGCGCTGCTCGCGATCGAGCGCGGCGACGTCGACGAACGCAACTTCGAGGCCGTCGGCGACGACTGGGACGTCGAGGAGCGCGCCCGCGCCGAACTCGACCGACTCGGCCTCTCGCACGTCGACCTCGACCGCACCGTCGGCACCTTGTCGGGCGGCGAGTCGATCCTGCTCGGTCTCGCCGCACTCCTGCTGCGGCGGCCCGACGTGCTGCTGCTCGACGAGCCCACCAACAACCTCGACCGCTGTGCGCGCACGCGCCTGTACGACGCGGTGCGCACCTACCCCGGTGTGCTCGTCGTGGTCAGTCACGACCGCGAACTGCTCGACCTGGTCGAGCGAATCGTGGAACTGCTGCCGGGACACGCACGCACCTACGGCGGCAACCTGACCGCCTACCTGGAGGTCCTGGCCCAAGAACGCGAGACCGCCGAGCGGTTGGTCCGCAACGCGCAGACCGACGTGCGCAAGCAGAAGGCGGAACTGGCCGACGCACAGGTCCGGTTGGCCCGCCGGGCCCGCACCGGGCGCAAGGCCGAACTCGAAAAACGGGTGCCCAAGATCGTCGCGGGCGGGCGCAAACGCGCCGCCCAGGTCTCGGCCGGCCGCTACAAGGGCATGCACGAGGACCGCCTCGACGGCGCGAGAACCCGACTGACCGAGGCCAAGGACGCGGTCCGCGACGACAAGGAGATCCGGATCGAACTGCCCGAGACGGCGGTACCGGCCGGCCGCACCGTGCTCACGCTCGAAGGCGTGAACACCGAGGCCGAGTTGTACGGCCCCGACGGCGTCGACCTGATCGTGCGCGGGCCCGAGCGCATCGCCCTGGTCGGCGACAACGGCAGCGGCAAGAGCACGCTGCTGCGCCTGCTCACCGGCGAGCGGGCCCCCGACCGGGGCACCGTGCACCTCGGTGTCGAAGGGGTGCGCCATCTCCCGCAGCGGCTCGACATCCTCGACGAGGACGCGAGCGTGCTGGCCAACCTGCGCCGCGCCGCGCCGTCCGCCACGGACGGCGAACTGCGCGCGCGGCTGGCCCGGTTCCTGTTCAAGGGCAACCGCCCCGAGCAACCGGTCGGCACCCTGTCGGGCGGCGAGCGCTTTCGTGCCGTGCTCGCCGCCCTGATGTCCGCCGAACCGGCCCCGCACCTGCTGGTCCTGGACGAGCCCACCAACAACCTCGACCTGGCATCGGTGCGCCAACTCGAACAGGCGCTCACGGCCTACCGCGGCGCACTCGTCGTGGCGAGCCACGACCTCCCGTTCCTGGCGTCGATCGGCATCACCCGCCGGTTGTGCGTCACGCGCGGCGAGGGAGTCGAGGAGATCGAGAACGAGGAGGTGTAGGCCCGGGCGGCGGGTGCGGTGCCGAACCTCGAACAGGGAACACGCCGTCGCCTCGCGAGGATCAGCTCTCCTCGCGGGGCGGCGCGTCGTCGGGGCCGCGCCGGAGCGTGCGCAGCGCGCCACCCGGATGCCACACCCGCAGCACCATCTCGTCGCCGTCGAGGCCCATCGCGCTGACCTCGGTGACGTCGGCCCGGAAGAGGTGGAACGGCTGCGGCGCATCCGATACGTCCGTGTACCGCCCCATCGTCGCGGCGTCCACGACCTCGATCGCGCGCCCACTCACCCGCACGTCGCCGTGCACCATCTCGGAACCTTCCCCGGGGTTGGCGAACATCGAGAAGCGCGGATCGCGGCGCAGGTCACGCGCCTTGAGCGAGCCCGCCATCATGCCCAGCCACAGGTCGTCCCACCGGAAATCCCCCTCCAGGCCGCTCAGGCGCGGCGACCCGTCCTTGCGCAGCGTGCCGAGCACGTGGTGCTTGTACATCCCGAAGCGCTCGCGCACCGTCGCCTCGAACTCCGGCTGGGCCTTCGCGAAGTCGGCCCACGTCGTCGTGATCCCGGTGCCACCGGTGTCCTCGGTGCCCGCGGTACCACCGGTGCCCGCAGTGCCTGCGGTGCCCGCGATGCCCGTCATGTCCTCTTCAGGTCTCATGAGGCCATCGTGCCCGCCTATCCCTGACATCTTGTGGCAAGGATTTTGGGTAGCGTGTCGAACATGCGATCCGGTCGACTCGTGGCCCTGCTGCTGCACCTGCAAACCCGCCCGCGCGGGGCGACCGCGGCGGAACTCGCGGCCGAGCTGGAGGTGTCGATCCGCACCGTCTACCGCGACGTCGCGGCGTTGCAGGGCTCGGGAGTACCGCTGTGGACCGAGACCGGGCCGCACGGCGGGATCCGGCTGGTCGAGGGCTGGCGAACCCGACTCGACGGGCTCACCGGAGACGAGGCCGCGGCGCTGTTCCTGTCGGGCGCGCCGCACGCCGCCGACGCGCTGGGCCTGGACACGGTGCTCGTCGCGGCGCAGACCAAGGTGATGGCCACCCTCCCGGCCGACCTGCGCACCCGCGCCGGCCGGGTCCGGCAGCGCTTCCACCTCGACGCGCCGGGCTGGTTCCAGCGCGACGAGCGGGTACCGCACCTGACCGAGATCGCCACGGCGGTGTGGAACGCACGCCGCCTGGACGTGCGTTACGCCCGCCCCGACCGCGAGGTGTCCCGCCTGCTCGACCCGTTGGGACTGGTCCTGAAAGCGGGTGTCTGGTACCTCGTCGCCCGGCACCGCGCCGACATCCGCAGCTACCGGGTCTCGCGCGTGGTGGCCGCGACCGCGCGGGACGAGCGATTCGAGCGTCCCGACGGCTTCGACCTCGGCGCCTGGTGGGAGCACAGCAACGAGGAGTTCGCGCGCTCGCTGATGCGCTTCGCGTGCGTGGTCCGCGTGTCCGGCGAGGGCCGCTCGCAGCTGTCGCGGGTGTTCGGGCCGGCCGTCGCGGCGGCGGCGCTGGCCGCAGCCGGTCCCATCGACGCGAACGGCTGGTGCGAACTGCGCCTGGACGCCGAGTCGGAGGAGATGGCCGCCGCCCAATTGCCCGCGCTCGGCGTCCACATGGAGGTCGTGTCGCCGCCGAGTCTGCGCCGCGCCCTGGCCGCGGTCGGCGCGACGATGGCGGCCAACCATCGGGCCGCGTCCACCACCGTCGCTACCCCCACTACTTCGCAGGAGTGACGGTCGAGAATCAGCCGTCGAGGACGGGAGGATACGACGAAACTTCGCGAACATGCCTCTTTGTACGGATCGTTCACGCACTCGTGCTCCACGGAGCGTGACATCCGGTCGACTCCCGAGCGACGCGTACCTCGTTGGTGGGGTGATCCCCTAGGGGCACGGGTCGTCAGAAGTATTCGGGGTCCTCCCTGCGTAGGACCCGAACCTCTGTCCTTGCAGACGATTCGGTGGGTCACTCTCCCCCCTACGGTGATGGTGTGCACTGCAAATGCGGGGCGCGCCACCTTTTTTCACCTCAACCGGGGGGACAGACTCGTGACCACGGCCACGGCTGCCATGACCAATGCGGACTCCAGGGGCACCATCGCCGCCCGCGCACAGCAGCTCACCAAGGCGTACGGCGACGGTGAGACCCGAGTGGTCGCACTGGACAACGTGGACGTCCAGATCGGTCGCGGACAGTTCACCGCGATCATGGGTCCGTCGGGCTCCGGCAAGTCGACTCTCATGCACTGCCTCGCCGGTCTCGACTCGGTGAGCAGCGGCAAGAGCTGGATCGGCGACACGGAGATCACGAGCCTGAAGGACAAGGCGCTCACCAAGCTCCGGCGCGACAACATCGGCTTCATCTTCCAGGCGTTCAACCTGCTTCCGACGCTGACCGCCCTGGAGAACATCACGCTCCCGATGGACATCGCCGGTCGCAAGCCCGACAAGCAGTGGCTCGACAACGTGATCGAGACGGTCGGTCTGCGCGACCGCCTCAAGCACCGCCCGAGCGAGCTCTCCGGTGGCCAGCAGCAGCGTGTGGCGTGCGCCCGCGCCCTGGCCAGCCGGCCCGAGATCATCTTCGGCGACGAGCCCACCGGCAACCTCGACTCACGCTCCGGCGCCGAGGTGCTCGGGTTCCTGCGGCGCAGCGTCAACGAACTCGGTCAGACCATCGTGATGGTCACCCACGACCCCAACGCGGCGTCCTACGCGGACCGGGTCCTGTTCCTGGCAGACGGTCGCATTGTCGACGAGATGCTGCGTCCCACGTCCGACGCCGTCCTGGAGCGCATGAAGCGTTTCGACGGCGCCCGGACCAGCTGAAGAAACAGCCGGAGAGACCACCACCATGTTGAAAGCCACGTTCCGCAGTTTCCTCGCCCACAAGGGCAGAATGCTGCTCTCCGCCTTGGCGGTGCTGCTGTCGGTCGCGTTCGTGTCCGGAACGCTCGTGTTCACCGACACGATCACCAAGACCTTCGACGACCTGTTCAAGTCGACGTCCTCCGACGTGTCCGTGACGCCCAAGTCCGAGTTCGAGGACTCCGACCTCGCCGCGACCGGGCAGACCCCGACGCTGAACAGATCGATCATCGACAAGATCGCCAAGATCCCCGGCGTCAAGGATGCGCACGGCGGCGTCGACCTCGAGTCCGTCACCGTCGTGGACAAGAACAACAAGTCCGTCGGCCCGTCGTCGGGCGCCCCGACGCTCGCGACCGACTGGTACGAGACCGACCGTACCCCGGTCAAGATCACCAGCGGCGCGCAGCCCAAGGGCGCGGGCGAGGTGATGATCGACGCCGACACGGCCGACAAGAAGAAGGTCAAGATCGGTGACTCGCTTCGAGTCATCGCCGCGGTGGGCACGTTCGACGTCAAGGTCAGCGGCATCATGACCTTCACCGCGACGAACCCGGGCGCCGCCCTGCTCGCGTTCGACACCGCGACCGCGTCGCAGCGCCTGCTCGGCAACCCGGACCTGATCACCTCGGTCTCGGTGTCCACCGCCGCCGGGGTCGGCGACGCGCAACTCAAGGAGCGCGTGGTACAGGCACTCGGCCCCGACGTCGAGGTCAAGACGGCCGCCGAGTCCGCCGAGGACGCCAGCGACCAGATGAGCGGCTTCCTGGACGTGATGAAGTACGCGATGCTCGGCTTCGCCGGCGTCGCCGTGCTCGTCGGGATCTTCCTGATCTTCAACACGTTCTCGATGCTCGTCGCCCAACGCACCCGTGAGCTGGGCCTGATGCGGGCGATCGGCGCGTCTCGCGCCGACGTCAACCGGTCCGTGCTCCTGGAAGCGGTCCTGCTGGGCGTGGTCGGCTCCACGCTGGGCCTCGCGGCCGGTCTCGGTCTCGCGGTCGGGCTCAAGGCGCTGATCAGCGCGGTCGGCATCAACCTCAAGGGCACGTCCCTGGTGATCAAGGCGGCCACCCCGATCACGGCTTACGTCGTCGGTGTCGTGGTCACCGTGATCGCCGCCTACGTCCCGGCCCGCCGCGCGGGCAAAGTCGCCCCGATGGCGGCCCTGCGCGAGGCCGGCGCGCCGCCGCAGAAGTCGATCAAGACCCGGTCGATCATCGGCGCGGTCCTGTTCGGCCTGGGCGCCCTCGCGCTGGTCGCGGGAGCCACCGCCGACAGCGGTGGCCAGGGCGGCGGATTCCTCGGTCTGGGTGTGCTGTTCACGCTGATCGGCTTCATCGTGCTCGCGCCGCTCCTGGCCCGCACGGTGGTCCCGGCGCTCGCGTCGTGGTACCCGAAGGTGTTCGGCTCGATGGGCCGGCTCAGCCGCGAGAACGCGCTGCGCAACCCCCGCCGCACCGGCGCCACGGCCTCGGCCATCATGATCGGCGTCGCGCTCGTCAGTGGCATGGCCGTCGCGGCCTCCTCGATGTCCGCCTCGTTCGACAAGCAGATCGAGAAGTCCCTCGGCGCCGACTTCACCGTCCAGTCGATGGGTCAGCCCTTCCCCGAGGACGTCGTCGCGGCCGCGAAGAAGACCCCGGGCATCGGCACCTTCGTCGCCGAGACGATCAGCAACGCGGAACTCACCGCGGGCGGCAAGTCCGACAAGGTGATCATCATCGGCACCGACCCCGGCCTGGACGGCGCCTTCAAGTCGAACTACCTCCAGGGCTCCGGTGACGCGGCGACCAAGTCCGGCAAGGCGATCGTCGGCGAGGACTACGCCAAGGACCACAACCTCGGGCTCGGCGGCAAGGTCGACATCCTGTTCCCCAACGGTGCCAAGACCACCGTCGAGGTCGGGGCGATCCGCAAGAAGGACGACGGTCCGATCGGCTTCGGGAACACCCTCATCCTGCCCAACGAGACGATGAAGAAGTTCGTCCCGGACGTGCAGTACACGACCCTGTCGGTCGACGCGGCCGACGGTCAGGACGCGGCCAAGGTCGGTGCCGCGCTGAAGAAGTCGCTGGAGCCGTTCCCGCAGGTCAAGGCACGCGACCAGAGCGACTACAAGGAACTGATCGGCAAGCAGATCGACACGTTCCTCTACCTGATCTACGGCCTGCTCGGCCTCGCGATCATCATCTCGATCCTGGGCGTGATCAACACGCTGGCCCTGTCGGTCGTCGAGCGCACCCGGGAGATCGGACTCATGCGGGCGATCGGCGCGTCGCGCCGGCAGATCCGCCGGATGATCCGCCTGGAGTCGATGGTCATCGCGGTGTTCGGCGCGCTGGTCGGGCTCGCGCTCGGCATGGCGTGGGGCATCGGGGCGCAGCGGCTGCTCGCCAGTCAGGGTCTGGACGTTTTGAAGGTCCCGTACGGCACGGTGATCGGCATAGTCGTCGCAGCCGCGGTGGTCGGCCTGCTGGCCGCCGTGATGCCGGCCTTCCGGGCCGCGCGGATGAACGTGCTGCGGGCGATCGCCACGGATTAGCCGCGAGCGAGCGGATCACTCGGGTCGGTCCGTTCGGATCGATCCCCCGAACAGCCGGCTCCCCATCCTCCCCCCTTGGGGGGCCGGTGACCGAAGAAGCCCCCCGGGCGCCTTGCGCAGGCGCTCGGGGGGCTTCCTCTTGTCCGGCGTCCATAGCGCGCTTCGCCGCTCGCCAACGCCTTTCGCCGCCCGCTGCGGCTCTTCGCCGTCCGCGTTCGCTCGTTGCCGTCGGCTCTTCGCCGTCTGCTCGCTGCCGTCTTCTCGCTGCCGTTCGCTCGTTGCCGTTCGCTACCGCTCTGCGCCGGACGCCTCCCCGGACGCCTTCGGGCGGTCGTCACGGTCCGCCTCGCGCTCGCGGTCCTTGAGTCCTTGCCGGCACGCCTGGTCGGCCGCTCGCGTGGTCTCCGGGAGTCGGTAGCGCGGGGTCAGCGCGAGCACGTGCGCGCACGCGGTGTCGAGGTCGACGCCGTGCCCGATCGACACGAACACGGGCTTGACCCCCTCCCGGGTCCGCAGGGCGCGGCCCACCACGTCGCCCTCGTGGATCAGTTCGGTCGCGGCGCCGCGCTCGTCGCCGGGAGGATCGTACGCGCCGACGAACGGCGTCTTGCCGACCCCGATACTGGGCAGCCCGGTCACCACCCCGAGGTGGCACGCGAGCCCGAAGCGGCGCGGGTGAGCCAGCCCCTGCCCGTCGCACACCAGCAGGTCCGGCACGATCGTCAAGCGTTCGAGCGCGGCCAGCAGCGCCGGCACCTCGCGAAACGCGAACAGCCCGGGGACGTACGGAAACGTCGCGGTCCCGGCCACCACGGCACGGTCGAGCACGGCGTGCGTGCGCGCGTCCAACACGACGACCGCGGCGACGAGTTCGTCCGAGTCCTCGGCATAGGCCACGTCCAGACCGGCCACCCGACGCACCGTCGACGGATCCGGGCCGGGCCCCACCACGTCCACCAGCCCCCGCAACCGATCCTGTACGGCTACCGCCTCGGCGGCGGTCGAGGGCCACGGCTCGATCAACGGGGAGGCATCTCGCACGGCAACGTCCACCGCGACACGCTATCGCCCCGCACGGCCGGTCGTAACGACCTCGAAACTCCCCGGCAACAGCATCCGGCCACAGTGGTTCGGGTCGGGGTGTCGATGGCGAGGTGCCGACCGAGTGCCACGGATTCCGCGGGTCCCCCGGTTCGGGGTTCGGGGGTTCCGGGGTTCGGGGGTTCCGGGCTTCCGGGGTTGAAGGAGGTAGCGATGAACGACACGATCACCCTGTTCGGCGCCACCCTGCCGGACGGCCGCACGCGCGACGTCGTGCTGCGGAACGGGCGGATCTGCGTGCTTCGGGCGCCGGCCCAGCCGTACCGACTCGCCCGCGCGCACGCCGAGTTCGCCGGACCGGACTTGACGGGCTACCTGCTGTTGCCCGCGCCGGCCGAGCCGCACCTGCACCTCGATCGGGCTCTGACCTGGCAGCCGGTGGGCTCGGATCCGGACGGCCGGGACGGCGCGATCCGCTCGTGGCAGGTGCGGCCCGCCCGCTACGCCCTGGGCGACCTGCGCCGGCGCTCGCGTGACGCGTTGCGGGCACTGATCGCGCGTGGGGTGACCGCGGTGCGTACCCACCTCGACGTCGGCGACGGGCGCTCGCCGCTGCGCGCGGTGGAGGTGATGGCCGACGTACGGGCCGAGTTCCGTCACGTGCTCGACCTACAGATCGTCGCGCTGCCCGTGCCGGGAACCTCGGATCGCGCGATCGTGGACGCGGTTTCGGCCGGCGCGGACGTGATCGGCGGCCGGCCGCGACTCGCACTCGACTGCCGGCACGAGACCCGGCGACTGCTGCGGCTCGCCGATCGCGCCGAGGTCGGCGTGGATCTGCACGTGGACGACGGCTTCGACCCGCGGGTGTTGGCGGTCGGCGATCTGGCCCGGCTGGTGCGCGCCTCCGGCTTCGATCGGCCGGTGACGGCGAACCACCTCGCGGGGCTGAACCGGCTCGCGCCCTCGGCACTGGGTCGAGTGGGCGAGGCGATCGCCGCGTCCGGGATGTCCGTGGTGGCCCTCCCGTCGCCGCGCGGCGGTGGGCTGCCGATCCGCGAACTCCTCGCCGCGGGCATCCCGGTCGCGGCCGGCGGCGACCGACTGCGCGACACGGGCCATCCGATGGGTCGGGTGGACCCGCTGGCGACCGCCGCCGCGACGGGGCTCGCGCCGGATCGGACCTGGGCCGCAGTCAGCACGCACGCGCGCCGGGCGATGGGTCTGGAGGCGGGCGGGATCGAACCGGGCGCACCGGCCGACCTGCTCGCGATCCGCGCGTCCTCGCTCGCCCAGGCACTGCGCGCACTGCCCCGGGACCGCATCGTGATCAAGGCGGGTCGCGTGGTCACCCGCTCCGCCCCCGGCCGCAGGGTCCGCGCCGCGGCCTGACGAAACCCGCCGGGCTCGGCCCGCGTCCCTCCTGCGAATCCGCGCGAACGGATCGGGGAGCGGTGCCGTGATCCGACGACGAAGCGCGGCGGTCGTGACGGCGGGCCTTCTCGTGACGGGGCTCGCCGGGTGCGCCGACGCGGGGTATGGCCGTCGAACGTGCCGCAGCCCACCCGGCCGCGCGTGACCACCCCATCGAACGAGCCGAAGCCCACCCGGCCGCGCGTGGCCACCCCGTCGACCGGCCCACCCTCCCGGCGTCAAGACCGCGCACGGATCCTCCCGCCCCTCGCCAAGGCCGCGTCAACGCGCCGTCCGACGGGACCGGTCGGGACGATCCTGAGGTGGTCGAAGGGAGGCCGTCATGTTCGTCGGAGTCCGTCGGATCACCGGCTCGGTAGGACGCTCGGTACGGCTGTCCGTACAGCGCTCGGTACGGCTGTCCGTACGGCGCTCGCCCCGGCGTGGCGCGGTCGTGCGCGCCCGCCCGGCCGCGGCGCGCTCGGTCGAGCGCCGGGTCGTCGTGGTCCCGGTGGCCCGGATCGACGCGGCCGCCGTCGCGACGCTGTCGGCCGCGCGCGCGAGCGGGGGGCGGGTGCTCGCCGTCCACGTGACGCACGCGGGTGAGCGAGCGGGGCGGGACGCGCTCGTGGCCGCGTGGGACGCCTCCGGCGTGGATGTCACGCTCAGCGTCGTCCACGCCGACGGCGATCTGATCGCCGAACCGCTCGTGACGTTCGTGCGCGGGCTGCCCGAGCGAAACCCCCTGGTACGGCTGCCCGGCCCGCCACCCGTGCCGGGATGGCACCGATCCACCGGCAGCCGCGGTGAGCAGGTGTACCGGGCGCTGCGCGCCGCCGGTGTCGACGTCGCGTCGACACCCGGCGATCCGGTACGTGTCGCCGGTGCGTCCGCGAAGGCCCGTCTGGCGCCTGCCGCCTGACGTCGGGTCGGTTCGGGCTTCGCGGCGCCGGCGAACGGACCGACGTGCGGTTGCCGAGTCTGACCCGACGCCCGCCGGGTAGACGCCTCTTCGTGGACGAGCCAGGAGCCGGGAACGGCGACACGACGGACGGCCGCGACGGCGGCGGGGCGGACGAGGCAACGGGGGTGGGCACGGGGGGCGACGCCGCGAGCGAAGGCACGGCGGCCAAGGGCGCGGCCGGCGGCGACGGCGAGACCAAGCGCACGATCTGGGTGGCGCTCGGCGCGAACCTGGCGATCGCACTGGCCAAGGTCGTCGGCGGGCTGATCACCGCCTCCCCCGCGCTGCTCTCCGAGGCCGCGCACTCGGTCGCGGACAGTTGCAACGAGGTCTTCCTCTTGGCGGCGATCCGCCGCAGCAAGCGCGCCCCGGACGCCCGACATCCGTTCGGCTACGGCAAGGAACGCTACTTCTGGTCGCTGCTCGCCGCCGTCGGCATCTTCGTGATGGGCGGGTGCTTCTCCTTCTACCAGGGCCTGCACGCGCTGCGCGAGACGTCGAGCGAGAGCCCGAGCGACTATCTCGTGGGCTACGCGGTGCTGGGCGTGGCGCTGCTCGCCGAGGGCGCGTCGCTGGTTAGGGCGGTCCGGCAGATGTATCGCGAGGCGCCCCCCGGCGCGCGCGGTCCGCTCGCCAAGGCCCGCTCGGTGGACGACCCGGCGTTGCGCACGGTGTTGGCCGAGGACGGCACCGCCGTGCTCGGGGTCGTCCTGGCGCTGATCGGGATGGGCCTGCACGAGCTCACCGGCAACGTCGTGTGGGAGGGCAGCGCGTCGATCGGGATCGGCCTGCTGCTCGTGTTCGTCGCGTATCGGCTCGGCATCGCCTCCCGGGACCAGCTCATCGGGGAGGCCGCCGAGCCCGGGTTGCAGCTGGCCCTGCGGCAGTTCCTGGACGAGCAGGACGAGGTGGACACCGTGGCGCGGCTGTACACGATGCGGATCGGCATGGGGCAGATCCTGCTCGCGGCCCGGGTGGACCTGACCGCCGGCGTGGACAGCGAGGCCGTCGAGGACGCGGCGGAACGGATCAAGGAACAGATCCACGAGCGTTGGCCGGAGATCGAACAGGTATTCCTGGACATCACGGACGCGGGCGAGGGTGAACGGGAGAGCGCGGCCCGGCGTCGGCGGGAACTGGAGGAGCAGGTACGGGTCGCCGAGCACGAGGGGTGACCGTTTAGGCTGCCGGGGCGGTACACACCCCCTCCGGAGGCCACACGTGAGCGAGACCAGACCAGGTGGACCTTCCGCGCGGCGCGGCCCGGGGGAGTTGGAGTCCGAGATCCTGTCGTTGCTGTGGACGTCGCCGACGGCCCTGGGGGCGGGCGCGGTCCAGGAGCAGTTGTCGGGCGAACTCGCCTACACGACGGTGGTGACGATCCTGTCCCGCCTGCACGACAAGGGTGTGCTCCGGCGCACCCGCGCGGGCCGGTCCTACGTCTACGCCCCGGTGTACGACGAGGCGGGGCTCGTGGCGCGGCGGATGCGGCAGATGCTGGACAAGGAGGCCGACCGGCAGGCGGTGTTGGCGCGTTTCGTGTCGGACCTGTCCACGGACGACGAGGCGTTGCTGCGCAGGCTGCTGGACGAGGGCGGGTCGTAGCCGCGTGCGTTGGATCGTCTATCTGCCGCTGTTGCTCCCGATAACGGCGGTACCGGTGGCGCGGCTCGCGCTCGACCACCTCGCGCCTCGTCGGGTGGTGTGGCTGCTCACGGTCGTGACGTTGGTGATGGCGCTGTGCGCGACCACGAGTCTGGGGCTGTTGACCGTGGTCGGCACGGCGCAGTTGCCGGGTGTACCGCTGCCGGACCACTGGTCGGATCCGCGGGTGCGGGCGTCGATTCCGGGGGTCCAGGTGATCGGCTCGATCGCGAGCGCGGCGCTGACGGCCTCGCTGGCGTGCGCGGTGCTGGTGGTCGGGCGCCGGCGGCGCGCGTTGGCCGCGTTGCGGGCGCAGATCGCGGGCGACACCGAGTTGGCGGTGGTGCCGACGGGGCCGCCGACGGCGTTCGCGCTGCCGGGGCGACGGCCGCGGATCGTGGTGTCGGCCTCGATGCTCGCGCGGTTGGACGCGGACGAGCGACGGGCCTTGTTGGCCCACGAACGGGCCCACCTGACGGGGCGGCACGACCACGTGCTGTTGCTCGCGACGCTTGCGATGTGCGCGCATCCCCTGCTGCGGCCGATGCGCACCGCGATCGGCTACGCCCTGGAGCGCTGCGCCGACGAGGCCGCCGCGCGCGCGGTCGGCGACCGCCGCATCGTCG
>NZ_WWJX01000284.1 GCF_009865215.1 Streptomyces sp. SID3343 | reverse complement strand
CCGGCTCGGGCCCTGGCCACCGACCCCGGCTCCCGGCCCCCGGCTCCTGGCCGTGGCTCCGGGCCCCCGGCCCCGGCTCCGGGCTCACGGCTCGGGCTTACAGGCTCACGGCACATCGCCTCAGCCAGGTCCGATCCGCCTTCGCGGCACACCCGTGCGGACGCACGCTGCCCGGTTCCTCGGCCTTTCCGAAGCGTGACACGCCCCGGCCGGAGCGGGAGTTGCGCGAGCGACCCGTACTGGGGGTGGTGGGTCGCGGTCCGGGGAGTTCGGGTTCGGTGGGGGTCCCGAGGTGCGGATGGCGTGGTGAACTCCGGTGCGGAGATGACCATGGGCGGCGGCGTGGGTGGCAGGCAGGGTGACGGGCGTGGGCACGGGGCGGTGTCGGCGGGGGTGGGCGAGCGAGTCGAGTCGTGGACGAACAAGCGCTGCTGGTGGCGCGGATGAGGTTCGACACCGTGAGTCGGACCGGTCCGTCTGTATGTGGAGCAGCGCTGGGGACCGTTTTGGTATCGGCGCCCGGAGAGGGCGTGGTGGTCACCGTCGTGGGGTCGGCCAGGGACGAACCATGGTCGGCGTTGGGGCACTTGGGCGAACCGTTCGTCGTGGAGCATCGGCCGGACGTGGTGGGTGTGTATCCGGCGGGCGTCACTCATGGCGTGACCGATCTCGACGGCCGCGAGCGGCTCTTGGACACCGGGCCGTCGGTCACCCGCGTGCGGGTCGCCGCTGCGCCGACTGTTCCCGGCGCGCTCGATCCCGGCTCGGCCCCGGCCTCGGCCCCGGCCTCGGCCCCGGCCTCGGCCCCGGCCTCGGCCCCGGCCTCGGCCCCGGCCTCGGCCCCGGCCTCGGCCCCGGCCTCGGCCCCGGCCTCGGCCCCGGCCTCGGCCCCG
>NZ_WWJX01000283.1 GCF_009865215.1 Streptomyces sp. SID3343 | reverse complement strand
GACGGGGTGGGTGGGTCGGTGATGGTGACGGGGTGTCAGAGGCTTGTCGTGACTTGGCCTCGGCCCTACGTTGCCCAGCATGGAACTGGAGCTTCGGCATTTACGGACCATCCGGGCCATCGCCGAGGCGGGCAGCCTCACGCGTGCGTCCGCGGCGCTGGGACTGGCGCAGCCGGCGCTCAGTACCCAGCTCAAGCGCATCGAACGGGCCCTGGGCGGGGCCCTGTTCGAGCGTGGCCGTGACGGTGTGACGCCGACACCGCTGGGGGAACTGGTCTTGGACCGGGCCCGGGTACTGTTGCCCGCCGCCCGCGAACTTCAGGAGGAGGCGGTGCGGTTCGCGAACGGCGCGAACGGCGAGGCGCAGCCCACGTTTCGGCTCGGCGGCACGCACGGGCCGTTGCTGGGCGGTCTCGTCGACCGTCTGGTGGGCGAGTATCCGGCCGGCGCCGTGACCACCTACACGTCGTGGTCGGATCGGACGTTGACCTCGATGGTGGCGAGCGGGCGGCTGGATTACGTACTGGTGGGCACGTGTGGTGAAAGTGGCCCCTCCTCCGAGGACGGCCTCGCCTGGCGTGGCGTCGGTACCGATCCGGTCTTCCTGATGCTCGCCGCCGACCACCCGCTCGCCGGTGAACCCGAGGTCGAACTCGCGCGCTGCGCGGACGAACACTGGGCGGTGGTGCCCGGGGAGGGGTGTTTCGGCGATTGCTTCTCCGCCGCGTGCACCCGGGCGGGTTTCGCGCCGGTGTCGGTCTACGAGACGGATGTCGCCTCGTGCGTGCACCTGGCCGAGGTCGGCCGAGCGGTGGGCCTGTGCCGGGCTACGACGCCGCCGATGCCCGGAATCGTGTGCGTACCGCTGGCAGGCGCGCCGTTGAGTTGGCGCCACCTGATCGGCTGGCATCCGCAGGCTCCGGCCGCCCGCGCGGCGG
>NZ_WWJX01000282.1 GCF_009865215.1 Streptomyces sp. SID3343 | reverse complement strand
CGCGCAGGCCCGTCGTCCGTTCGGCGGGCGCGCCGCCGGGGTGCGCCCGGCCGTCGCGGATCCGGTCTCCCGGCTCGAAGTCCCCGTCCGGCGTTCCCTACCGCGCCGGCCCGAACCGCGCCGGCGAGCAGCGCACGTGCTCGCGCACCCCGGCGATCTCGTGTGGGGTGAGGGCAGCGGCCCTGTGGAAGTCCTCGATCACCCGGAAGCCGTTCTGCTGCCCGCGCGCGGTGACCACGCGGCCGGCCCGCTCGTAGTCGAACCCGGGCAGCCCCGCGAGTTCGCCGATGCCGGCGGTGTTGACGTCCAGCGGTTGCGGGGCGGGCGGCGGCACGCTGCCGTACACCCCTTGCGGCGGCCCGTCCCGGTGCGGGTCGTGCGCCCACCGCGGCGAAGGCGCGTGCGGTCCGCCGGCCGCGCCGCCCGCCCACCGGGACACCGGCGGCGGCCCGCCCTGGGTCCACGACGTGGGCGGCGCGGGCGCCATTCGAGGGGCGTAGCGATTGACGATCTCGTCGTTGTGCTCGGCCCGCCAGCGCAGCCACGAGCGGTTGATCAGGAAGGCGTGCGCGATACCGCCGAGCCAGGCCACGAGGAGCAGGGCGCTCGACACGGCCTGCCCGACCGAGCCCTCGTCGCTTTTCCCGGACATGATCAGCACCACGATGCTCAGCACGAAATAGCCGACCCCGGGGCCCCACCAGTCCGCCCGGCGGGCCCGGGCTCCGACGATCACGAAGCCCACGCTCGTGAGCAGGCCGAAGGACAGGATCGGAAACAGGACCCACAGACTGTGTCGGAACCGCCAGCCGCGTTGTGCGAGCAGGTGCCGCCCGCTGTTGCCCGTCGTGCTCACAAACGTCCCGCTCCCCTTGCGATGTGCGCCGACCGGGACGCATCCCGTCGGCCTGGATGCCACTCCCCGACATCCCGACGACCGAAGCCCCACCGACTGCGCATCACTCGCGGCTACCTGAGTTTGAGCGCCAGGAAGAAGTCCACCTTGTCCTCCAGGCGCGCGAGTTGACGGCCCGTCAGCTCTTCGATCCGGCCGATCCTATAACGCAACGTGTTCACGTGTACGTGCAATCGGGCCGCGCACCTGGTCCACGAGCCGTCACAGTCGAGGAAAACCTCCAACGTGGTGATCAGGTCGGCCTGATGACTGGCGTCGTACGCGCGCAGCGGCTCCAGGAGCCGGCCCCGAAAGGCCCGCCGCACGTCCTCGGGCACGGCGGCCAACAGGGCGACGTGCGAGGCGAGTTCGGCGTGGCCGACCACCTCGACCCGGCCGGCCCTGGTGCCCGCGATCCGGCCCGCGTGCCACGCTTCCTCCAGCGCGCCGCGCAGTCCGTCGACGCGGGCCACCCGCGCGCTGACGCCGAT
>NZ_WWJX01000281.1 GCF_009865215.1 Streptomyces sp. SID3343 | reverse complement strand
ACGGTTCGCTGCCGGTCGAACTGGCCCGGCGCGACCCGGGCGGCTACCGGGTGCGTCTGGACGCGCGGGACCCCCGGGCGGACCTCGATCGGATCGCCGCGCTCGGCGGGGCTTTCGTGGTCCCCGGCGATCCGGGTTGGCCCACCCAGCTCGACGACCTGGGCGACGCCAGGCCGTTGGGGCTGTGGGTGCGCGGCGCGGTGCCGTTGCGGCTCGCGGCGGTGCGGTCGGTGGCGATCGTGGGCTCTCGGGCCTGTACGGACTACGGCGCGCACGTCGCGGGCATGTTCGCGGCCGATCTGGCCGAGGCCGGGTGGTCGGTGGTCTCCGGCGGGGCCTACGGCGTGGACGGCGCCGCGCACCGGGGCGCGCTCGTGGTCGGGGGCACCACGATCGCGGTGCTGGCGTGCGGGGCCGACGTCAACTACCCGCGCGGCCACGAACGGCTGCTCGCCCGGATCGCCGACGAGGGTGTCCTGGTCAGCGAACTGCCGCCGGGCAGTCACCCGACCCGATTTCGCTTCGTCGAGCGCAACCGGGTGATCGCCGCGCTGACCAGGGGCACGGTCGTGGTGGAGGCGGCGTTGCGCAGTGGCGCGTTGATCAGCGCCCGCCGGGCCGCCGCGCTCGGGCGGCACGTGATGGGCGTGCCGGGGCCGATCAGCGCGCCGCAGTCGGCCGGGGTGCACGCGCTGCTGCGGGAGCCGGGAGCGGTGTTGGTCACCCGGGCGGCGGAGGTGATCGAGCACGTGGGGATGATCGGCGACGACCTCGCGCCGCGCTTGTCGGGACCGGTCCGGGCGGGTGACGACGTCGCCCCCGACACGCGGCGAGTCCTGGACGTGGTGCCCGTGCGCGGCGCGGCCTCGACGGCGGTGATCGCGCGCGCCGCAGGGGTGTCGCCGGCTGCTGCGGGGCGCCGGCTCGCCGTGCTCGCGGCCCGCGAACTGGTCGATCGCACCTCTAAGGGGTGGTCTCGTCGTGG
>NZ_WWJX01000280.1 GCF_009865215.1 Streptomyces sp. SID3343 | reverse complement strand
GAGGCGGCGGCCGATCACCGGGCGGCCGAGGACGACTCGCGCGAGCGTCGGCAACGCCTGCTGCGCGAGCTGGACGAACACGCGACGGCTGTGGCCGCCCGACGGGAAACCCATGCCCGGGCCCTCGCGGTCGTGGTCGAACTCCAGCGCGGCGAGGCGGCGTTCGTCGCGGGCGAGGGCCTGTCCGCCGGGCGGCCCTGCCCGGTCTGCACGCACACCCTCGCCCCCGACTACACGCCGCCGGCTCCGCTGAGCGCCCACGCGCTGAACTCCGCCCGGCACGACGCCGACGAGTGCGCCCGGGCCCTGCACGAGGCCGTCGCCGCGCACGACCGGATCGAAGTACACGCCGCCCAAGCCGATGCCGACGGCGAAGGCCACCGGGCGCGGACCCGGTCAGCGCTCGACCGCCTCGACCGCGAACTCGGCCGACTCCACGACGACGCCGAAGCCCTGGCCGTCCAGATCCCCGAGGCGATCCCCTCGCCCGGCCTGTTCGCGACGCAACTGACCGAACGGGTCGCCTCGACCGCGTCCTGGTCGATCGACGGGTCGCCGCACACCGACCCCGCGGCGAGCGCGCTCCTCATGGACGAGGTGACGGCCGCCGCGCGCGCCTGCGAGCAACACGCCGTCACCGCCGCGACGGACGCCGCCGACGCGGCGACGGAGGCGGCGGCCGACCTGAGGGCGAGCCGCAAGGCGCTGGACCGCCGCGGCGAGGACCTCCGACGCGAACGCA
The DNA here is from genome assembly GCF_009865215.1 of Streptomyces sp. SID3343. GTDB lineage: Bacteria > Actinomycetota > Actinomycetes > Streptomycetales > Streptomycetaceae > Embleya. The sequence goes on along the minus strand of NZ_WWJX01000280.1, from coordinate 3,217 downwards.
CCGCCCTGGCGCACAGCGAACGGCAACTGGCCGCAAACCGGGCCGGGTTCGGAGCCGAGCTGGACAACCTGCCCGCAGGAACCCCGGCCGCGCCGGCCTCCCCCGACGCCCTGCCCTCGCTCGACGACATCACGAGCGCGGCCGACGCCGTCGCCGAGCGGTTGGCCCGGTTGCAGAGCCTCACCCGAGCCCGCGACCTGGCATCCGCAGACCTACACGCGCTCGCGGCCCGCGACAACGAACTCACCCGGCTCCACCACGAGAGCGTGACCGAACCGCTCCGCGAACTCGGCGTCCGGCTGCGCCGCTGGGCGGAGGCAGCCGGCGAGGCGGCACACCTGCTCGGCGCCGAACCCCTCGCCCCGTCGCTCGCGTTCATCACCGCGGCGGATCCGGCGACGATGGACGAGCAGGCCGCGGTGTTGCGGGAGACCTCGGATCGGCTGCGCGAGACACTGGCCGCGGCCCAGAGCGCGGCCGGGCACGTGGTCACGGAGTTCGAGCGGACCATCGCCGCTCACGCGAGCACGGCCTCCCGTCCCGAGAGCGACGGCGGGAGCGACGGCGGGAGCCGCGGTGGCAGGGACGGCGACGACGACGGCAACGACACCGGGTTCGACGTTTCGCCGAGCCGAGCCGCGCTGCTGTCTCCCGCCCTCCTGGATCCGCTGAGTCAACAGGTCTCCGCCGCGCGCTCCGAGGCCGATCACGCTCGCGAGCGGCTGCGGATCGCCCGGTCCCAGATTCCCCACTTCACGGCCCTGCACGAGGCCCTGGGCTCGGGTCGGGCGCAGCACTCGGCCTGGGTGGGGCTGTGCAAGCAGCTCACCGATGCCACGTTCCTCGGCTATCTCACCGAGCGTCGCACCCGCGCGCTGCTGGGGATCGGCAGCGCGCTGCTCCAACAGTTGTCCGCGGGACGTCTGGGCTTCGCGGAGAACTTCCGGATCGTCAACCGGCTCACCGGGACCGCTCGCGGTGCCAAGACCCTCTCCGGAGGAGAGACGTTCCTGGCCTCGCTCGCGCTCTCCCTGGCCCTGGTCGAACTGCACGGCCGCAGCAGTACCCACCTCGAAAGCCTGTTCCTCGACGAGGGCTTCGGCACCCTGGACAGCGGAACCCTGGAGAGCGCCCTGACGGTCCTGCGCTCGCACGTCGCCGGCGATCGACTCGTCACCGTGATCAGCCACCTGCACCAGGTCGCCGAGACCGTGGACGACGTCCTGTGGGTCGACAAGCAACCGGTGGGCTCCACCGCGCGATGGCTCACCGACCGGGAACGGGCAACGCTCGTGCACAACGACGTCAACGGCCTGGCGGACCTCGCCTGACCGCTGCTTCGAGGGATGCCGGGAGCGCCGCGAGCACGGTTGGCGCCCCGGCCGGGGCGTTGCGCCGTTCGGATGGTTCGCCGGTCGGCGTGAGAGGGGTTGCCGGAGACGGACCGCGCGGCGACGGAGACTGGCCGAATCCGGTCCGGCCGTGCCTGCGGAGAGGAATTCGCGCCATGCGCGCATCGCCTGCGCCTCGCCGCATCCGAGCCTGCGCAGCGGTCGTCCTGAGCACGCTGCCGTGGAGTGTCGCGTTGTCCGGGGGCGTCGCGTTGTCGGGAGCCGGCGTGGCGGTCGCCCGGGCTCCGCACGGCGCGGTCGGGCCGAACAATCTCGTGCTGACGGTACCGACCGACGGGCGCGCGGACGAGGGCGCGCTGAATCCGGGGATCCGGGTCGGGGACGCCGTCGTCCGGGACTACACCGTGCACAACACGGGCGAGGCGACGCTGATCGATTTGGTCGTGCGCGATCCCGTGGCCGGGCCGACGGGCGTACGGTGCGCCGACGGCGCGGGGCGGATCAGCCGGCTCGGCCCCGGTGGAACCGCCCGCTGCCGGTGGGAAGGCGTCGCCGAGGCGGGGATCCATCGGGCACCGGTGACGGTCGGAGCACGTGTGCAGGGCATGGACCTGGTCCTCACCGCCTCACGGCCCGCCGGGTACACGGGTGTGGGCGGCGGCCTCACGCTGCGGCAGAGCGTCGACGCGCCGTCCGGTCCCGTCCGACGCGGGACGCGGGCCGGCGCCGCGTTCGAGCCCGGCGCCACGGTCGTGGTCCGCTACCGGATCACCTACACGGGGTCCGCGCCGTTGCGCGACGTGGTCCTCACCGATCCGCTGCTCACCGATCGACGCGCCCGAGCCTCGGCACCGGACTGCGGCGGCAGCGCCGGCATCGGGCCGATCGCACCCGGTGCGACCGTCGAGTGCACGGCCGTCCTGCGCCCCGCCGCCGGCACCTACGTCGGCGCCGGCCGAATCGCCGGCACCGACGGCGTGGCCACCCTCACTCCCGACGGCGGCCTTCGCGCCGCACCACGCGAACAGGCAGGCTCCGGAGTCGAGTTCGGCGTCGCCGCTCCCCCTACGAGGCAAACCGGCCCGCCCCCGGGCGGCCCGGTCTTCGACGCCGACCAGGCCCGCGAGCTGCTGCCGGGCATCGCGGCGCTGCGGGCGATCGGCGTAGCGGGCCCGTTCCCCGCCGTAGCGGGAGCGACCCCGGACACCGTCCCGAACGCGCCGGCCGCCGCGAACGCCCCGCCTCCCATGCCCGGTTCGGCCCCCGCCGTGCGCGCGCTGCTCCCGGGAATCGCGGCCCTGCGCACCATCGGCGTCACGGACCCCCTGACGGGCACATCGACCTCGGTCCCGGCAGCCGGCACGAACGTACCGGGAGCCCCGGGCACCCCCGGCGCGCTCCCGGGAACCGGCACGAACGTACCCGGAGCCCCAGCCGCACCCGGCTCGCTCCCAGGAGCCGGCACGAACGCACCCGCAACGCCCGGCACAACCGGCTCCATCCCCGAAGCCGGCGCGAACGCAGCGGGGACCGCCGGCACACCCGGCTCCGCCCCGGCGCCCGGCACGAACGCACTGGGAACCGCCGGTACAGCCGGGCCCGCCCCGGCACCCGGCACGAACGCACCCGGAACCGCCGGCGCACCGGGTCCCGCCCCGCGAGCCGGCGCGAACGTACCCGGGACCGTCGGCACGCCCGGCGCGAACCCGGCGGCCGGCACGAACGGGGCCGGGACCACGGGTGTACCGGGTACAACCGGCGAGGCACCCGCCAATGGCCCCGGGGCGGCCGCTGCACAGGCTCCGACCGTCGGGTCTCCCCCGAACGCCTCCGCCGCGTCATCGGGTACGCCCGGGGCCCTCCCC
>NZ_WWJX01000032.1 GCF_009865215.1 Streptomyces sp. SID3343 | reverse complement strand
TGTCCGGTGGCCCCCGACCCCGGCCGCCCGCCGGGCCGGGGAAGGTGGGGCGACACGATCGTCGCAATGCCCGAATCCCCGTGTGACCGGCCCACGTTGGGAGGGGCGGCGCGACTCGTGGTGGGGCGCGCGGCCCGCCGGACCGGGGCGGGTGGCCCCCGAGTCCGTTCCAACGCGACTCCCACGCCCTACCACGCGACCCTGCACCTTTCGCGCACCCTCGATACACCTTCGATGCAACGGCCGTC
>NZ_WWJX01000279.1 GCF_009865215.1 Streptomyces sp. SID3343 | reverse complement strand
ACGTGCGTCGACTTCCGCGACGGGGTCGGATTTCCGCAGGTCGACATCGAGGACGACGACAGGGCCCTCGCCAGGTGATGCACCCGATCTCACGAGTGGTACGCGGGCGTCAGGTGCGGGCGGCGGGCGCCCTGTTCCGGTCGCCGGCCGTCCGCCGACTGCTGCCCGCGCACGTATTTCGCCTTACGTGCGTCGACTTCCGCGACGGGGTCGGATTTTCCGCAGCTCGACATCGAGGACGTCGACAGGGCTCTCGCCAGGTGATGCATCCGATCTCACGAGCGGCACGCGGGCGTGAGGTACGGGCGGCGGGCACCCTGTTCCGGTCGCCCGCCGCCTGTGCTCAGGTGCGCCCGATTACGGGAGGCACGGAGCCGGAGTCGGGGTGCTGAAGGACGGGTTCAGCGGGAAGGGAGCCCCGGCCGCGCCCCATACGGCCTGCTCGGTGGCGAGTAGATCGGGGGCCCCGCTGCTCCACGGCGACGCGAACGCGCCGATGTCGGACGGGCTCGCGCTGCAGCCGATCTGCCAGGTCAGCAGGGAGGTGTACGGGTTGAGCGTGCCACCGCTCTTCTGCCAGGTCGCCGAAGTGGGGTTGCCTCCTGCGGCGATGATCGCCTGGATGACCAACGACGTGGAGTTCGGGTCCGAGGCGTACGCCGGCTGGTAGGCGAAGCCCGCGTCCGACTCCTGGGCCGCGTCGAGGTAGTCGACCGCGTCCGATACCTCGCCCGAGTAGGTGGTGTTCGAAACGGAGACCAGCGCCTGGACGGCGAGCGCGGTGGAGTTGGTGTCGGCGTCGTCACCGTCGCAGGTCGAGCCGCCGTAGGAACGCCAGCCGCCGTCGTCGGCGTTGGCCCCGCCGGCGCATTGCTGCCCGAGGAGCCAGGTGGTCGACGAGGAGTCGACGCTCTGCCCCACGGCGCGAAGTCCGAGGATGGCCAGCGCCTGTCGGAAGGAGCCGTCGTAGGTCGGGTCGGCCGAGCCGAACAGGCCGGTGTTCGCCCCGGTGGTCTGCCGTAGGTTGTTCAGCCTGGTCACCAGGTTGACCCCACCGAAGCTGGTCGCGCTCTCCCCGGCGGCGTCGGCGACGAGCAGCAGATAGCCGATGCGGCCGGGGTTGTCGGTGCCGCCGGGAGTGATGGTCGTGGTGACGTTGGCCTTGAGCCAGTCGACCGCGTCGTCGAACGTGGCCTCCTCGACCCCGGCCGCGGCCAGGGCGAGCGCGGCCTGCATCGTGTTGGACGGTTCGGGCGTCGTCGGCTGTCCGGCGACGGGGACGAACTTGTTGCCGCTGCCGTCGCCGACGAACTGGGTCGCGAGCCAGCGGGCTCCGAAGTCGGCTGCGGTCGTGGGGACGTTGGTCGGCGGGGTGGCGTGTGCGGTGGGCAGCCATGCGGTCATGGCGAGGGCAACGCCGGAGGCCAAGGCGGCAATACGGTATCTATGCGGACGAATTGCGATGCGACGGGACACGGAATCTCCTCGATGGTGCGTTGTCTTCCTCCGCGAGCGACAGCTCCGGAGGTCACGCGGTGTCGCGGCGAATGGTCGGTGGTGGGTCCGGCGCGTTCCCGCGCGCGAATCGGCCGGCGGATCCGGCACGTTCGGGGCAGGCGTCGGCGGGTGGACTCGGAGTGCTCCCGGGCACACGTCGGCGGGGGGTGACTCGGCACGTTCCCGAGCACAGGTCGACAGGTGAATCCGGCGCGCTCCGGGGGGCGAGTGGGGCAGGGTCGGTGGGCGGTTCCGGGGCGCCTCAAGGAGCGGGCTGGGTCGGCGGGCGGGTTCGGTGCGCCTCCGGGAGCGGGCGGGGTCAGTGGGGTGGTCCCGGTGTGCTTCCGGGAGCGGGCAGGGTCGGTGTGCGGTCTCGGTGCGCCTTCGGGAACGGGCTGGGTCGGCGGGCGGGTTCGGTGCGCCTCCGGGAGCGGGCAGGGTCAGTGGGGTGGTCCCGGCGCGCTCCCGGGAGCGGGCAGGGTCAGTGGGTCGAGCTCGGGTGCTCTCGGGAACGGCGGCGTAGGGCGATGCCGACCGCGCAGGTCGTCAGCGCGAGGGCGACGAGCGGCGCGGGGTCGGTGCCGGTGCGCGGAAGCAGGGCCGGTGAGGCGTTTCGGGACGGGTTCCCGGTACCGCCTTCGTCGATCGTCGTCGTGCGCTCGGAACGAGGCGGCGGTGATGCGTTCTTCGAAGGCCCGCCACCGCTACCGCCCCCGTTCGTGCTCGTCGCGACCTCGAAGGCGGCGCGGGCGGTGCCGCCGTCTCCCTGGTCGACGAGATCCGCCGAGTACGACCCGGTGACGGCGTCCTCGGGGGCGGTCCAAGTGAACGTCACCGTGCCGTCGTTGCCGGCCGTGACCGCCGGGAGCCCGACGCCCGCCCGCCCGCCGGTGATCGCGGCGGTGACCG
>NZ_WWJX01000278.1 GCF_009865215.1 Streptomyces sp. SID3343 | reverse complement strand
GGGTTGGGCAGCGCTCGCGGTCCGGTGCGTGCCGCGATCGAGCGGGCCTATGCGGCGCACACGGCCGCCCGCCCCGACGCGCCACCGCTGCTGACGGCCGTCCTCGGCCCGGACGCGGGCCTGGTGGGCGCGGCTTCCCTGGTGTGAGCCCCGGCGGGGCCCGGGTTACGCCTGCGCGGTGGGGCGGATCACGATTTCGCCCGTGTCGATGTCGGCGGGCTGCTCGATCGCGAAGGCGATGGCGCGGGCCACCGCTTCCGGCGGCATCGCGATCGAGTCGCCGGACTCGGTGAGCCGGGCCTTCGTCTCGGGATCCGTCACCCCGTCCGCGAAGTTCGTCCGCGTCATGCCGGGCGAGACGATCGTCACCCGAAGCCGGTCGCCGGCCTCCTGACGCAGTCCCTCGGAGATGGCCCGCACGGCGTGTTTGGTCCCCGCGTACACCGCCTGGTTCGGCACGATGCGATGTCCCGCCGTGGACGCGGTGTTGACGAAGTGGCCGAAGCCCTGCCGACGAAAGACGGGCAGCGCGGCGGCGATGCCGTACAGCACGCCCTTGATGTTGACGTCGACCATGTCCTCCCAGTCCTGCACGCGCAGGGCGTCGAACGGGGAGATCGGCATCACCCCGGCGTTGTTGACCAGTACGTCGATCCGCCCGTAGCGCTCGCAGGCCGAGTCGACCAGGGCGGTGACGTCCTCGCGGCGGCGCACGTCCGTGCTCGCGTGGGCCACCTCCCCGCCCGCGCGGGTGATGCGCTCGGCCAGGGCAGCCAGGCGATCCGGCCGGCGCGCGCCGAGGACGACCTTCGCGCCGCGCTCGGCGAGCAGGAGTGCCGTCGCCTCGCCGATTCCGCTGCTCGCGCCCGTGACGACGACGACCTTGCCTTCGATTCCCGACATGAGTGTCCTACCGCTTCCTGGGTGGTGTCGATCCATGCCCATCCCAATGTAAGTGGGCTATCACAACGCTAGTGTAAGAGGGCTATCACGTCCAATCGACAGGAGATCGCCGTGACCGAGGAATCGGCCGGCCGGCCGACACGGGGCCGCTACCACCATGGCGAGCTGCGCGCCGCGCTGATCGAGGCCAGCTTCACGCTGCTCGCCGAATCCGGACCGGCCGCCTTCTCGGTGGCCCGGGTGGCCCGCCGACTGGGGGTGAGTACGGCGGCCCCCTATCGGCACTTCCCCGACCGCGACCACCTGATGGCCGCCGTCGCGACACAGGCCGCGACCGAGCTGGCGCAGCGGTTCGAGGACGCGGCGCAAGCGGCCGGCGACGACCCGGCCGAGCGCTTCGCCGCGACCGCCGGGGCCTACGTCCGCTTCGTCGGCAGCCGGGGAGCCGGCTTCGACGTCATCTACGCCGCCGACCTGGGAGACCTGCACGACCGCGCGCTCGCCGACGCGGGCCGACACCTGATGGACGTCCTGCTGGACCTGACGCGCCGGGCCGCCCCCGTGAGCCCGGAGGTCGCCCTGATCCTGGTGGGCCACCACATCGCGGCCGCCCACGGCTACGCGGGCCAATACGCGTCCGGCTTCTTCCGCCGCGGCGAGACCCTGGACACCGTCGCGGACCTGGCCACCGCGGCCGGCCGCACCCTGCTGCGAGGCACCATCGATGCCTGAGCCCGGTTCGACCACCCGGACATGAACGAGCAGCCCGAAACCCGGGAGGACACCCACGGGTTCGTCGGCTCGGGGTTTCCCGCGGCGGGCGCCGAAGGCCCGGCGGCCCCCGGCGGTCTACGGTTTGCGGGCGACGGCGCCGTACATCGCGACCTCTGCGGGTGGCGTGCGCGGTGGTGGGTTGGGGCGCCACCGGGAGCAGGGGACGATGCCCGGGTCGAGCAGGTCCAGGCCCTCGAAGAAGGCGGCGATCCGGTCGGGGGTGCGCTGGGTCAGGTGCGGGGTGCCGTGTTGGTTCCAATAGGCCACGGCGGCGTCGACGTCCGGCATGGCCGGGCCGGTGACGGTGTGGGACAGCACGAGGTGGCTGCCCGCCGGCAGCGCGTCCAGGAGTCGGCGCACGATGCCGTAGGGGTCCTCGTCGTCGCCGAGGAAGATCACCACGCCCAGCAGCACCAGTCCCACGGGTCGGGTGAAGTCGAGCGTGCGCGCGGCGGCGGCCAGGATCGTGTCGACGTCGCGCAGGTCGGCGTCGACGTAGTCGATGGCGCCTTCGGAGGTGCCCCGGAGCAACGCCCGCGCGTGCACCAGGACCAGGGGGTCGTTGTCGACGTAGACCACCCGTGCGTCGGGGGCGATGCGCTGCGCGACCTCGTGCGTGTTGCCGGCGGTCGGCAGGCCGGTGCCGATGTCGAGGAACTGCCGGATGCCGACCTCGCCGGCCAGGTACGTCACGGAGCGGTCGAGGAAGTCCCGGTCGGCTTGGGCGTAGTCGCCGATCCCGGGGTGGATCGCCCGGATCTCGTCGCCGGCTCTGCGGTCGACGGGGTAGTTGTCCCGCCCGCCCAGCCAGTAGTTCCAGATGCGGGCGGTATGGGCCACGTCGACGTCGATCTTCTTCTCGGCACTGCCCACGACATCGGGCCAAGGCGGGAAGTCGCTCACGCGCGTGCCTCTTTCGGGTTCGTCGTCGCGGATGCGTGCACCGGCGCCGACGGGTTCGGCAGGTACGCGGGACCAACCTAGACCCGTCCGCAAGCGGCCGAAAGCCGATCCCCCGTCAACTGCCCTTCCGTCACCGGCGGTTCACGCATGATCACGCGCGACGACGTGCCGATTCCGCAGGCTTCGCACCTCAGTCGGTCGCGGGCCACCGGGGCGAGCGACCCAGAACGAGCAGGATGCGGTCCAGCGTCGCCGGCCGCTCCGGCACGTCGAGACCGGGTGCGAACGCGGCGCCCGGCTTCAGTCGGTGCTCGCCGTCCGGGACGGCCAGCGCGATCGGCAATCCGGCCTCGACGAGGTCGGCCGGTGGCGCGAACCCGATACCGAGGGCGCGCGCGACGTCCCACCCGTGGACCAGGTAGTCGATGAAGTGGAAGCCGATCGCGAGATCCGCCGGAAACGGCTGATCGGTGCCGAACTCGGGTAGCTCGAACTCCGTTTCCTCCGTGGGCACTTGCGCGAACGCGGCCGATACGGCGTCCGCCGCCGAACGATGCGCGGCGACGGTGTCCGGCCCGCGCGGCTCGACCACCCAGTGCGCGGGGTCGCCCCCGTGCCCGGCGGCCGCCGCTGCGAATCCCCGGTGTTGGGCGGTCATGTGGGCGACCAGGTCGGCCAGGTTCCATCCCGCGCACGGCGTGGCGCGGTCGAGGTCGGCCGCGGTGACCCGGTCGACCAGATCGGCGCCGAGGCGCACCGCCCGGGCGTCGAGTGCTCGGATGCGTTCGAGATTGATAGGCATGAGCTTACGATAAGCACCCGCTTATCACAGGTCAACCAGTATCTTCGTAGCCATGAGCGAGAACCCGGCCGACGACGCCGCGCCCGTCGCCCGGCCGGACCTGGCGGCGATGGTCGTACCGCTCGGCCGCGCCCTGGTGGCGGCCGAGCTCCCCGTACTGCGCGCGCACGACCTCGCGATGTGGGCCTACGCGGTGCTGCTCCGGCTCGACGCGGAACCGATGCGCTCCCAGGCCGCGTTGGCCCAGGCCATCGGCGCCGACAAGACCCGCCTCATCGGCATCCTGGACGACCTGGCGCAGCGCGGGCTGATCCGCCGCGAGCCCGACCCGAGCGACCGACGGGCCCGCCTGCTGTCCCTGACCGCCGAGGGGCACCGGGTGCGCACCGCCGTACAGTCCGCGATCCAAGAGCGCGAGGAACGGCTCCTGGCCCGCCTTCCGGAGGCGGACCGGCGCGGCTTCCTCAGGGCGCTCCAGGCGCTGTCCGCACTGTCGGCTGCGGAACTCGGCGGCTGAGCCGCCGAGTTCCGCGGCCGGTACTCGTACGTCGTACCTGGCGGTGCCCGCGTCGCTCGCTACTTTCGCCCGCTCCTGCCGCCCGCTTCTCCTGTTCGCTCCTGTTGCCCGCTTCTCGTGTTCGCTCCTGTTGCCCGCTTCTGCGGCCCGCTACTGCTGTGAGCGGAGCACCCAGTTGCGATGCAGCGGGCGCCCGGGACCCAGCCGCGCGATCAGACTCCGGACCAGGTCCGCCTTGAAGCCGCTGACCACCGAGGGTGCGGTGTTCGCGTTCAGCCAGGCGGCCAGGTCGTCCTTGGCCATGGTGTCCACCGCCGGCGGCAGGAGCATGCCCGCCGGAAAGACCGCGGCGCCCGCGTGGTTCGCCTGGAGTTGACCCACACAGCACGCGTAGAGGCCGATCTTGGCGCTCGTGGTCAGGCTCGCCCGGTTCCACTCCGCGCTGTAGAAGGCGAGGGTGTTCGCGCCGGCCGGATAGTTGTGGTTGACGTTGGCCTGGAACTCCGCGTTGGAGAACTTCTGCACCCGGTCGTAGTGATAGACCTCGAACGTGGTCAACTGCGACTGGTAGAGGTACTTGCCGACCGCGTTGACGTTGTGGATCGTGCACGTGAACACGAGCGCGGCGACCTGGTCCCGGCCGTTGGCCGCCATGACGGCCGCCGGCAGCACGGCCGCGGGCAGCGCGGGAACCACCACGCCCGGCGGCAACACCGGAGCGGGCGTTGTGTAGAGCGGAAGGTACGTGTTGCGCCACGCCGTCATCGAACGCACGGACTGCGGCGCGCACACGCCCGGAAACGCCGGCGCCCGCGCGCCTGTCAACGGCGCGAGCCCGAGCCCGGGAAAGACGACGGCGAGCACGTCCGCGATGTAGCCCTTGAGCGTCATGAACTCGGCCGTCGCGGTCGCCGCTGCGTAGCTGCGTACCGTCGCGGTGATCGGCAGACCGGCCGCGACCGCGATCGCCGGGTTAAGCGCGTTGTTCACCTCGTAGAGGATCGCGTCGAGGATGTCCACGGGAGCGGCGCCGTGCGCGTGCCGGATCTGGATCGTGTTGGCGCCCGTGTCGTAGTGCGCCTTGGGCTCGGCGAGCACTCCCTCGGTCAGTTGGATCAGCGGCGGGCCCGCCGCCCAACCCCCCTTGGCCAGCAGCGCGGCCGAGTAGCTCTGGGCCAGCGGGTCGGCGGGCGTACCGTTCGCCCGCGCCACGAGACTCGCGATCCCGACGTTGTACGTGACGACTGGCAGTGCCATCGAAGACTCCCCCCGGAGAAACGACAAGGCGGTCAGACTATGTGACAACCCGCAGCAATTCTCCGGAACGGCGATCCCCGCCCATTCCGCTCACGGCCCGATCATTCGCGCATCCGGTCGACCGAACCCGCCGTCGACCTGCTCACCCGGCTACCGCGCGAGCAGGCTGCATGCGCCGACTCGGGCGGCACGCACGGCGGTTGCCGTCGCGAGCGCGTCGCGTCCGCGCCCTTCGTCGGGGACGCGGCCTCGGGGAACTCCGCGCCCCGATCCGATGATTGGCCGTCCGGACGGGCAACTCGCCATCGATTGTTCATGTCTTGGGGGTCTGTGCCCGAGCATCGCGCTCGGGCACGCTGGTCGTGTCTCGGGTGCCCGGGTTCGGGTTTCCCGTCCTGATACCGACCTTTCGGAGCGTGTGATGACCTCGATGTTCTCCCTCCGTCGAATAGGCACCGTCGTTTGCGGGTTCGCCCTGATCGTGGCCGGCTCGGCGACGGCCCCGGCCTCGGCGGCGTTGCCGACACCCGTTTCGGCCGCCACCGCCCGGTCGTACCTGGCGGCGATGTCCGCCGCCCCCGAGTCGCACGCGGACTCCTACGACCGCGATCTGTTCCCGACCTGGATCACCGTCTCCGGCACGTGCGACACCCGGGAATGGATCCTCAAGCGCGACGGCGTCGCCGTGGTCACCGACGCGGCGTGCAAGTCCACCTCCGGCACGTGGACCAGCGCCTACGACAACGTCGTCACCACCAACCCGTCGACGTTCGACATCGACCACCTCGTCCCGCTGTCCGAGGCCTGGGCCTCGGGCGCGTGGGCCTGGACCACGCCACAGCGCCGCACCTTCGCCAACGACACGAACGACCCCCAACTGATCGCGGTCTCCGCCTCCTCCAACCGCTCCAAGGGCGACCGGGACCCCGCGCAGTGGCTCCCCCAGACCTCCTACCAGTGCACGTACGCCCGAGCCTGGGTCCAGGTCAAGCACGACTACGCGCTGACCGTCGACGCCACCGAGAAGGCCACCCTCACGTCGCTCCTGAACGCCTGCTGACCCCGAGCACGCCCGGGTCGACCCGACCGCGGGATCGGTCGCCGGGGACGGCCGGCCCCGGGCGACCGCTCCGCGGTTCAGACGTCGGCCAGCAAGGTGGTGGGGCGCTCGACGCAGTCGGCCACGTAGCGCAGGAAGCCGCCGGCCACCCCGCCGTCGCACACCCGGTGGTCGAAGCTCAGCGAGAGCTGGGTGACCTTGCGGACGGCGAGTTCGCCGTCGACGACCCAGGGCTTGTCGACGATCCGACCGACCCCGAGCAGGGCGGCCTCGGGGTGGTTGATGATCGGGGTGGAGCCGTCGACGCCGAACACGCCGTAGTTGTTGAGGGTGAACGTCCCGCCGGTCAGCGCCGCAGGCATCAGGTCGCCGGTGCGGGCCAGTTCGGTCAACCGGCTCAGCTCGGCCGCGATCTGCGCGGTGGTGAGCGTGTGCGCGTCGCGGACCACCGGGACCACCAGGCCCCGGTCGGTCTGCGCGGCGAAGCCCAGGTTGACGTGCGCGTAGCGGACGATCTCCTCGCGGTCGGTGTCCACGCTGGAGTTGAGCTCGGGGAAGCGCCGCAGACCGGCGACGCAGATCCGGGCCAACAGCGCCAGAAGACCGATGCGTTGCTCGCCGCCGGCCGCCCGGAGAGTGTTCTTGGCGGCCAGCAGGGCCGTCGCGTCCACGTCCACCCATGTGGTGGCGTCGGGGATCTCGGCCCGGCTGCGGGCGAGCTTGCGCGCGACCGCGCGGCGCAGGCCGCGCAACGGTATGCGCTCGTGCGCGTCGTGATCGGCGGGGTCGGCCGGGTCCGCGGGGTCGGTCGTGGCCGAACTCGCGGCCCTGGCCCGTTCGATGGCCGCTTCCACGTCCTGGCGTCGGAGCACACCTCCGGGTCCGGTGGGCGCCAGCTCGGCGATCTCCACGCCGTGGTCGCGCGCGAGTTTGCGGACCAACGGCGAGATCACCAATTGCGCCCCGCCGGTGGCCGGTTCGGGCGCTGCCTCGAACTCGGCGACAGGCGGCGGGACTTGCCCCGTCGGGGCGCGCCGGCGGCGTCGGGATGTGGGCTCGTGGCCGGTGCCGTAACCGATCAGGACGTTGCCGGAGCCCGCCTGCTCTTCCTCGCGATAGCGCTCGGCGGCCTCGTCGAGGTGGCCGTCGGCGGCCTTCTCGTCGGGACGACCCGCCACGGGCGCCCCCGCGTCGGCATCCGTCGGCGCCGGCCCCGCCGAGAGCGCCGGCCCGACCGAGATGAGCGGCCGCCCCACCGCGAGCGTCGCGCCGGCCTCGGCGTGCAGTTGCAGCACCGTGCCCGCGTACGGCACCGGCACCTCGACGGCGGCCTTCGCCGTCTCCACCTCGACCACGATGTGGTCGACGGTGACCGTGTCACCGACCGCGACCTTCCAGTCGATGATCTCGGCCTCGGCCAACCCCTCGCCCAGGTCCGGCAGGAGGAAGACCTGCGCTTGGCGCGTGTCGGTGCTCACGCCGCCCCCTGGACCAGGTGGCGCACGTCGGGACGGTCGTCGAACTGCAACCGGTCCACCGCGTCGAGGACGCGGTCGACTCCGGGCAGGTGCGCGTGCTCCAGCTTCGGCGGCGGATACGGGATGTCGAACCCGGCGACTCGCAGCACCGGCGCGGCCAGCGAGTGGAAGCAGCGCTCCTGGACCCGGGCGGCGATCTCGGCGCCGAATCCGGCGAAGCCCTGCGCCTCCTGGACCACCACGCACCGGCCGGTGCGCCGCACCGACGCGACCACGGTGTCGTCGTCGAAGGGGACGAGCGTGCGCAGGTCCACGACCTCCAGACTGCGCCCCTCCCGCGCCGCGGCTTCCGCGGCGCGCAGGGCCACCGGTACGGCCGGGCCGTATGCCACCAGCGTCGCGTCGCGGCCCTCGCGCAGCACGGCCGCC
>NZ_WWJX01000277.1 GCF_009865215.1 Streptomyces sp. SID3343 | reverse complement strand
TGCCCGCGGCCGTCCTCGTGCGGCTGGACCGCCTTGCCCGCCCGCGTGCGGCGGCCGGCGCCTTCGAGGGGCTCGCCGCGACCAGGACGCTGCTGCGCACCCGCACGCACCCGTTGGTCGCGGCGCTGATCAGCCTGGACGAGAACGGCGGCCTGCGCGAGGAGGCGGTGGTCCGGCTCGCCGCCGAACCCGGTCCGATGGCCTCGGTGTTCCTGGCGTTGCGCACCGACGACTGGGTCGACTCGGTGCGGGAGCGGGCCACGGCGGCGTTGCTGTGGCACGTGGAGCCGGACGAGGTGCGGGTGGTGGTGCCGCTGTTGCACGCGATGCGGGGTCGCTCGCGCGCCGCGGGCGTGCTCGACGCGTATCGCGACGCGCTGCTCAAGGGCCCTGGGCTGCGTACCGTAGGAGGCGGCCTGGGCACCGCCGCGGAACCCGCGGTGCGTCGACTCGGGGTCGAACTGCTCGACGAGCGCGCGTTGTTGGCGGTCGCGCTGCGCGACGCGGACCACACGTGCCGAACCGCCGCCGGGCACGCGCTGCTTGCTCGACTGCGCGGTCGGGAGCGGCATCCGGTCGCGCTGCGGTTGCTGCGGGTGCCCGATCCGGGGGTGCGTGCGCGGGCGGTGGAGATGTTGCCCGCGGGCGTCGAAGCGGCGGCGCTGGTGGGGGCGTTGGCCGACCGCTCGGCCAAGGTGCGCGACGCCGCGCGGCGCAGGCTGCTGGCGGGCGGCACGGATCCGGCCGCCGCGTATCGCGACTTCCTGCGTACGCATCCGTCGCCCGGGCTGCTGCTCGGCCTCGCCGAATGCGGCGTGGACGAGGATTTGGACATATTGCACGCCCATCTCGACGCCGAACGCTCCGGCTTGCGTCGGGCCGCCCGAGCGGGCGCGGTGCGTCTGGTGCGGCGTACCGCGGATGCCGACCCGGGAGGGTCCGCGCTCTAGGTCGCGGACTTCGCCGGCCGGCCCGACGCGCAGTCGGGGCACACGCCTCGGAAGGTGACCTCGGCGCCGGAGATCTCGAAGCCGAAGCGCTCGGCCTCGGACAGGCCCGCGACCGGGTCGCAGTCCGGGTGTACGTCGCGGATCGTGCCGCACACGCCGCACACCAGGTGGTGGTGCGCGCTGCGCGCGTTGGGGTCGTAGCGCTTCGCGCGCCCGTCGGTGCCCACTTCGAGCACCTCGCCCAGTGCCACGAGTTCGTTGAGCGTGTTGTACACGGTCGCCCGGCTGATCTCGGGCAGCCGCGCACCCGCTCGGGCGTGCACGTCGTCGGCGGTCAGGTGGACGTGGTCGCCGTTCAGGACCTCGGCCACGACACGACGCTGCGCGGTCAGGCGCCATCCCCGTTCGCGCAGTCGTTCCAGAAGGTCGCTCATGTACATGACGATACACGGCCCTGGATTGGATCTGGTCCAATTACTGTTCTAGACAAAGTCCAAATCAGTGCGTAGGTTGATCTCCGGATCACCGCAGTCACACCACGGGAGACGGGCACCGTCATGACGCAGCAGACACCGCACACGCTGACCACCGAATCGGGCGCACCGGTGGCCGACAACCAGAACAGCGCCACCGCCGGTCCGGGCGGGCCGTTGCTGCTTCAGGACCAGTACCTGATCGAGAAGCTCGCCAGGTTCAACCGGGAGCGGATCCCGGAGCGCGTGGTGCACGCCCGCGGCTCCGGCGCCTTCGGCTACTTCGAGGTCACCGCGGACATGTCGCGCTTCACCCGGGCGCACTTCCTGGCCCGACCCGGGCGGCGCACCGAGGTGTTCACCCGCTTCTCGACCGTCGCGGGCAACCTCGGTTCGGCCGACGCGGTGCGCGACCCGCGCGGCTTCGCGGTGAAGTTCTACACCGAGGAGGGCAACTACGACCTCGTCGGCAACAACACCCCGGTCTTCTTCATCAAGGACCCGCTGAAGTTCCCGGACTTCATCCACACCCAAAAGCGCGACCCGTACACGGGCAGCCAAGAGGCCGACAACGTCTGGGACTTCTGGTCGCATTCGCCCGAAGCCATCCACCAGGTGACCTGGCTGTTCGGCGACCGCGGCATCCCGGCCTCGTACCGGCACATGGACGGCTTCTCGTCCCACACCTACCAGTGGGCCAACGCCGCCGGTGAGGCGTTTTGGGTGAGGTATCACTTCAAGACCGACCAGGGCATCAGGAACCTGACCGCCGAGGCCGCCGCGGAGCTCGCCGGCGCCGACCCCGACTCGCACCAGCGCGACCTGATCAACGCGATCGACGCCGGGGTCCACCCGTCGTGGACGCTCAAGGTGCAGATCATGCCGGTCGCCGAGGCGGCGCGGTATCGGTTCAACCCGTTCGACCTGACCAAGGTCTGGCCGCACGCCGACTACCCGCTGATCGAGGTCGGCCGGCTCGTGCTCGACCGCAATCCGGAGAACGTCTTCGCCGACGTCGAGCAGGCCGCGTTCAGCCCGGCCAACTTCGTGCCGGGCATCGGCCCGAGCCCGGACAAGATGCTCCAGGGCCGGTTGTTCGCGTACGCCGACGCGCACCGCTACCGGGTGGGCGTCAACCACACCCAACTGCCGGTCAACGCGCCGCGTGCCGCGATCGCCCGCAACCACGGTCGGGACGGGGCGATGGCGACCAACCCGGGCGGCCGGGCCAAGAACTACGAGCCGAACAGCTTCGGCGGCCCGAACGAGAGCGGCGCGCCGCTGTGGGCGTCGACCGAGGTGACCGGTCTCACCGGCACGCACGAGGCGCCGACGCACCGTGAGGACGACGACTACGTCCAGGCCGGAAACCTGTACCGGCTGATGACCGCGCCCGAGCAGGAGCGGCTCGTCGCCAACATCTCCGGCTTCCTGGCCAAGGTGTCGCGCGACGACATCATCGACCGGGTCGTGGGCCACTTCCGGGCCGCGGATCAGACCTACGGCGACCGGATCGCGGCGGCCGTGAAAGACCTCCGCGCCTGACCGATCCACCCCAAGACGCGTCGCCCGACACCTGAGCCGTGAATCGGTGTCGGGCGGCGTTTTATCCACTGTCGCCGATCTTCTCGTCGCCGTTGCGCGAGGAGTCCGCGGCCGCTGTACGAGGAGCCCGGGCGCGCCCGGGCTCCTTCGTCGTTTGCATGCTCCGCGTCATCGAATGGTAAAGTCTTCCCCAAGTCAATCGATGACGCGCGTCCGGACGCATCCGGGCGGAGGGGAGCACGTGTGCCGCAGCGGCCGGATCGCCTTTCGGTGCCGGTCGTCGCGCTGCTCTTGGTGCTCTCGCTCGTGGCCGCGTGCGGGGCGGGGTTCACCCGCGGCGAGGGCCTCGGTGGTTCGTTGCCGGTGGCCGCCGCCAACGTGCACGGCACGACAACCACCGGCGGACCGCACGGCACCGACCGCGCGCCCGCCTTCGTGCCGTCCTCGTCGACGCCCGCGGGACCCACCGCCACCGACGTCGAGCGGCCCGATCCCCAGCCCGAACCCGAGCCCGAACCCGGCCCCGGCCACGCGACGTTCGTCGCGGCCGGGCGCCCTGCCTCTCCCGAACGCGGCACGGTGCGCGCCGCCGCGGTGGAGCGCGACGTCCGCTCGGGGCACGGTTCGAATCCGCCCGCACGCGGCCCACCGGCGGTCGCCGGGACCTGACCCGGCCGCGGCCCGGTGCCGCGGCCGATTCGGTCCCCGACGACGCCCGTATTCGACCACCGCCCCTGGAAGGACGGTGATCTTCGTGCATCTCGCGGAGGCCCTGATCGCACTCGGCGGCGCGTTTCTCGCCGCCGGAATCCTCGCCCGAGCCGGCGCCCGCATCGGGTTGCCGACGATTCCGCTGTTCATGCTCGCCGGCATCCTGTTCGGCCCCAACACCCCCGGCATCGCCCTCGTCGACAACCCCGCCGACCTCAAGCTGCTCGGTGCCATCGGCCTGGTCTTCCTGTTGTTCTACCTCGGTCTCGAATTCCATCTGGACGACCTCGTGTCGGGCGGCAGGCGCCTGGTCGGGGTCGGCACGCTCTATCTCGTCCTGAACGTGGGCGGTGGTTTCCTGTTCGGCCTCGCGCTCGGGTGGGGGATCCGCGAGGCGATGGTGCTCGCGGGGGTGGTGGGCATCTCCTCGTCGGCGATCGTCACCAAGGTGCTCGTCGACCTGGGCCGGCTCGGCAACCCCGAAACCCGGCTGATCCTGGGCGTCATCGTGATCGAGGACGTCTTCCTCGCGCTGTACCTCGCGGGCCTTCAGCCGGTGCTCGGCCAGGCGGACGGCCTGGGCGCGGCCGCGCTCGACTTCGGCAAGGCGTTCGGCTTCCTGATCGTGCTCGCGTCGATCGCGCGGTGGGGCACCCGCATCGTCGGCCGGCTGATCTCGACCAAGGACGACGAACTGCTCGTGGTGATCTTCACCGGGCTCGCGATCCTGACCGCGGGCGTCGCGGAGGAACTGGGCGTCTCGGACGCGATGGGCGCGTTCATGATCGGCCTGATCCTGGGCGCGACCAAGAGCGCGCCGCGTATCCGCGCGCTCGTGCACCCGTTGCGCGACGCGTTCGGCGCGATCTTCTTCTTCTCGTTCGGGCTGTCGATCGACCCGGGCGACCTGGTGAAGGTGGCCGGTCCGGTCGCGCTCGCGGTGGTGTCGACCTTCGTCCTGAACGGGATCGCCGGGGTGGCCGCCGCGCGCATCCACGGCTTCGGCCGCACCGAGGCGTCCAACGTGGTGTTCACCATTTTGTCCCGGGGCGAGTTCGCGCTCGTGCTGGCGGCCGTCGCGGCGAGCGCGGGTGGACTGGACGCGCGGCTCGCGCCGTTCATCGCGGGATACGTGTTGGTGATGGCGGTGCTCGGGCCGTTGGCCGCGACGCGCTCGAAGCGGTTCGAGCGGGTGATCCCGGCGCGATTGTTCCGCGGCCGCGACGCGGGCGACGCGGTCGTGGTCACCGGCGAGGCCGACGAGGTCCGCGAGGTCGGTGACGGGGACCCCATGGAGCGGGTGGACGGCGTCCGTTGACCCGGACGCGGGCGACCGGGTCGCGGCCGGTCGCCCGCCGGGGTCAACCCACCAACTCCGCGGAGCGCTGGGCCTCGTGGATTTGGCAGCGGACGATGTCGCGCACGGAGATGATCCCGAGCACGTCGCCGCCGTCGAGCACGATCAGGTGGCGAAAGCCGCCGCGGGTCATCGCGGACGCGGCGTCGGCCAGGGTCCAGGTGGGCGTCGCGAAGACCACGTCGGACGTGAGGTGGTCGCCGGCGAACTCCACGTCGGGATTTTGGCCGGAGCCGATCGACACCAGGATGTCGCGCTCGGTCAGGATGCCCAGCCCCGACGTGTCGGGGTCGATCACGACCGCCGCGCCGATCCGGCGGGCGGCCATCAGGCGCGCGGCGGCGCGCAGGGTGTGGGCGGGTCCGATGGTCAACACGATCGTGCTCATGCCGTCGCGGACGAGCATGCGACACCACCTCCGTCGGGTGTTGTGTGGCAACGCGGGTCGTCGCTTGCGAACGAATTCACAAGTTCACAAGCCCCTGTTTTCACATAGTCACATGCACCCGAAGGTCAAGGGAAGGTATAGCGCCCATCTCACCCGAACGTGGGACGAAGGGCCCGTGGCGCGTCCAAGGCGCGGGCGCGCCGAGCACGGGGCCGGTGCTCGGCCGAGTCGGGGGCGATGCCGAGCGATGCGGTCAGTCGTGGGGGTGGGGTTCGCCCAGGCGCGCCAGGAGTTCGTCGTGCAGGAGGGTGTTGGAGGCGGCCGCGTTGCCGCCGGCGGGGCCCGGGGTGCCGGCCAGGGAGGTGAATCGGCCGCCCGCCTCCTCGACGATCACCGAGACCGCCGCGAGGTCCCACAGATTCACCTCGGGTTCGGCGCACATGTCCACCGCGCCCTCCGCGACGAGCATGTAGGACCAGAAGTCGCCGTAGGCGCGCGTGCGCCAGCAGGCCCGGGTGAGATCGAGGAAGTCGTCGAGTCGGCCGCGCTCCTCCCAGCCGCCCAGGCTGGAGTACGCGAAGGACGAATCCTCGACCGAGGACACCTGGGACACCCGGCAGCGCGACGCCTGGGTGAGGCTGCGCCCCGTCCACGCGCCCGCGCCCTTGGACGCCCACCAGCGACGACCGAGCGCCGGCGCCGAGACCAGGCCCATCACCGACTCGTCGCCGTCCATCAGCGAGATGAGCGTCGCCCACACGGGAACGCCGCGGACGAAGTTCTTGGTGCCGTCGATCGGGTCGATCACCCAGCGACGCGGACCGTGGCCGCTGGAGCCGAACTCCTCGCCGAGCACCGCGTCGCGCGGTCGGCCACGCCCGAGTTGGTGCCGAATGACCTCCTCGGCGGCCTTGTCCGCGTCGCTGACCGGGGTCATGTCCGGCTTCGTCTCGACCCGCAGGTCGAGCGCCTTGAAGCGGTCCATGGTGGTCGCGTCGGCGGCGTCCGCGAGAACGTGGGCGAAGCGCAGATCGTCGTCATAGCCGGGCATGACACGAACAGTACTGGCGCGTGCTCCCGGTGTCCGTGCGCCCCGCCCGCCGCACGCGCACGGACGCACTTACGCGCCGTCGCCGTCCCTCGTACGCTCGTTGTGCACAAGGCAGCGCCGAGGCAGCCTCGAGGGCCGGACCCGGCAGCCACAATCGACAACCGTTCACCCGGTCGTACCCACGAACCGGATGCGGAGGGAGTACGAGAGCGCGATGGCACTGTTCGGGGTCGGGCGCAGGACAGCACACGGCAACGAGGCCGTACCGGGACCCGATCTCGTTCGACCGCGTCGAAGTCTGGACGGTTGGACGTTGGAGGGCACACCGCTCGCGGACCGATTCGACCGGGAGGAACTGCGCGAGCTGGCCACGCTGTTGCACGGCGTGCACGCGCGGATGCATACCGCCTGGACCTACGAACGCGCGGCCGATCTGCTGGAGCGCGCGGGCGAGCGCCCGCAGGCACTCGCCGTCGTGGAGACGTGGTTCGCACTGCCCGACGACGCCCGCCGGACCGGCCCGGCCGCGACC
>NZ_WWJX01000276.1 GCF_009865215.1 Streptomyces sp. SID3343 | reverse complement strand
GGCCTTGTCGACGCGGTTCGCCAGACCGTCCAAGAGGAGAGCCAGTCCCGCTTCGAAGGCCGACTCGTGCTCGATCTCGATCGGCGGGACGGCGGGACGGCCCGCGCTGTTACCGGGGTCGGCGTCCGCCTGCTCCTCCAGCACGCAGCCGATCGTGAAGCGGCCGGCAGCCAGCATCGCCATCCGGGCATCGCGCTCAGGCACGCCGCATGCCAGCAGGAACGCCATTTTGTGGCCGATTCGGTCGAGGTCCGTCCCTCCCGGGCGGCTTCCGGCGTGGAGCCGCGCACCGTCGCGGCGTAGCAGCAAGGTGTTGCGGAAGCCGCGGGTGTTCTTGAGGAACCACTCCCGCCAGTCGTCGTCGGGCTCCGGTAGCGGTGCCGTCGCATGGGGCGTCATGGCGGCCTCGGCCATGGCGTCGAGCAGCTCCTTCTTGTTCCGGAAGTGGTAGTAGAGCGACGGCTGTTCGACGCCCAGTCGCTGCGCGAGACGTCTGGTGCTGACAGCGTCCAAGCCGACCTCGTCGAGCAGGTCGAGCGCCTCGTCGACGACGGTCCCTCGGTTCAACTTCACGTTGACAACCTATCGGTGATAGGCGACGCTGTAAATCCGTCCACCTATCACCGATAGAAAGAGGGTCTTGCCATGGCACGCGGATCAGGAGTTCCCTCCTTGAGGGTTCTCGTCTGTGGCGGTGGGATCGCGGGAGAGGCTCTGGCCTACCACCTCGCCCGAGGCGGCCATCGGGTAACCGTCGTCGAACGCTTCCCGGCGTTGCGGGCCACCGGCGCCCAGGTCGATCTTCGAGGCCAGGGCATCGACGCCGTACGACGCATGGGGCTCCTCGACGTCGTCAGGAGCAAGCTCGTGGACGAAGCGGGCGTCGCCTTCGTGAACGCTCGCGGCAAGGCGAGGGCGACGATCATGGCCAACACCTCGGGTCGAGGCCGGCAGACCCTGACGTCCGAGTACGAGATCATGCGCGGTGACCTGGTGCGCATCCTCCACGACGCGACGAAGGAGGACGTGGAGCACGTCTTCGGCGTGAGCGTGGACCGATTCGAGCAGGACGAGAGGCGAGTGGTCGCCCACTTCTCGGACGGCTCTTGCGGCGAGTTCGATCTCCTGGTCGGCGCGGACGGACAGGGGTCGCGGCTGCGGCGGGCCGTCCTGCCGCCCGGAACCCCTGACCCCTACTGGCGAGTGGGCATCCACATGGCCTACTGGTTCGTCCCACGCATCGCGACGGACGGCAACATCCGAGACACCTACCTCGCTCCCGGCGGCCGGATGATCATGCGCAGGAGTCACAACCCCACCGAGACCCAGGTCTACTTCGTACTGCGGGAAGACTCCAAGGAGTCCTCAGCCGTCCACCGAGAGCCGATCGAGCGCCGAAAAGAGTTCTGGACCGACAGGTTCCGTGACGCGGGTTGGCAGACCGAGCGCTTCCTCGAAGGCATGGGCACGGCCGACGACTTCTACTCCCAAGAAGTGCTGCAGGTGCGCACGGACACGTGGTCGAAGGGGCGCGTGGTCCTGGTCGGAGACGCCGCTCACTGCGCTTCCCCCTTCAGCGGCATGGGAGTCTCCGGTGGCCTGGTCGGCGCATACGTCCTGGCCGGCGAGATCAACCGGCATTCCGACGATCTACCCACCGCCCTGGCGAACTACGACACCACGCTGCGGCCTTTCGTCAACGAGATCCAGGCCCAGGTCAAGCCGCACCTCCTGCGACTGGGCATGCCCAGGAACAAGTTGGCCGTCGACGCCTTTCACACCGTCACCGCGTTGGCCTGCTTCCTGCGCATCCCGGAACTCGTCGCGCGCCACACGAAGGAGGACCGAGGCGGCGCCTGGCAACTCCCGGAATACCGCGACCTCAACGCCGGTTAGGCGCCGACGCCTCGCGTCCTCGCCGACCGCCGACGGCGCGCGTCGTGTCGACAGGCCGATCGGGCGATGGGCACCGAAGGACCTACCCACACCGTCGTGCCGAAG
>NZ_WWJX01000275.1 GCF_009865215.1 Streptomyces sp. SID3343 | reverse complement strand
GGGCCGTGCCGGTCGTCGACGTCGTACCGGCTCCGGCGGACGATCCGCGCGGGGCGGGACTGGGCGGGGCGGTGTTGCCGCTGGTGATGACCGCGATGCTCAGCGGAATCTTCCTGACCCTGGCCGTGCCGAAGCTGCGCCTGCGCCTCGCCGGCGCCGGCCTGTTCGCAGTCCTGGGCGGGTTCGCGGCCACGGGGATGCTTCAGGGGTGGGTCGGCGCCCTGACGGGCCCGTACGCGGTCAACGCGGGCGCGGTGATGCTGCTCATGCTCTCCGTCAACCTGCCGATCATCGGCTTCGCCGCCCTGCTCGGTCGGCCGGGCATCGGGATCGGCGCGGTCACCATGTTCATGATCGGCAACCCGCTGTCGGGAATGACCAGCGCCCCGGAGATGCTCCCGCAACCATGGGGCGCCCTGGGCCAGTTCCTGCCACCGGGCGCGGGCGGCAACCTCCTGCGCTCGACCGCCTTCTTCGACGGCAACGGCGCAGGCGAACACTTGGTGGTGCTGGCGGCGTGGATCGCCTTGGGCGCGGTTTTGGCTTCCGTGGCGGCGGCCCGCTCGGTACGAAGGGCGTAGTACGTGCGCCTGGCTCGCGGGCTGTCGCCGGGTCCGCGACCGGAGCCGGGTCGAGCCGGCCGAGTGCCTCGTGCGGGCGGGGCGCACCGATGGGCCGGCGTCGGTCCTGGACGCCGCTCGGTAGATCCGCACGCCGGCGTTGCAGGTGTCCTGCTACGGGTCCGGCCGGACCGGGCCGCGGGCGAAGGCGATGCGATGCAGGCGCCGGCGGCCGTGCTCGGCATCGACGTGCTTCTGCACGAACGCAAGCTCCCGGAATGCTTCACCGAGCCGGGGACGTCGCCGAGGCGCGGCACGAGAACGGGTTGTCGATGGCGCTCGCGAAGGCGAGCGTCACACCGAACTCGACCTCACCGAAAGCCAACGGGCCACCAAGCCGGGCTTACCCAGGCGAACACTTCCGGGATCGAAGGCGTCGACGCCGTGCCTACCCTCCCGTTACCGGCCGAGGTGGCCAAGACTCCGGGCGCCTTGCTCGATCTCGCCTTGGACGACGAGACCCGACAGATCTCTCCGGCCGCAGGCCAGGCGGAGGTTTTGGCTGGATGTCGTCGAGGAGCTTGGCGGCCTCGGCGGGGTCTATGAGATTGGACCATGCCTGCTCGGCGGTCCGCAGTGAGCACTCAGGCAAGGAGAATTCGGGAAACCAGCCGTCGAGGTCACAGCCCGGAACCAGATCCAGGACCGTGACCGAGATCGCGTCGGGCACCGAACCGACGATTCGAACCGCGACGTAGGTCTCGTGACCCTGGGCCGCACGGATTTGGATGCCGAGCGACGCGCCACCGATCGTGTCCATGTGTTCTTGCCCGTCGAGTAGGGACGCGCGGGCAAGTTCGCGGACCACTGCGGCGAGACGACGTCCGAAACGGGCAGCGGCTTCGGCCGCGTAGCGTGCACGGTCGGCATCGGTGGGAAGCAGACGCGCTGTGTACGTCTTCGTAGTCGAAGGCGATGTGTGCTGGGCGTTGTAACGCGATCGCGCCGCCTCCGTACTCATGGCGAGGGCAGCGTGGAAATCGTCGGTGCTGCCGTCCTCACGGTGGCCGGCCGCGATCAGAAGGCCCTGACGTCAGTGCCGGTTTCGTCTGCCCACACGGCGCCACGCCAAATGCTGAATTTTCGCTTTGAACAGAACCCGATCGTCGACGGAGGCGATGCGTTCGCGTGGTGTTTCCGAGGCAGTGAACTGCTGCTTTACCTTGGTCAACAGCGGATGGTTGATCTCGTCGAGAGGCTCGTCCACCGAACTCGGAAGCAGTGTCAGATCCTCGCGCAGGCAGCGCAACGTCGGTCGAACACGGGACATGTGTGATTCGTCAATCCTTCTCGTCGACCCCGCCGACCGCGTCGAGTTGTTCGCGGGTCAGTCCTGCCAAGAGAGCGACTCGGGCAGCGCGCGTACCGTCGAGCTGGTGCATCTCCTCGCGCCGGGCATCGAGGTAGAACTGCACGGCCTCGGCTACCAGGTCTTTCTTTGTCATGCCCGAGAAGTTAGGGGTGGCCCGTGCCCGCACCCGCTCCAATCAGCAAGGTCAGGACTTGAGGGGGGCGTGCTGCCCGGCCCAACCGGTGGCGGCCACCACCTCGCGTGCGATATCCACGACCGGCCGCCCGTCGGTTACCACGCGCACAGTTCCGGCCGGGACTCCTTGCTCCAGGAGCCGCGCCTTGCGGATGCTGCCCTCCAACTCCCGCTCCAACTCCGATCCGAGTTCCCGGCCGGCCAGACGCTCGCGGGTAGTGACATCGGACGCTGTGAGCAGGACCCGCACGATCCGTACCCCGGCTCCCATGGCCCGCTCGAACATGCCCGTGGCCTCGGGCAACACGCTCACGGTGTTGGTATAGATCAGACGGCGGTAACCACGCTGCGCGAAGTTCGCCCACACGGCCGTCAGATTGCTCTCGGTAATCTCCGACCGGTCAGGGTCCCCTTCCGGTGCCGGGTGAACCTGTCCCATGAAGTCGCCCTCGATGATGGCGTGCGCGACCGCTACGGCGCGCAGTTGCGCCGAAACCTCCCACCCCACCGACGTCTTGCCGACACCGGCTCGGCCTCCGATGAGAAGTACTTCCACGTCATCCATGGGAGCAGGGTGGCAGGCGGTGATCGCCATACGCGAGTGAATATGGCACCGCCCTTGCTGGAGGTTGGTGCGGGCCGTTCGAGTTCGGGGTGGTCGTGCGTTGGATCTGCGAACGAACCTGACCATGCGTCGACTCGGACCGTTGTTCGGTGTCTCGCACGCGGCGGCGCATCGCATCGTCGACCGTCACAGTCCCTTTCTCGCGCTCGACCCGCCGCGGGCGAAACTGCGGGCGGGCGAGGTGGTGATCTCGGACGGCACGCTGGTTCTGACGCGGGATCGCGAGGTGGCGGCGTCGAAGAACTACCGGTTCTCGACGAATCTCCAGGTCATGGTCCACGCGGACACCCATCTGGTCCTCGCGGTGGGGCGTCCGTCGCCCGGGAACCGCAACGACTGTCGGGCGTTCGCCGAGTCGGGCGTGGACACTGCGTGCGGTGACGCCACGGTCCCGGCAGACGGCGCCTACCGGGGAACCGGCGCCCTGATCCCGCATTGCCGTGCCGTCGGGCAGGTCGAGCTCGTGGCCTGGAAGGAGGAGCACAACCGCGACCATCGTCGGGTTCGGGCCCACGTCGAGCACGTCTTTTCCCGCATGAAGAACCGGAAGGCCCTGCGCAACTGTCGCCGCAAGGGAGACGGCGTTTTCCGGGCCGTCAGCGCGGTCGCTCGCATGCACGATCTCGCCCTGATCGGTTGAGAGAGCGTCAAGAACCACCCCCTGCAGCTGACTTCGTGAGTTACGAGACAACCTTTACTGTGGTGGCACCGATCGCCGGGGCGGCTTCGACGCATTCCTGGATCGACGCGTTCGACGGCGGTTCGGGGCCTGTTTCCAGGCCCGCGGCCGGAGCCAGGTCGAGTCGGCCGAGTGCCTCGTGCAGGCGAGCACCGATGGGCCGGTGTCGGCCCCGGATGCCGCCCGGTGGATCCGCACGCTGGTGGTGCAGGTGCCCTGCTACGAGTCCGGCCGGACCTGGCCGCGGGCGAAGGCGGTGCGGGCGCCGGCGGACCGTGCTCGGCATCGACGTGCTCTTGCGCGAACGTGAGCTCCCGGAATGCTTCACCGAGCCGGGGGACGTCGCCGAGGCGCGGCACGAGGTCCGGTTGTCGATGGCGCTCGCGAAGGTGAGCGTTACACCCGGACTCGACCCTCGACCTCGCCGAGAGTCAACCGGTTGCCAAGCCGGGCTTACCCAGGCGAACACTTCCGGGATCGAAGGCGCCGACGCCGTGCCTACCCTCCCGCTACCGGCCGAGGTGGCCAAGACTCCGGGCGCCCTTCTCGATCTCGCCTTGGACGGCGAGACCCGACAGATCTCTCCGGCTGCAGGCCAAGCGGAGGCCATCGCTATATGTCGTCGAGCAGCTTGGCGGCCTCGGCGGGGTCTATGAGATCGGACATGCCGCCTCACTGGACCGCAGCGAAGCCTGATCCCACACGCGGGACACGGGACACGCCTTATCAGTGCGGCTGACGAGCATTACTCGTTCTTCACAGCCTCGATCAGTGCGATCCAGGATGTGGAAGGCAAGGCAAAGGCACCGTGCGAGCGATTTTTGGTGTCGCGAACAGCGGTGGTGCGCACATCGAGTCGAGCGACTTCGATACAGTCCGTGTCATGGCCCGAGTAGGAAGATTTACGCCATTCTATGGTCATGACTCGTCCAATCGCTTGGCGATGAGTTCGCGGGTGCCTGTCTGATTCATGGCGGCTGTGCTCAAGTGGTCGAGGTAGCGGCGGTAGCGTTTGACGTCTCTGTCGCTGTCTTTGGAGACGATCCCTCCTTGGTGCTCGATGAACACCATATTCGGGTCTCGGGCGTCAGGGAAGGTCAAGATGGTGAAGGCGCCGACCAGAACGCCTTGCATGGACGCGTGCTGAATCAGTCGCAGATCCACGTTGCTCAACCGGGTCATGTCGAGCAGGTGTCTCAACTGAGCTTGCATGACATTGCGTCCCCCGTACTCGTTGTGCAACACGGATTCCGTGATCACGGCCGATACTTTGACGGCGGCGCGCGAGGTGATTATCTCTTGGCGCTTCATCCTGATCTCAGTGAGCGCATCGGCGGTGTCCGGATCTGGCACGAAGGGCCCGCAGGTGATCACCGCCCGCGCGTAGCCCTCGGACTGGAGAAGCCCGGGAATCAGGCTGGAGTGGGCGGTGGAGATCCCCGCAGCGTGTGCTTCGAGGGAGATGAACTCTTCGTAGGCTGAGGTGATCAGGTCTGCGTATTCGTTCCACCATCGTCGGCCTCCGGTGTCCTGGCGGATCCAATCTTCCAAACGTGCCAATGCGTCCCTATCGATGCTGTACATCGATGCGATCAGATGCAGGTCGTGTCGCGAGATGGGCATCTTCGCAGTCTCGATGCGACTGAGCTTGGACTTATTCCAGTCGATCGCATCACTCACCATGTCGAGGCTCAGGCCCTGTTGTCGCCGCAGCTTTCGCAACTCGTTGCCGATTCGCCGACGGGCGTATGTGGGGGTTGCAGGCATTCGTCGCCTCCTTGGTGACGCAGGTATGCCTCACATCCTCGTAGAACCATGAAGGGAAATTCACCCAGACCATCCCCGTTCACTCGATCGAGTGGAACGTTCCCGGATTCATTCCATGGAACGTTCCCTTCACTGCATGATGTGAATCGCGGCCCTGCTGGATGGCGGGCCGCTGCTGCGCGCAGCGACATGTGGTACCTCGCCCGCAACCCCTGGGAGAAGGACATGTCCGCAGCAAGAAGGCCCTTCGACCCCCTGGCTCGGCCGACCGTCGGGCAGGGCTATCAGCCTGTGATCGCCGTGGAATGCGCGGCCATGGGCGTCTACGCGAAGTCCGTGCGTGACCTCACGAGGGACGCGGCCGGACAAGCCGGAGCCTGTGAGCATGCCGCCGACACCGTGCGGCTGCTCACCGGTGAACTGTTCGCCAACTGCGTTCGGCACGCGCCCGACACCAATGTGCGCGTCGCCCTTTTCCGCGACACCGCGACCAACAAACTCGTGGTGGCCGTGGACGACACCGGTCGATCGGTGGTGGTCGTCCCTGACCAACCCGACCTACCGCCCAACGGCGCGGAGAGCGGATACGGCCTGCCGCTTCTTCGTGCGCTCGCCGCCGACTGTGGGGCGATCCCCTTCGGGGGCGGCAAGCGCGTCTGGTTCGTGCTCGACCTCAACTGAACAACCGTCAGTCCCAGAAAACCCACGGCGCCCCGAGGGAGCATGCCGCGCGTCCACCGCCGTCGGCGGAAGGACACGGCCGCCGCCCCGTCTCGATCCTGCGGCGCCGACCGGCCGGAAGGCCATCACACGAACGATGGGTCCGGCCGGACCCGAGGTCGCCGCCGGCGGCGACCCGGCCGCACCCGTCGCCAACCGCAACCCCACCCCCTCCACGGACGAGTGGGCGTCCCGCGAGCTGCACCGACACCTACGCCGGCGCGGTGCCAAGGCCCGTCGCCCCGGACGTTCTGGCAACTAGAGCCTGTACGGAGTTGTGATCAGTCCTGTTCGTGAACTGGTAGAACACTGTCGTGGCGCGACGTGAACTCCTCGATGACGAGTGGCAGTTGATCGAACCGTTCCTGCCGACAGGTGAGTTCGGGCCGTATCCGCAACGGTTGCGGGACCGGTTCGAAGGGGTGGTCTGGCGGTTTCGCACCGGCAGCCGGTGGCGGGAGGTCCCGCCGGAGTTCGGAGCCTGGTCGACGGTCTACGACCGGTTCCGCCAATGGCGCGACGCCGGTGTGTTCGCGGCTCTGATGGACGCGACGATCACCGAGGCGGCCCGCCGCGGGCAGGTGGACATGTCGCTGGTCAGCGTGGATTCCACGGTGGTGCGTGCCCATCAGGACGCGGCGGGCCTGCGCGTGGGCGAGGGGGTTCTCGCCGCCCTGGAGGACGCCGCCGGCCGAACAAAGGGGGAACGCGAAAAGCGCAAACAGGGCAAGCCGATCGGGACGACGATCCCGACCGCCTCGAACGACGCCGGATCCGACGCCGACGCCGAGCACGGCTGAAGGCGGCGGACATCGGGCGCTCGCGCGGCGGATTGACCTCCAAGGTCCACCTCGCGTGCGACCGGCGCTGCCGCCCCCTGGCGTTCACGCTCACCGAGGGACAGGCCGCGGACAGCCCGCGGTTCGTCCCCGTCCTGCGCAAGGTCAAGGTGCGCGGCCCGGTCGGTCGACCGCGCACCCGACCCGACGCCGTGGCGCCGACATGGCCTACTCCTCCCGCGCCAACCGCGCCCACCTGCGCAGACGCGACATCAAGGTGGTCATCCCCGAGAAGGCGGACCAGGCCGCCCACCGGAAACGCAAGGGCAGCCGGGGCGGACGACCCCTTTCCCACGACGCCGACCTCTACCGCGATCGCAACACCGTCGAACGGCTGATCAACAAGCTCAAGGCCTGGCGCGGGCCGGCAACCCGTTATGACGAAACACCCGAAAGCTTCCTGGCGGGACTTCACCTACGGGGCACGACCATCTGGATCCGCAGCCTCCACCCCGCCGAATAAACGCAACTCCGTACAGGCTCTAAGCGCCGCGAACGCATCGGCAGCGAAAGCAGCACCCACTGCGGCGGATTCAGACGCCACCCAGGACCCAAGCCGACCTGTCCCAGGCGCGGCGTGGCTGTTTCACAGCATCCGTCGCGGCTGGGAGAGAGCTCTCACGATCCGGATGTCTGTACGTACTGTCCGTAGTTGAATGCGATCGCTTTGGCAAGGTCGCACCCAGGTGCGACTGTCGGAAGTGTGACGGGGGGTTGTGATGGCGGCCGACGGTTTGTAGATCGATGAGGCACAGATCAAGGGATCAGTGCCGACGTTCACAGCCCAAGCCGATCAATTACGGGCTGCGGCGGATGCGTTCAAGCGGGAGTTGGCCGGGTTGGGGGCGCCTTGGGGGAACGACGAGAACGGCCGGAAGTTCGGGGCCACCTTCGCGGCGAACCAGGATGCGATCGTGCGTGGCGCGGACAACCTGGTGTTGGGCATGGCAAGTATTGGCCCCACGCTCGTGGCGATGGCGGAGAATACCGTGACCCGGGACCAGGCCAATGCCGATCTCATGAGTTGACCGGGGCGCGGCCGTGGGTTGGGGGATAGTCGGAGACGCCTTGGACAAGGCAGGGATCTCGCGGAGGACGGCCTGGAAAAGGCCGGCGACGTGGCCGAGGCGGGCTGGAAAAGGTGGGCGACGCGGTCGACTTCGTCGTCGATCTCGCGGATGCCACCCTGGACGAGTGCATGAGCGTGCTCAAGGGTCTGGTCAGCCTCGGTGACGAGGCGGTGGAGCAGGTCATCCAGTTCCTGGGGCTGCCCTGGCCCGAGGCCCGCTGTTGCCTGAGGAGCTTCGATGTTGCCGAGCGCCGGATCGTGCGCCATCTGTGACCGTCAGCTGTTTCCGGTGCCCATGTGGGTCGGGATGGTGCCGCCGCTCTGGAACGTCCTGGCCACCTGGAAGAGCGCTCCTTCCTTCTTCAGTGGCGAGCTGCATTTCTCTTGCCTGCGCACCTGGCCGCATCGTCGAAACCTTCGAGCAGAATTGATCGACGTCCTGACCACGGAGTCGCACTCCATCGCGATTACGGTGCCAGATATCGATGACCCGTACATCGTGCATCGTCGCAGCTTCGGGTTCGAGCACATGATGCATGATGGACAAACGTGCCAGATCTTTGGGGCGGCACACACTCGCGCGCTTCTGGTGATCGAGAACGACGGTCCCTGGTTTTTTCTGTCGGACAGTCAACGCACGGCCGTGGAGAACGGCGACGAGTGGCAGTCGGAGCCGGTTGTGGAAGAGGTTTTTCTACGCGAGCCCATCGCGGGGGATATCTCCGGCATGAATTTCGGGCAGGTGGTGGATGCTGCGGGCGTCGGCGATTTCTATGGCGGACCCGACGGTTGGCGATCCATTGATTACGAGTTTCTGGCGTTCGATGTCGAAAAGCGCATCTTGACGTATTCGGTGGCCACAGGAACAGGGTTGCCGCAAGAAGCAGCCCACATCATCGGTGAATGGAAGTCCTGAGTGGCGGTCGTTCCAGCCGGCTCCGGGGGCCGACGGTACCCATCGCGTTGAACGGTCGGCGATCCGATTCCGCGTTCCGACGTCCACCACGCGGTGCCATTCGGGACGCGTCGGCCGGTTGCCTACGAAGGACCCAGCGACTGGGTTGTGCCGGGCCGTCGCTACTTCGCACGGGTGGGGAACGTCTCGATCAGAGGACGCGGTCGGGCTGGTTCAGGGCGGACGGACCACATCGCACACTCTTACGCGTTCAGTGCGAGCGATGGTCGAGTCCCTGTCGACGATGGCCTCACCGCCGGCGACACTGCGGGCGGTTCCATCGGGCTGCTTCGCCAAGAACCTGCTCGGCCCGGGTCCGATGCGGGGGCGTTCGACAAACGCGAACCGGCGGCCCCTGGGGTGGGGCCGCCGGTTTGGGATGTATAGGACACCGACCCGCCAATGCTCGCCTCGCGGCAAGTGGTCCCTCTAGGGGACTAATGGTTGGGCCCGGGGGCTTGGATCGAGCCGGTGTCATGGACAGCGTAGCCGACGTGTCCGGTGAGGCCGGGACGATCGGTGAGGGGTGAGGATCACAGTTTGCGGGGGCTTGGCGCCCGGGTAGAGCGGGGCCCGACCGCGTCCGTGTCCACGAAGTGAGACCATCGGGAGCGATGCGGCGCCTTGGGAGACGGGGTGCCGCAGCGATCGGAGGAGAAAGAGTTCATGCCCGCAGCGCCAAGCGCCTCGTACTCGATCACGGCCCGACTGGAAGTCCCCGCAGGTGGCCGGGCGGTCAGCCAACTCACGAACACGGTGGAATCCGCCGGGGGGTCGGTCACCGCGCTCGACGTCACGGCGTCGGGCCACGAGCGGCTGCGGATCGACGTCACGATCGCCGCCACCTCGACCGAACACGCCGATCGACTCGTCGCGGCGGTCCGTGAGATCGAGGGGGTGACCCTCGGCAAGGTCTCCGACCGAACCTTCCTGATGCACCTCGGCGGCAAGATCGAGATGCAGTCCAAGCACCCGATCCGCAACCGTGACGACCTGTCGATGGTCTACACCCCGGGCGTGGCCCGCGTGTGTATGGCCATCGCGGAAAACCCCGACGACGCACGCCGGTTGACCATCAAGCGCAACACCGTCGCGGTGGTCACCGACGGCTCCGCCGTGCTCGGTCTGGGCAACATCGGCCCCAAGGCCGCGTTGCCGGTCATGGAGGGCAAGGCGGCGCTGTTCAAGCGTTTCGCCGGCATCGACGCGTGGCCGATCTGCCTGGACACCCAGGACCCCGACGAGATCGTCCGCGCCGTGCAGGTCATGGCGCCGGGCTTCGCCGGGATCAACCTGGAGGACATCTCCGCGCCGCGCTGCTTCGAGATCGAGCGCCGGCTGCGCGAGACGCTCGACATCCCGGTCTTCCACGACGACCAGCACGGCACCGCGATCGTGGTGCTCGCGGCGCTCACCAACGCGCTGCGCGTGGTCGGCAAGAAGCTCGGCGATGTGCGCATTGTCATGTCCGGCGCGGGCGCGGCGGGCACGGCGATTCTCAAGCTGCTCCTGTCGGCGGGCGCCGGCCACGTGGTGGCCGCGGACGTTCAAGGGGTCGTGCACACGGGTCGTTCCAACATGGGCGAGGACCTGCGGTGGATCGCCGAGCACACGAACGAGCAGGGCCTCACGGGCACCCTCAAGGAAGCCGTGGTCGGCGCGGACGTGTTCATCGGCGTGTCGGCGCCGAACGTACTCGACGGCTCCGACATCGCCGCGATGGCGTCCGGCGCGATCGTGTTCGCGCTGGCCAACCCCGACCCCGAGGTGGACCCCGTGGCCGCCTTGGAGCATGCTGCGGTGGTGGCCACGGGTCGCAGCGACTTCCCGAACCAGATCAACAACGTGTTGGTCTTCCCGGGGGTTTTCCGCGGCCTGGTGGACGCCCAGAGCCGGCACATCACCAACGACATGCTCCTCGCCGCGGCGAGGGCGCTGGCGTCGGTGGTGACCGACGACGAGGTGAACCCGAACTACATCATTCCGAGTGTTTTCCACCCGGAGGTGTCCGCCGTGGTCGCCTCGGCGGTACGGGACGCGGTCCTGGCGGAACGGCAGAACCCTGCGGGGTGATCGTCGTACTGTCCGTTCGCAGCCCGGTTGCAGAGGGCCCCTAACGGCCCCGTAATCTGCCGGAACCGCGAAATCACGGGGCTTTCCCAGTGATTTCGCGTGTCCTTGATTAGCTTCCGGGCATGGATGAGTGCAGGATTCGTCCCCGGGGCAAGAACAGCGAGTTGGACTGCACCACGTTTGTGACCACGTTCGTGGGCTCAGGCGGAGGGCAGCAAGACACGGGAGTGACACATGAACCGCAGTGAGCTGGTGGCCGCCCTCGCGGAGCGCGCCGACGTGACCCGCAAGGACGCGGACGCCGTACTGAGCGCCCTCGCCGAGGTCGTCGGGGAGATCGTCGCCAAGGGTGACGAGAAGGTTTCGATTCCCGGCTTCCTCACCTTCGAGCGCACCCACCGTGCCGCCCGCACCGCGCGGAACCCGCAGACCGGTGACCCGATCGACATCCCGGCGGGCTACAGCGTCAAGGTTTCGGCGGGCTCGAAGCTCAAGGCCGCGGCCTCGGGCAAGTAAGCCCTTGGCGCCCCGGTAGAAACGGAAGGGCGGCTTCCCCTCGGGGGAGCCGCCCTTCCGGCGTTTACGGGGCCACACGGGGCCTTCAAGGCCCTTCTCGGACCCTTCCGGGACCCCGGACGGGCCTGGTGGGGCCCGGTGGGGCGGTGCGGTGTCGGTCAGGCGACGCTTTCGGCGACCCGCAGCGGCAGTTCCACGCGAGCGCCCAGGGCCTCCAGCTTGGCCTGGAAGTCCTCGTAGCCGCGTTCGATCAGGTCGATGCCGGTCACCCGCGACGTGCCCTCGGCGGCGAGTGCGGCGATCAGGTACGAGAAGCCCGCCCGCAGATCGGGGATCTCCAGGTCGGTCGCGTGCAGCTTCGAGGGCCCGGAGATGACTGCCGAGTGCTGGAAGTTGCGCTGGCCGAACCGGCACGGCGTGCCGCCCAGGCACTCGTTGTAGAGCTGGATCGTCGCGCCCATCTGGTTGAGCGCCGACGTGAAGCCAAGGCGCCGCTCGTACACCGTCTCGTGCACGATCGACAGGCCCGTGGCCTGGGTCAACGCGACCACCAGCGGCTGCTGCCAGTCGGTCTGGAAGCCCGGGTGGACGTCGGTCTCCAGGGCGATCGCGTTGAGCGGGCCGCCCGGGTGCCAGAAGCGGATGCCCTCGTCCCCGATCTCGAACGCGCCGCCGACCTGCCGGAAGACGTTCAGGAACGTCATCATGTCGAGCTGGCGGGCGCCGCGGACGAAGATGTCGCCGTGCGTGGCCAGCGCCGCGCACGCCCAGGACGCGGCCTCCAGACGGTCCGGGAGGGCACGGTGGTCGTAGCCGCCGAGGCGGGCGACGCCGATGATCCGGATCACCCGGTCGGTGGTCACCGAGATGACCGCGCCCATCTTCTGGAGTACGCAGATGAGGTCTATGATCTCCGGCTCCACCGCCGCATTGGACAGCTCGGTGGTGCCCTCCGCACGGACCGCCGCGAGCAGGACCTGCTCGGTGGCGCCGACGCTGGGGAACGGCAGGCTGACCTTGGTGCCGGTGAGCCCATTGGGCGCCTCGATGTACAGGCCCTCGGGGCGCTTGGTGATCACCGCGCCGAACTCGCGCAGGACACTCAGGTGAAAGTCGATCGGTCGGTCGCCGATCATGCAGCCGCCGAGGTCCGGGATGAACGCGCGGCCGAGACGGTGCAGGAGCGGCCCGCACAGCAGGATCGGGATGCGGCTGGAGCCGGCGTGCGCGTCGATGTCCGCGACGTTGGCCTGTTCGACCTGGGTCGGGTCCATCAGCAGTTCGCCGGGCTCGTCGCCCTCGCGCACCGCCACGCCGTGCAGTTGAAGCAGCCCGCGCACGATACGTACGTCGCTGATCTCCGGGACGTTGCGCAGTCGGCTCGGCGCCTCGCCCAGCAGCGCGGCCACCATCGCCTTGGGCACGAGGTTCTTGGCGCCCTTGACGCGAACCTCCCCCTCAAGCGGGGAACCGCCGTGAACCAAGAGCACGTCGTCTTGCATGAATCCTCGCACTTCCTAGAGAACCGCAGCCGACAGGGAAGATGGGCCGACAGCGATCTACGGTAGTCGGATTCGACCGATCCCCGTGTCGTTCGCAAGCTCTGGGGGGCTTCGTGGCAAGGGGTGTTCGACCCGGTTCGGAAGGGTTGGGATGGGCAGGGACAGGCTCGCGTACTGGGCGTTCGCGGCTGCGGTGGTACTCAATCTCGTGATTCTGTTCAATCCGGGTAGCCCCGGAGATCCGGCTACCTTCATCCCGCATCGTGACAAGATCGTGCATTTTCTTTCGTTTTCCGCCATCGCGTGGACCGGTCGGCGTGTCGGAATCTCGCCGCTCGTCCTCGGGATCGCGCTCGCGGCACACGCGGTGGAAAGCGAACTGGTCCAGCACTTCGTCCTGCCGCACCGCAGCGGTGACCCGTGGGACGCGGCGGCGGACCTGCTCGGGGCGACGGCCGGTCTCGTGTTCGCGACGCGTCTTCGTCGTGGGGCGGCTCACCGGGACTCGGTGGTTGCGGGATCATGACCCCATGACCGAGGTATCGCTCACCGGACGCCTGCTCGTGGCCACGCCCGCGCTGGCCGATCCCAACTTCGACCGGTGCGTGGTCTTCCTCTTGGAACACGACGAGGCGGGCACGCTCGGCGTGGTCATCAACCGACCGAGTCCGGTCGACGTGAACGACGTCCTCGTGCCGTGGTCGAAGATCGTCAGCCGACCGTCCGTGGTGTTCCAGGGCGGCCCGGTCGCGATGGACTCGGCCCTTGCCATCGCGTCGGTACCGGGCGGCGCGGAGCCGCTGGGGTGGCGGCGGGTGCACGGGGGGCTCGGGCTGGTGGACCTGGACGTGCCGCCCGAGTTGGTGGCCGCCGATTTCGGCTCGATGCGGGTGTTCGCGGGCTACGCGGGGTGGGGGCCCGGGCAGTTGGAGGGCGAACTCAAGCAGGGTGCGTGGTACGTGGTCGACTCCGAGCCGGGGGACGCGTTCACGCCTGATCCGGATCGGTTGTGGCGGGCGGTGTTGCGTCGGCAGCGTGGCGAACTCGCGATGGTCGCGACCTATCCGGAGGATCCGACGTTGAATTAGCTTTTGGCTGCGGTTGGGGCTGCGGTTGGGGCTGTGGTTGGGGCTGCGGTTGGGTCGGGCTGCGGGGTGGGCCTGGGGCCGGGGGCCGGCGGTTGGGTGGTCCGGGGGCGGTTTGGGCCGGGTGGGGGCGGTTCCGCCTTTGGCGGGTTCGGGAGTGTTCCCACCCGCACCACCCGTTGCGTTCGGTGTGTGGGCTGCGGATTTCGGGCGGTGGGGTGGAGCAGGTCAGGCCTCTTGGCCTGGTTCCTCGGCCTTGGGTGGGTTGCGGTCTGCGGTGGTGGGGTGGGGCAGGTCAGGCCCTTGGCCCGGTCGCCTCGGCTTTGGGTGGGCTGCGGATTTCGGGCGGTGGGGTGGGGCAGGTCAGGCCTCTTGGCCTGGTCCCTCGGCCTTGGGCGGCTGCGGTTTTGCGGCGGAAGGTCAGGCCCTTGGTTCGGTCTCCTCGGCATTGGGTGGGCTGTGGTGTTCGGGTGGTGGGGTGGAGTGGGTCGGGCTCCCTGGTTCGGTTTGTTCGGTGGGGGTTTCGTGGGGTTCCGGCCGGGGGGTCGGGCCCGGGGCGGGTCTAGTTAGACTGGTGCGTATGACCACTCCCCAGAGCTTCCCGGAGCCGGAGCACGGGACGGGTACCGGCACGCTGATCGAGGAGACGCCGAAGCTCTCCCACGGCGACGGTGACCACGAGCGTTTCGCGCACTACGTCCAGCGCGACAAGATCATGGAAAGTGCGATGTCCGGGAGTCCGGTCATCGCGCTTTGCGGGAAGGTCTGGGTGCCGGGTCGCGACCCGAAGAAGTACCCGGTCTGCCCGATGTGCAAGGAGATCTACGAGACCATGCCTGCCGGTGGTGGCGGGGACAAGGACAAGAGTGGCAAGGGTGGCCAGGGTGGAGCGGGCGGCAAGTAGCGCCTGACTCGACTTTTCGCGGTTGCTCGATTGCTGCGGCATCGCCTTTCGGCGCCGACCGGGTTTCCCGGTCGGCGCCGAATTGTTTTTGGTGGCATTTGTGGGGCAGGGCCTTTGACCTTCGGCGGGGCTCGCGGGCGTCGGCCTTCGGCTCTCGGCGGATTCGGGGGCGGGGAATGTCGGCTCCCGGGGCTCGGCGTGTGCCGGAGGCGAATAGGGTGGGCTCCGCTGTGGACGGGACGATCTTGATGCCGCTTTCGCTCGACGAGGCCGTGCAGGCGCTCGCGCGCGATCCCCGAGCCATGCCCGTCTCCGGGGGAACCGACCTGATGCCCCGGGTCAACGCCGGGACGGTACGGCCGCCGGCGTTGATCGGGTTGGCGAAGGTCGCCGATCTGCGGCGCTGGGGCTACGAGGACGGCTTCGCCACGTTGGGGGCCGGGCTCACCTGGGCCCGCCTCGCGGGGGCCGATCTGGCCTCGCTCGTACCCGCTCTCGCCGCCGCCGCCAACGAGGTCGGTACCGCTCAGGTGCGCGCGATGGGCACCCTCGGCGGCAATATCGCATCGAGCGGACCGGCCGCCGATTCCCTGCCCGTACTCGCGGCCTTGGAGGCCACCGTGTCGTGCCGTTCGCCGGGAGGCGTGCGCGAGGTCGCGCCCCACCTGCTGGCGCCCCAGGAAGGTCCGATCGCCGAACAGCTGTTGCGGCCGGGCGAGTTGATCACCGGCGTGCGGGTGCCGTTGCTGCGCGGCGTACAGGAGTTCGTCAAGGCTCCGGTCGGTGGTGGCCGGTATCTGACGCTCGCGCTCGTGGCCGGCGCGGTCGTGGGCGACGTGCGGTGCGCGGTCGGCGGGGCCCACCCCGGGCCGGTG
>NZ_WWJX01000274.1 GCF_009865215.1 Streptomyces sp. SID3343 | reverse complement strand
CAGGACGTCCTCGGCCTTGCGGTTGGCGAGGTTGTACAGGTTCTGCACCGACACGATGTCGACGATCTCGCGGGCCCGGCGGAGTTCCTCGACCGAAACCTCGGACAATCCGATGTGCCGGATCTTGCCCTCCTCCCGCAACCGACCCAGTTCGCCGAGTTGGTCGGCCAACGGCACCTGTGGGTCGATGCGGTGCAGTTGATACAGGTCGATGCGCTCCAGACCCAGGTGACGCAGGCTCAGTTCGGTTTGTTGGCGCAGATATTCGGGACGCCCCAGTGCGCGCCACTGCCCCGGCCCGGTCCGGGCGAAGCCGCCCTTGGTCGCGACGACCACGTCGTCGCGATACGGATGCAGGGCCTCGCGGATGAGCTGTTCGCTGACGAACGGGCCGTACGAGTCGGCCGTGTCGATGAAGTTCACCCCCAACTCGACGGCCCGCCGCAGCACCCGGATCGCCTCCCGCCGATCCTTCGGCTCGCCCCACACGCCCGGACCGGTGAGCTGCATGGCCCCGTAACCGAGCCGATTGACGGGCAGATCGCCGCCGATCCGGACGATGCCCGACGCGTCCGCGACCCGCGATGCCGACGAGTTGCTCATGGGATGCCTTCCTGTCTGCGCGCAGACCCGTGCGGCCCGAACGACTTCCAACCGTTCCCGGCGGGCGCGCCACCTACGCCACACACCGCCGAAAGCGATGCACCACGACCGAATCCCACTGTCGGGTGCCTCGCCCGCGAGGAGAACGCTCAGACACCACAGCCCATTCCGCTCCGCGCCGCGGCGGCCGGCCGCACGGCCGTCGGCTCACCTCGCCTTCGGGCCGGCCCAGCCGGTCAGGATCTCGGTGTACGGGTTGGCGGGCAACCACGCGATCGCGTCGCGGGCGGTCTGTTCGTAGCGGTCGGCCAAGGAACGGGTTTCGGTGAGTGCGCCGGTGGTCTCCACCAGGGCGCGCATGCGGGTCAACGCGGTCTGCGGATTCGACTCGTGCATCAGGGCGTGCCGGACGGCGGCGCGCTGTTCGTCCGTGCCGCGCTGGAACGCGAGCAGCACGGGCAACGTCGGACGGTGGTTGCTGACGTCGCTGTCGGCGGGCTTGCCCATCTTCGCCGCCGACGCGTCGTCGTACGGCAACAGGTCGTCACGGATCTGGAAGGCGAGTCCCATGTGCCGTCCGAACGCGCCGAGCGCTTCCACCTGCGCGTCGTCTGCGCCGCCCAGGATCGCGCCGACCCGGCATGCCGTGGACAGTAGGGCGCCGGTCTTGTTCGCGGCCATCCCCAGGTAGTCGTCGATCGGACAGTCCGGTTCGCCGGCGAGATCGATCTCGTCGAACACGCCCTGGCACATGGCCGTACCGCCGTCGGCCTGGGCGGCCATCGCGCGGGCGATCCGTTCGGCCGGCGCCCCGTGCCGCGCACATTCGGCGAGCGTGCGAAACCAGCGGAAATACAGGCTGCTGCCCGCGATGATCGCTCGCTCCGGACCGAACGCCACGTGTACAGCGGGCCGGCCGCGGCGTTCGTCGTCGGCGTCGATGATGTCGTCGTGCATCAGGCTGCCGGTGTGCACGCACTCCATGCCGACGGCCGCGGGCAGCGCGTGTTCGACCTCCCCGCCGACCGCGAGCGCGGCGTACAACACGAGCGCCGGCCGCAGGAGCTTGCCGGTCGGCAGGAGCGCGTAGCCGTGTACCGCGTCCATACCGTCGGCGTCCTGCGGCCAACGGCGCGCGAACTCGGCCGCGAGCACCGAGGGTACGTCCACGTACGGTGGTTCGGGCCGCCTGTACGCGGTCGGCGCGATCGGTTTGCGCGCCCGCTGGGTGGGGCGACGTTTGTGGGCGGCCGACGAAACCTGCGGTGTTTCGGTCACGGTGTTCAAACCCCCTGGGTAGCCCCCGGAACGCCCTCGTCCCACGCATAGTCGGCGGGTCGTCGATGGCGACTGTCGGGATCACCCGTCGGCGTCCCGGGGCAAAGCCCAGCAGAGCGCGACAGTCCCGACCAGCCGAGCACGGAAGCACCGCCCCGGCGTGCGTGATCACGTACGAGTATCCGTGCTTCCACACCCCACTTTCGCGTGGTTTCCCGACATCGAAGCCCTTTGGGACAACGTGGTTCGCCGGCCGCGCAATACGGTCGCGTCGAGCACGCCCGGCTGATTGGATGCCCGAGTGACTCGTACCGATGCCCCTCGACCCCACGCCCGCGAACTGCTCGACCGGCTGGAGGGCTACTACGACGCCGTACCGCGCAATGCCGCACGTGCCGAGGACTTCGGTGCGTTGACCCTGTTCGTTCGCGCCGGCGCCGGGTGGCCCTATTACGCGCGACCCACCCTGGGTGCGACGACGGTGGATGCGGCGGCTGTCGACCGAGTCCGGGCCCGGCAGCGCGAGTTGGGGGTCCCGGAGAACTTCGAGTGGGTCGCCGAGACGACGCCGGCGCTGCGCGCGGCGGTCGAGCGGTCGGGGCTGGTCGTGCACGAACACCCGCTGATGGCCCTCGACGCGGGCGCGGGGGCAGAGGTCGAGGTGGACCCGCCCTCGAACGCAGAGCCGGGTATGCGTGTGCTCGCCGACGGCACGATCGTGCGCGTCCTCGATGCCGACGACCCGATCCTGCCCAGCGCGTTGGCCGTTCCGCACATCGCCTTCGCCGCGCCCGGAACCGCGATCGGCCCGCAGGGCCCGACCGAACTCGCCGAGGCCACCCGGGCCCTCGTCGCGGACGGCTCGGTCGCCAACACCACCGCGCGGATCCGCGCCGGCCTGACCGTGGTCGCGGCGGCGATCGACAAGGCCGGCGTCGTCCTGTGCGCCGGTCAGCACCAACCGCTGGCCGAACTCGGGGTCAGCGAGGTCGTCGGCGTCGGCACGCTGCCTGCCGCGCGGCGCCGAGGTCTGGGCCTGGCGGTGACCGCGGCGCTCGTGGGCGATGCCCGTGCCCGAGGCGTCTCGACGGTGTTCCTGGCCGCGGGCGACGACGACGTCGCCCGGATCTACGCGCGCCTGGGTTTCAGTGCCCTCGCCACCGCCCTGATCGCCGAGCCCGAAGAGCCCACAGGCTGACCCGACCACTCGGGGCCGGCCGACCGACC
>NZ_WWJX01000273.1 GCF_009865215.1 Streptomyces sp. SID3343 | reverse complement strand
CCGACTCGAAGCCCTCCGACCCACCCACCTCGACCCGGATGTGACCGTGAAGACCGACATCCTCGGCAGCATCACCACGATCCCCGCCGCCGACTGGGACCGGCTCGCCCGACACGCGGGCCTGTACCTCTCCCACCGCTGGCTGGCCGGCCAGGAGACCGACGCCACCGCCACGGCCGGCTACGCGGTGGTCCGCGACGACGACGGCGCCCTGCTCGCCGCCGCACCGCTCTACCTGGTCCACACCGAACCCAACGCGTACTACGACCACCCGCCGACACCCGCCGACGGCGCCGACCGGCCGCGGGTGGTCGCGGGCGCCCGGCGCGGGTACCACAACACCCCGCTGACGGCCTCGTCACTGCCCGGCGACCGGCGCGAAGCGAGTCTGGCCCTGCTGCGCGCCACCGCCCGCACGTACGCGGCCGCGCACGGCACCACCCACTGGTGGCCGTATCTGACGGAGCCGGCCGCCGCGCTGCTCGCCCCGCTCTACGCCTCGGCGCCGGTGCCGGTGGAGGAGGACGCGGTCATCCCGCTCCCGGGCACCGGGTTCGACGACTATCTCGCGTCGCTGCCCAGGAAGCGGCGCATCGCCGTCCGCCGCGAGTGTCTCGACTTCCGATCCGCCGGTCTGCGCGTACGGCACCTGCCGCTGGGCGACTGCTTCCGGGACGTGGGACGGCTGTTGGCCGGCCTGCAGCAGTCCCACGGGCACGCGGCCGACACCACCGCCGCGATGACCGTCGTGCTGGAGCGCCAGGCGCAGGCCATGGGAGACCAGGCCCGCGTGGTCGCCGCCTACGACGGCCCCCGGATGGCCGCGTTCGGCCTGTACTACCACTTCGGCGACACCACATGGCTGCGCGCCGCAGGAACCGACCCGTCGTGCCCGGCACCCTTCGCCTACTTCAACGCCGCCTACTACCTACCCATCGAAGACGCCTACCGACAAGGCACATCGGCCCTGCACACGGGCATGAAGACCATCCACGCCAAACGACTGCGCGGCGCCCGCATCAGCGGTCTGTACTCACTCGCAGACCTCTGACGAAACACAAACGTCATCCCACGCCGAACAGCGAGCCCACCACAATCGGCCGCTTTCGGCCCGCCGATCCGGTCAGGACCTCGAAAGCCGGACACAGCGGGGCGGCGATGCGGTCCGCAAGAGCGCCGCGAGGGGGCGAGGCCACGGCCCAGGGGGCGGTGGCCTCGCCGGGGCGGGGGTGGTTGTGGTGTCAGGCCGCCGGGCGCAGGTGGGCGACGATGCCGTCGAGGTCCTGCTGGAAGTACTGCCACCGGAACACGTGTCCGCCGGGCGCCTCGTGAGCCTCGTAGGGGATGGCCGCCTGGTCGAGCAGGCCGCGGAACTCGCGCTGACCGGCGAGGACATGGCTCTCCTGCACGGCACTGAACCACGGGATCGACTCGGCGCCGGTTCCGGCCACCATGAAGAGCCGCTTGTTCTGATAACTGGGAATGCGCTCGACCGGATTGTCGGCGCTGACCCGGGCCTGGTTCCACAGGGGTACGCCGTAGATCGTGCCGCCGCCCAGTTCGATGGCCGCCGAGGAGGCGTTGGCCCAGTGGCCGACCGCGCCGATGTCCCGGCGCAGGCTGGCCGGACCGGAGTGGGCGCTGACCGAGCAGAAGTGGCCGTAGTACTTGGCGGCGTACTTGAGCGCGCCGAAGCCGCCCATCGAGAAGCCGGCCACCGCGCGGCCGTCGTACTCCGCGTGGGTACGGAAGTTCGCGTCGATCCACGGGACGAGCTGGGACATGTGGAACGTTTCCCAGTTGCGCGGCCCGACCAGCGACGTGACCGGGTTGGAGTACCAGCCTGCGCCGCCGCCGTCCGGCATCACGACGATGACCGGCTTGCCGGCGGTGTACGCCCGAATGCCGCCCGGCGAGTCGAAGTAGCGGAAGTCCGACGTCGTACCGCCGCCGTGGAACAGGTACAGGACGGGGTACGTGCGCCCGCTGGTGTGATAGTCGTCGGGCAGCAGGACGTTGACGCCGGGATTCCAGGCGATGGCGCTCGTGCTGAAGTGGTAATACCACATGCGCGGATCGCTCTCGCCGCGGTCCACGATGCGCAACCCGAAGCCGTCGCTTGCGGCGCCGGCGGACGTGGCGGACGCGATGACGCCC
Source organism: Streptomyces sp. SID3343 (assembly GCF_009865215.1). Lineage (GTDB taxonomy): Bacteria > Actinomycetota > Actinomycetes > Streptomycetales > Streptomycetaceae > Embleya. The sequence goes on along the minus strand of NZ_WWJX01000273.1, from coordinate 5,599 downwards.
GCACCACCGAGGGCGACCGCCGCCGAAAGTCCGCCGACGCCCTTCAGGACGCCGCGGCGGCTGGGCCGGAACTCGCTCATGCTGTCCCCCGTGATCCGTTGACGGTGCGGATACGGCCCTCGACCGTCCGGCCGGCCGTCCGGCACCGGCCTCCCCCTCGTCCTGACGGACGCGCGAAGAGGCCGGCACCGGACGAGCCACCGACCGTAACGAGGCGACGACCGCATCCGATGCGCGATGATCACACACCAGAAGGTCACGATGGTCAATACCGAACGGAGCTGCGTTTTTCGCACCGCCAAGCAGCACCGAGCACGACAACTCCCTTACGCACCAAGGCGACACGTGACACCTACCGGGCTGCGGCCGGCGCTGCGGACGCATCATCGTGTCGAGGTTTCGAGGGCGTCCTCGATGTCGGCCAGGGCGCCGAGGAGGCGGCGGGTCATCTGCCACCTGCGATGCCAATAGCCGTCGAGGTCGGCCTGGTGGACCGGGTCGGGGCGTTCGTAGTGTTCGCGGACTCCGAAGAACGACTGCATGGCCTGCAGCAGGGCCATGCGCGCGCACGCGACGACCTGCTCGACGGGCAGATCGGGATTCTCGAAGCGATACGCGGCGACCGCGGTCAACGCGGTGGCGGGCCAGTCGTCGCCGGTGGCGACGGTCAGCGGATCGAACGCGATCCGGCCGAGTTCCCAGGCCGGTGGGGCGATGCAGTCGTGGAAGTCGATGACGGCCGCGATCGTGTCGTCGGGCGCGACCAGTACGTTCGGGCGGGTGAAGTCGTAGTGCACCGGCTGCACCACCACCCGGGGCAGGCCCGCGGTCAGGCCCGGCGCGTGTGCCACCAGGTCCGCGCGGCGGATCGCGACCTGCTCGCGCCGCGCGGCGTCGGCCGACGTTCGCGGCTCGCCGATCCGGCGCAGGACACCGTCCGCGACCCTCAGGGCACGGTCGGGGTCGCGGTCCCACCACAACGGCCGCACCGGGACCAGCCGTCGCGCCGACGGGTGGTTCGCGAAGACCCGGTGCAGACGCCCGAGCGTGAGGCCGAGGTTCTCGGCGAGGCGGGGAGTCCACGGGTGGGCGGAGGGGGCCGCGGTGACGAACTCCCAGACGGACAGGGCCGGTCCGGGCCCCGGGGAGATCACCCGGCCTACGTGGTCGGGCACGACGGCGGCGGTGGGGACACCATGTGCTCGGGCGTGCCGCGTCGACTCCACGCGTACGATCTGCCGCTCGATGTCCTGACCGGATCGATACACCTTGACGAAGGCGCGCCCGCCGTCCGACAGATGGGCCGTGAAGTTGTCGGTCTCCACCCCGAAGGGAATGCGCTCGACGGCGACCGCACGCAGACCGTACGCGTGGGCAAGCCTCGCCGCCAAGGCGTCCTCGACTCGGCCGGCGTCATCGTCGCGCACTGTCACCGGCGAAGCGTAGCGAGGCAGGCCACGTCAAGCCACGCTCGGCACGGCGTCGGGTCCTCCGAAGGAGGGAACGGGTGAGGCGAGGGTGCGATCGAGGGGGCTCGGCCCCGGGGGTGTCACACGCCGCTGTGTTTGTCGGCTCGTGCGTCCGTCTATCGTCCGTTCGTCCGTTCGTCCGTTCGTCCGTTCGTCCGTTCGTCCGTTCTTCGTTCCGGCCGCCCGTTCTTCGTTCCGTCCTTCCGTCCGTTCTTTCTTCCGTTCGTTCGTTCGGCCGTCTGTTCGTGATGAGGGGTTTGCGTGTGTCGGTCTATCCGCCGGAGCCATGGCAACTGTGTGGGCAACTCCACCTGTCGCTCTTCGCCGTCCCGAGGCGCCTTCTGTCCGTCGCGCCGCCGGCGGGGACTCGGCCCGTCTCGATCCTGGGGCGTCACCTGGTCGGTGCGGCCTGGGTCGTCTACGAGCCGGGGGGTGTGCTTGCGTATCGCGAACTGCTTGTCGCGGTGTTGGTACGGGAGGGGCCGCGCCTGAGGGTGCACATCTGCGATATCCGGGTCGACCATGCCGTCGCGCGCGACGGTGGCCGGGCCCTGTGGGGCATCCCCAAGGACCTGGCCCGCATCGACATCCGGCAGGACAGCGCCGGGCGGGTCGACGCGCGGGCGGAGACCACGCACCGCCACCTGGCCCGTGCCCGGTTCATGCCCCGCCTGCGGGTGCCCGGACGATGGTCCCTGGCCGGTCGAATCGTCCAGACCCTCGACGGCCGGCCCAAGACGAGCCGAGTACGCGTGCGCACCGGGCTGCGGATCGCTTCCGCCCGCTGGGAGTTCCCCCTCGACGGCTCGTTGGGGCCGTTGTCGGGTCGGCGCCGTCCCGTGGTGTCGCTGTCGCTGCGCGACTTCCGGCTGCGTTTCGGGGGCTGACCCGTTCCGCCGAGTGGTCGCCGAGTCGTCGCCGCGTGCGGTCGATCCGGTCCTGCCCAGGCATCGGAAGGCGCGGGTGGGGTACTGGCGACGTTTGCCCGGCCGTTCGGCTGAGTGTCACGCAGGTTGGGTGGAGGCGGGATCGATGCGGTGCTTGGACGGCAAGGTGGTCGCGGTGACCGGCGCCGGGATGGGGCTGGGTCGGGCGTTGGCCGTCGAGTTCGCCAAGCGCGGGGCTCGGCTGGCCCTCGCCGACACCGATCCGGTCGCCCTGGCCCGCACGGGCGAACTCGCCGCCGAGGCTGCCCGGGCCGGCGGCCCCGGGCCGCGCCTGACCGAGCTGGACGTGGCCGACCGTGACGCCGTGCGCGGATGGGCGGATGACACCGCGGCGCGTCTGGGAGGCGTGGACCTGGTGGTCAACAACGCGGGGGTGGGGGTGGTCGCTCCCTTCGAGGAGACGACCTGGGAGGACTTCGAGTGGCTGATGGGTACGAACTTCTGGGGGGTCGTCTACGGCTGCCGGGCATTCCTGCCGCATCTGCGCAGGTCCCGTGAAGGGCATCTGGTCAACGTCGCCAGCGTGTTCGGTCTGGTCGGCGTGCCGGCGATGGGCGCGTACTGCGCCTCGAAGTACGCGGTCCAGGGCTTTACCGAGGCGTTGCGGCACGAGTTGCGCTTGTCCCATGCGAACGTACGGGTGACGACGGTGCTGCCGGGCGGGATCGGTACCGGTTTCGCGCGCACCGCGCGCAAGTCGCCGAGTGTGGCCGGCGGCGCGTTGGCGGCTGTCAGCGCCCGCGTGGCACTCACATCGCCCGAGCGTGGGGCGGCGGTGATCGTGCGCGCTCTGCTGCGGGATCGGCGCCGCGTGCGGGTGGGACCCGACGCGGTGCTCATCGATCTCGGGCGCCGGATTCTGGGCCCGGGTGTGGACCCGCTGACCCGGGCGATCTCCGGCCTCCTGCTCCCGATCACGTGGAGCAGGCAACCACAACCGCCCGAGTCGGCCCACCGGAAGGCGGCCCGGTGACGCGCGTGCGTCCCGGTCGGGGCACAGCGGGTTCCGGGTAACCGAACGGCGTCGTGGGGGCCGCCGGTCGGGGACCTCGATCGAGGGCCGTCGGTCGGGGGCCGTTCGGGTGAACTCCGGGCGCCGGCGCGTGGATTGGCGAATTCCGGGGCAGGGGGCGCGCGTTTGCCGCGATGCGTTGTCGCGGTGTTGCGAGGAGGTGGCTGTGGACACAGGGACCCTGAGTGAGGGCGAGCGGCGGGCGTGGTGCGCCATCGCATCCGAGTTGCGGCTCGACGCCGGATCGCATCGATCGACACGGGCCGCAGCCGGGTCGTCCGCCGGGAGGCTTCGCTGGATCGCCGCCGTCACCGTCCTGCTTCCCGTGTCGTTGGGCTGCGGCGTGGTGGCGGCGACGAGGTTGGCGCACCCGGCGGTCCTCACCGCGGTCGTGTCGCTCGCCGTTCTGGGAGCGCTGCCTTTGACCGCGTGGCTCGTACGAGACCGGCGCCGCCGCCCGTGATCGACGCCGCCGCTCCTCTCGCGCACCGGTCGACCGTGTCGAAGCGGCCCTTCCTCTCCGCTACTCCCGCTACTCCCGCTACTCCCGTGGAGCGTGCATGACCGACGTCCAGACTCCCTTGGCGCCTTCCCCACCCGACGCCGTGGCTCCGCGCTCGTCTCGTCGTGGGGCGATCGTGGTGAAGTGGTTGACCACCACCGATCACAAGACGATCGGCAATCTGTATTTCACGACGTCGTTCCTGTTCTTCCTGTTCGGTGGCTTGCTCGCGTTGGCGATCCGGACGGAGTTGGCGCGCCCGGGCACACAGTGGTTGTCGAACGAGCAGTTCAATCAGGCGTTCACGATGCATGGCGCGATCATGCTGTTGATGTTCGCCACGCCCTTGTTCGCCGGGTTCACGAACTGGATCATGCCGTTGCAGATCGGCGCGCCCGACGTGGCGTTCCCGCGCCTGAACATGCTCGCGTACTGGCTCTACCTGTTCGGGTCGCTGATCGCGGTCGCCGGATTCCTCACACCGCAGGGAGCGGCCGACTTCGGCTGGTTCGCGTACACCCCGCTCAGCGGTGTGGTGCGTTCGCCCTCCGTCGGTGGCGACATGTGGATCATGGGTCTGGCCCTGTCCGGGTTCGGCACCATCCTGGGCGCGGTCAACTTCATCACCACCATCGTGTGCATGCGCGCACCCGGGTTGACGATGTTCCGGTTGCCGATCTTCTGCTGGAACGTCCTGTTGACCTCGGTGCTGGTCATCATGGCCTTCCCGGTCCTGGCCGCGGCCCTGTTCGCGCTGGAGGCGGACCGCAAGTTCGGTACCCACGTCTTCGATCCCGCCAACGGCGGGGCTCTGCTGTGGCAGCACCTGTTCTGGTTCTTCGGCCACCCCGAGGTCTACATCATCGCGTTGCCGTTCTTCGGCATCGTCACCGAGATCCTCCCGGTCTTCTCCCGCAACCCCGTCTTCGGTTACAAGGGCCTGATCGCCGCCACGATCGCCATCGCCGGCCTCTCGGTCACCGTCTGGGCCCATCACATGTTCCCCACCGGCGCCGTGATGTTGCCGTTCTTCTCCTTCATGACGTTCCTCATCGCCGTGCCCACGGGTGTGAAGTTCTTCAACTGGATCGGCACGATGTGGCACGGATCGCTCTCGTTCGAGACGCCCATGCTGTGGTCGATCGGATTCCTGGTCACGTTCCTCTTCGGCGGCCTCACCGGCGTCGTTCTCGCCTCACCCCCGCTCGACTTCCACGTGACCGACACCTACTTCGTCGTCGCTCACTTCCACTACGTCGTCTTCGGCACCGTCGTGTTCGCGATGTTCGCCGGATTCCACTTCTGGTGGCCCAAGTTCACCGGCAAGATGCTGGACGAGCGGCTCGGAAAGATCCACTTCTGGACGCTGTTCGTCGGTTTCCACACCACCTTCCTCGTCCAACACTGGCTCGGCGCCGAGGGGATGCCGCGCCGCTACGCGGACTACCTCGACTCCGACGGGTTCACGACGCTGCACACGGTCTCCAGCATCGGCGCGTTCCTGCTCGGCCTGTCCACGCTGCCTTTCCTGTTGAACGTCTGGAAGACACACAAGTACGGACGCAAGGTGATCGTGGACGACCCTTGGGGCTACGGACGCTCGCTGGAGTGGGCCACCTCCTGCCCACCACCCCGACACAACTTCACCAGGCTTCCCCGGATCCGTTCC
>NZ_WWJX01000272.1 GCF_009865215.1 Streptomyces sp. SID3343 | reverse complement strand
CTACGACCTGGCGTCCTCGCCGAAGTGGATCGGGTTCAGCAACTACAAGTACCTGTTCACCCAGGACTCCCGGGTGGGCAAGGCCGCCTTCAACACTCTGTGGTTCGTGGCGATCCTGGTACCCGTGCGGATGTTCTGCTCGCTCGGCATCGCCATGCTGCTGACCCGCCGCAAGCGCGCCTCCGGCTTGTGGCGCACGCTGTTCTACGTCCCGGCGCTCGTCCCGCCCGTGGCCTCGGTCGTCGGCTTCGTGTTCCTGTTCAACCCCGGCACCGGGCCGATCAACACGATCCTGCGCACGTTCGGCATCGACGGCCCGCTCTGGTTCAACGACCCGTCCCTGTCCAAGCCCTCCCTGGTCCTGCTCGGCGTCTGGATGATGGGCGACGTCATGGTCATCTTCCTCGCCGCGCTGCTCGACGTGCCGAAGGACCAGTACGAGGCCGCCGACCTGGACGGCGCGGGCGGACGTCAGAAGTTCTGGTACATCACCCTGCCCAACATCTCCCCGGTCCTGCTCTTCTCCGCCGTCACCGGGGTGATCGCCGCACTCCAGTACTTCACCGAGGCCACCGTCGCCTCCAGCATCGCCAACGGCAAGACCGGCATCGTTGCGGGCCCCGACCAACTGCTCGGCTACCCCGACGACTCCCTGCTCACCTACACCCAATGGATTTACGTCCAGGGCTTCAGCAGCTTCCAACTCGGCTACGCGGCGGCCATGGCGGTCGTGCTGTTCGTGGTAGCCGCGGCCGTCATCGCCGTGCTGCTCCGCAGGGCCGGTCTCTTCCACCAGAAAGGGGCGTGAACGGCCGTGATCCCCAAGAGAGCCCTCGCCTATGTGGCCGAGCACGCCCTGCTCCTGGCGCTCGCCGTCATCTTCCTCGTCCCCGTCGTGTTCGTGGTGCTCACCTCGTTCATGGGCGAACAACAGACCCTCACCGGCGCGCTGTGGCCCAACCCCTTCGAATGGGGCAACTACAAGAAGGCGTTCGACACCGCGCCGATCGGCCGCTGGTTCGCCAACTCGCTCATCTACGCCGGTACTTCGACCATCTTCATGCTGGTCTCCTCGGTGCCCGTCGCGTACGTCCTGGCCAAGGTCAAGCTCCGGTTCTCCGGTGTCATATTCTTCGCGGTGATCATCGCGATGCTGCTGCCGCCGCAGGTCACCCAGGTACCGATGTACGTCGCCTGGGCGCACTTCAGAGTCGTCGGCACGTTCTGGCCGCTGATCCTGCCGCACCTGTTCGGCAACGCCTTCTCCATCTTCCTGCTGCGGCAGTTCTTCCTGTCCATACCGACCGAGTACATCGACGCGGCCCGGATGGACGGCAACAGCGAATGGGGCATCCTGCTGCGGGTCGTGGTGCCCATGGCCAAGCCCGGCATCGCCGCGGCCTCGATCTTCATGTTCTTCCAGTGTTGGAACGACTACTACGGGCCGCTCCTGTACACCTCCGAGAACCCCGACCGGTGGCCCATCGCCTACGGTCTCGCCTCCTTCCACGGCTCGCACAGCACGGACTGGGGCGTGATCATGGCGGTGACCGCCCTGGCCACCCTGCCCGTGGTCGTCGTCTTCTACTTCGCCCAACGCACCTTCGTCGAGGGCATCACGCTCACCGGCGTCAAGGGCTGAGACCAGCGTCGGCCGGCCGCCGCCGCACCTCACGAACAAGGACATCTCTCTTGAACGGCACACACCCCGCAACCCTCGGAATCGGAATCATCGGTTCCGGTTTCATCGCCCACTTCCATGTGCGGTCCTGGCAGGCGATTCGGGGCAGCGACATCGTCGCGACCCAGTCGCGCAGCCTGGACCGGGCCCGCGAACTCGCCTCCTACGCCGAGGACCTGCGGGTCGGCACCGACGTCACCGCGTACGACGACATCGCCGCGCTCGTGCGTGACGAGCGCGTCGACGCGGTGTGGGTGCTCACTCCCAACCACACCCGGGTAGACGTCGTCAAGGCGATCTGCGACGAACTCCTCGCCGGGCGCGCCACCTTGCGCGGCATCGCCGTGGAGAAGCCGCTCGGGCGCAACATCGCCGAGGCGCGGCAGGTCGCCGAGATGGTGCACGCCACCGGCACAGCGCACGCCTACCTGGAGAACCAGGTGTACGCGCCGCGCCTGACACGCACCCGCGAGTTGATGTGGACGCGTGGCGCGCAACGCTCCGGCACGCCCTACCTGGCCCGCTGCACGGAGGAGCACTCGGGCCCGCACTCGGCGTGGTTCTGGGACAGCGAAGCCCAGGGCGGCGGGGTCCTCAACGACCTGATGTGCCACTCCCTGGAGGCCGGACGCTTCCTGCTCACGCCGCCCGGCAAGTCCCCCTCGGAGTGGCTGCGCCCGGTGTCGGTCACCGCGACCATCGCCTCGCTGCGCTGGAGCCGCGACCGGTACGCGCAGCGACTGGAGCAGGAGTACCCCGGCGTTCAGGACTATCGCCGTACCCCGTCCGAGGACTACGCCAACGCGACGTACACCTTCGTCAACGGCGACGGCGAACCCGTCATCGTCGAGGCGATGACCTCGTGGGGTTACGTGGGCGCCGGCATGCGGCTGTCCTTCGAGTTGCTGGGCCCCGAGTACTCGATGAGCGCGAACTCGCTGAGCGGCGACGCCACCGTGTTCTTCTCGCGAGACCTGGAACAGGCGGCGGGCGAGGACATGTTGGAGAAGCAGAACGCCGAGCAGGGACTCATGCCGGTGATCGCCGACGAGCCCGCCGCGTACGGCTATACGGCGGAGAACACGCACATCAGCCGGATGTTCGCCGACGGCGGGCAGCCGCTGGAGTCGCTGGACAGTGGCGTCGCGGTGACGGAGCTGCTGATGGCCGCCTACTACGCGGCGGAGACGCAGACCGTCGTGCAGTTCCCGATCGACCTCGGCGACTACGTTCCGGCGGTGGCGCGGCGCGAGTGGCGTCCGCGTGCGGAGAAGGGAATACAGGCGTGAGCGCGCCCCTGGTGTACGGCTACGGATACGACGAGGGCCGCGCCGTCGAACTGGCGGCGTTGCGCGAGGTGGTGGCCGAGTTTCCGAAGCGTCCGGACCTTTGGCGGCCGGGCCGACGACGGATCCTGCTGGCCGGAATCGGTGCGAGCCACGCGGCGCTCGCCTCACCGCTGTACGCCTTGCGCGCGGACGGCGTGGACGCGTCCCGTTCCGACTGCTCGGACTATCCGGTCGCGGTGGGCGCCCCCGACGTGGTGGTGGCGCTCTCGCAGAGCGGGCGCAGCCGGGAAACGGCCGATCTGGTGCGCCGGTTCCGGGTCGACGGCGTGGACACGCTGGCGGTGACCAACGCGCGGGAGAGCCCCCTGCGCGAGGCGGCGGCCGCGACGCTGACGCTCGGCGGATACCCGGACAGTCGGGTGTCCACGGTGGGGTTCGTGGTTACCTACGCGTCGCTGGGCATGCTCGCGGACGTCATGGCGACGGGCCGAGTGGACGAACGCTGGGCCGAGTTGCCCGACCTGATCGAGGAGTCCGTCGCGCGCAACGGCGCCGTACTGGCGGACTTCGCCGCCGGCCCGCTGACGTCCGGGCCCGTGGACGTGGTGGCCTCGGCCCCGCAACTGACCACGGCCGAGGCGGTGGCCCTGCTCTTTCGGGAGGGGCCCCTGGTGCCGTCGACGGCGTACGGGACCCGGGCGTACCTGCACGGCCCGATGGACTGCGCGAGCGCCGAGACCAGCCACGTGGTGGTCGGCGGCACCCGTGAACTCGCTTTGGCCCGGCAGCTCTTGGAGAAGCCCACGGCGGTCCTTACCGTCACGGACGGCACCGAGGAGGCACCCGTGGGCGCCGTTTCGGTCACGGTCCCCGCCGGGCTGACGGCCCCACAACGCGCGCTCGTCGAGGTCTGCGTCCTCCAGACACTGGTGGCACAAACGGCGGAGGCACGCGGAAACCCGGTGGACGAGGTCGCTTTCAGCCGCCACGACACGAAGATCGCCGCCCTCGCGGAACTTCAGGGCGGTGGCGCCGGGACGTCGGCCGAGTCGAGGTGATCGCCGACGCCTCGCGCTTCCAACGGCTGACGGCATACGCGGTTCTCGAGATGTACAACAGTGCCGGCGACTCGACACCCGGGGGTGTACGGCTCGGGGCGGGGGAATTCGAGGATCCCGACGCGTTGCAGGGCGGGCGTGAAGCGCTCGACGTCCCATACGCGTCGGAAGCTGTAACGATGTACACACCGTGCGAGGTGCGGCCGCGACGAACGGGAGCCCGGCCGTACGAGGAGTACGGCCGGGCTCCGGGGTGGGAACTTCGCGCGCGGGCTACTTCGTGACGTACGCCGCGTCGAATTGGAGGTAGCTGCCGCCGGATTTGGTGAGGGTTACGGTGTGCGTGCCCGGGGCCGGGAACTTCGCCGAGTACACCTTCTGCCGGGCCGCGTACGAGCCGCCGTTGTCGGTGGTGGCGGTGCCGGCCGCGACGCCGTCGAGGGTGACGTCGGCGGTCGCGTAGCCGGCGCCCATCGGGGCCAGTACGTCGATCGCGCTGCCGGTGAAGGTGACCGTCACGGCGTTGCCGTCGGTGTCGGTCCAGGTCACGTCGTCGGCGTGGTCGCCGGCGCCGCGGTTGGCCGAGTGGGTCCAGGTGCCCTGGTAGGTGACCGCCGGGTCGGTGTCGTTGAGGGCCGACGGGCCCTCGATCATCCGGGCGCCGTCGATCCGGAGGGACACGCCGGAGACCTTGACCAGCTTGATCGTGTGCGTGCCCGGGGCCAGGTGGCGGGCCGCGTACAGCACCGACTGCGGCCGGGGCAGCCACGAGAACCCGTCGAGCCGCTGCACGAGCGCGCCGTCGAGGTAGACGTCGAACTTCCCGCCGAGCAGGTCGCGCGGGCCCAGGACGTCCGCGGCCGTGCCGGTGAACGTGTAGGTCGCCGAAGCGCCGTTCGCGGTCGCCGCCTGCACGTCGCCGCCGAGGTCACCGGTCCAGCGGTTGGTCGTGCGCTTCCACGCGTCGTCCCACCCGAAGCCCGCGTCGTTCTGGTTGACCGGCTTGGTGGTGATCCGCTCGGCGTTGCCGCGCAGCGCCTGGCGGACGTCGCTCAGGATCGCGAGCGACTGCTCGGAGACCGTGCCGTCCTCGTACATCATCATGTTGAAGCTCAGCGGGACCTTGCGCGAGGACGCGTCGAGCGCCCAGTCCACGGCCTGCTTCGAGGAGAAGTTCGGGCCGCCGATCTTCTGGCCGCGCAGGTGGATGCCCCAGTCGTCCTCCATCCGGAACATGGCGTGCTGCAACAGCCCTTGCTGCGGGCCGGACCGGAAGACGCCGTCGCCGCCGACCGGCGCGCTGCCGTTGATCGGCTCGCCGTGCACCTCCTCGGCGAAGTAGGTGTCCTGGAAGTCGGTGTAGCGGGGCAGGATCCACGAGTTCCACGAGACCATGCGCTTGGGGTTGCCGGTACGCGCGATCTTCTCCAACTCCTCGAACGGCGCCGGGTAGTAGATCAGGCCGTCGTCGAAGAAGAACCCGTCGAGCTTCTTGCCGTAGCGGTTGCCGATGTCCGCGACGACCTGCTTCCAGTTGTTCAGCAGCGTGCTGCGATCCCCGGTGCCGGTCGTGTAGAAGGTGTCCGGGAACTTCTGCGTCGGCCACCAGGCCGCGTCCTCGGTGCCCAGGTGGTAGTACAGCGTGAAGCCCAGACCCTCGGCGTGCAGCGCGTCGGCGATCTCGCCGATCAGGTCGCGCTTGGCGGTCAGGTCCCCGTTGCCGGTGATCCTGTCGATCGCGGCGTTGGGGCCGTCGACGTGGTAACCCCACCAGCTGTACGACCAGATCACATAGCCCGCGCCGGTGCCCTTGACCATCTTGACGAAGGCCGGCACGTCGAAGTCCGCGGCCTGGCGGTCGAGCGACTTGGCCGGCCCGCCGTTCTGCGGGAAGCCCCACGAGCCGTACTGGAACATCAGGCCGTAGCCCGCCGACGCGAAGTCGGACGTGTCGGCCCGCGCCGCCTCGATCCGCGCCTCACGCGCCGGCCGGTCCTTCTCCCGCACCAGTTCGAGCGACTTGACCTGCGTGTCGCCCGACAGCGTCGCGGTACGGCTCAGCACGATCGTCGAAGTACCGGACGGCAGCGCCAGCTTGCCCGCGTCGACCCGCGCCCAGCCGCCCGCCGGCTGCGCGAAGCCGGTCGCCGCGGCCGAACCGCGGACGGCGACCTTGAAGGTCTGCCCCTGCGCCGCGTTGAGCATCCCGGTGATCCGGTACACGTCGCCCTTGGGCACGGTCACGGTCCACGCGAGGTAGTCGTCGGAGGTCTTGAAGTTCTCGACCCAGAAGTTCTTCCTGGTGTCGGGGGCGTACACGGACACCGAGGGGGTGCGCTCGGCGGCCGTGGCCATCAGGGTCGTGACGTTGTCCTTGACCGCGGTCTGGTCGACCGGCAGCGGGACCT
>NZ_WWJX01000271.1 GCF_009865215.1 Streptomyces sp. SID3343 | reverse complement strand
GCGGGGCTTGGGACGAGTCCGAGCCCGGTTCGACGCCCGGCCCGCCTTCCGCCGGCCCGGCCCGGCCCGGCCCGGCCCGCTCCCGGTCCGACCTCGGCCCCGACCCGCCTTGACCGACCCCCGACCCCTGACCCGCCTACGACTCGCCCCGACCAACCCCCGACCCGCCCCTGCCCAACGTTCCTGACGGAGCGTCACCTCAACCCCGCCGCAACGGGCTTGAGCCCGCCATACCGTTACGGACGGTTCGGAATTGTTATTTGACGGACCGTCAGATTCCTCCATACCGTTGCCGTATATCCACGGCTGGATCAAGGAAAGACGCCACCCCGCTCCCGGGACGGCGTGCCTTGTGCTTCCCGAACGCAGGAGTTGTCCCGTGCGACCCGTGACTTCCACACCATTCAAAGCCCGACTGCTGCGCCGCTCGGGAGTGTTCGCCGGGCTCGTCGGCCTCACCCTCGGTGCCACCGCGTGCGGCGGCGACGACGCGTCCGGCGGCGGGGCCTCCGGCTCGATGACGGTGCTGATCACCCAGGAGGCCAGAGGCATCGACCCGATCACCACCACGGTGTCCTCCCTCACGGGTGGCAACCAGGCCGCGGCCGTGTTCGACATGCTCTTCTGGATCAACCCCAAGACCGGCAAGGCCGAGCCGCAGATCGCCGACAGCGCGACGCCCTCCGAGGGCAACGCGGTGTGGACGGTCAAGCTCAAGCCGAACGTGAAGTTCACCGACGGCACCACGCTCGACGCCGAGGCGCTCAAGTTCAACTACGAGCGGCACGCCGACCCTGCGAACAAGTCGGTCCAGTTCACCGCCGTCAAGGGCATGAAGTTCGACGTCGTCGACGCGCAGAACCTCAAGGTCACGCTGCCCGCCCCGAACGCGCACTTCGACCTGGTCCTGGCGCACAACCTCGCGTTCATCGGTTCACCGACCGCGATCAGGGCAGACCCGAAGCTCTTCTCGCAAAAGCCGGTCGGCGCGGGCCCGTTCAAGCTCAAGACGTGGGTGCGCGACTCACAGCTCACCCTGGAGCGCAACAACTCGTACTGGAGCCCGGGCAAGCCCGCTCTCAAGGAACTGGTCTTCAAGCCGGTCCAGGACCAGAAGCAGCGGCTCGCGTCGCTGTCCTCCGGTCAGGCCCAGCTCATGACGACGGCGCACTTCCCGTCGACCGAGCAGGCGAAGAAGGACGGCATGACCGTGACGCTCGACGAGAAGAGCGGCGGCTTCATGACCATGTTCGACACGTCGCGCCCGCCGTTCGACGACCCGCGCGCCCGTCGCGCGTTCGCGTTGATCATGAACCCGGACGACCGCAACAACAAGATCCAGGGATCGCCGAGCCAGTCGACCAAGGGCCTGTTCCAGCCCGCGTCGCCGTTCGCCGACCCGAAGGCCGTGTACGCGACGAACAACCGCGCCGAGGCGCAGCGACTGCTCGACGAACTCAACGCCGAGGGCAAGCCGCTCAACTTCACCTACACGACCAACAGCAGCCCGAGCGCCCGGATCACCGCCGAATACTGGCTCGGTCAGCTCGACGGCATGAAGAACATCTCGATGAAGACCGAGTTCCTCGAGGGCGCGCAGTACATCACGAAGGTGATGATCAACAACGACTTCCAGGCGTCGGAGTTCGTGATCACCTTCGACGAGCCGGAGCCCGTGCTCTACAACTTCGTGCACTCCAAGGGCCCGGAGAACCGCACCAAGTGGAACAACCCCGTCGTGGACAAGGCGCTCGACGACGCCCGCAACAGTGACGACCCGGCGGTGCGCAAGACCGCGTACCAGACCGTCGCGAGCGAGATCGTCAAGGACGTCCCGTTCTTCTCCTACGAGAAGTCCTTCGCGGCGGCGGTTCAGGGCCGCAACACCAAGATCGAGGGCTTGGCCCTGTTCGAGGACGGCCTGATCCTCTTCGACCGGATCGCGCTGAAGTAGTCGGCGCGCAGGCGGCCGAAACAGCGGAGTCGGCCCCAACAGCGGAGTCGGCCGAAGACGCCGAGTCGGCCCAAGACGCCGAGTCGGCCGAAGACGCCGAAGCGGTCACGATCCCGACCGCCCGGCGCCGATGGGACCCCGTCGGGGGCGTACCTCGCGTACGCCCCCGACGGCCCGCCCGACCGCCCACCCGCGCAAACGGCAGCTGCCAAGCCACGGGCTCCAGGCCCTCAAATGCCCGAGCCCCCAAACGCCAGAGGCCCCCAAACGCCAGAGGCCCCCAAGCGCCCGAGCCCCAAGCCCCCAAGCCCTCAAGCCCGCGAAGCCCGAATGAACAAAGCCTCCGCGTCCGCGACCAAAACCCCGTCGGCGTACGACCGGGCCGTCACCCACGCCTTGCGCCCCTCGACCCGGGTGACCCCGGCCTCGTAGTCGATGCGGGTGTACAGCGGCGTCGCCTGCCGCATCCGTACCGTCAGCCACCCGGTGAAGCCCAGCGCGCCGGACCCCGACTGCGCACAGCCCATCACTTCGTCGAAGGCCGCCGCGACGTAGCCACCGTGCAGCCGTCCGTACGGTCCCTCGTACGCCGCGCCGTACGTGGCGTGTGCCCGCACCAACGGCCCGTCGCCCGTGATCTGCAGTGGCGGCGCGAGCGGGTTCGCCGCACCCGCGAGTGGACTGCGCTCGTGCAGCGCGAGATCACGTGACGTCGGTGTGCGGTCGCCCACACGTGGCAGTGCGGCGATCCGATCGGCCAAATCTGATACATCGTCAGCTACGCTTTCGAGCGTGTCCACGTCGCCGTCCGGGTCGACCGATTTCACCGCCTCGATCAGGCGGCGAGTCGCCTCGGTCAATCGGTGTCGCGCGGCGCGCCCGGCGCTCTCCGGCTCCGGGCGTGGCGTCCAGGTCAGGCGCAACTCGCGCAGGACGTCGTCCGAAACGGCCGGCGGTCCGATGGCGTCCGCGGGTTCGGGGGCGGCGGCGGTCATGACGGCTCCCGTGGTGACGTAGCCCTGGCTTCGCCCGGGCGAATGGCCGATCATTGCATGCAAAGAGAACAAGTTCTAGTTTTAACGAGTCGTCGTGGCAAGCGGTGCAGCCGTGGTTTCGGCAACCACCACCGGCCGCGGTTCAGTTCACAGTAGAGGAGACGTCATGCCGATCGACGCCGCGAAGGCCACCGGAGCCGAACCCCGTACCGGGGAGATCTCCTGGTCGAACAAGGACGTGATCCTCTACCACCTGGGCCTGGGTGCGGGCACGCCCGCCACCGGCGCGGACGAGCTGCGCTACACGTACGAGAAGAACCTGCACGTCCTGCCGACGTTCGCGACGGTCGCGGGCACCAAGGTCGGCGGCAGCCTCTCCGCGCTGCCCGGCATCGACATCAACCTGCGCGCCGTCCTGCACGGCGGCCAGGAGATCGTCATCCACAACCCGCTCCCGGCCAAGGCCAAGGGCATCAAGGCCACGAGCCGGGTCGCGGACGTGTACGACAAGGGCAAGGCGGCCGTGATCGTGCTGGAGTCCTCGGCCGAACTCGAGGACGGCACCAAGCTCTACGACTCGCGCGCCGAGATCTTCGTGCGCGGCGAGGGCGGCTTCGGCGGCGAGCGTGGCCCGGTCACCAAGATCGACGTGCCCGAGCGTCCGGCCGACCACACGATCGATGTCACGACCACCGCCGACCAGGCGCTCCTGTACCGCCTGTCCGGCGACTGGAACCCGCTGCACGCCGACCCGGACTTCGCGAAGGCGGCCGGCTTCGACACCCCGATCCTGCACGGCCTGTGCTCGTACGGCCTGACCCTCAAGGCCGTCGTCGACAACGTGCTCGGCGGCGATGTCAGCCGGGTCAAGCGCTACCGCACCAAGTTCGCCGGCATCTTCTTCCCGGGCGAGACCATGCGCGTCCGCGTATGGGAGGAAGACGGCAAGCTGTTGATCAACACCTCGGCGGTCGAGCGCGACGACGCGATCGTGCTGTCGGACACCGTCGTGGAGTACAGCGCCTGACCCACGCGGCATCCGGGGCGGCAGCGGACGGAGCCCTCGACCATGCGTCCGAGGCCGCCCCCGGGCCGGTCCACGCCCGGCGCGGTTGCGGCCGCCGCGTCGGGTCGCCCCGGACCCGGCCGGGCCTGGGTCCCTCCCACTCGGCTTGATGCCGCGAGGCGACCGCCCCCACTCGATCGCGCGCCGGGTCGCCCGCCCCACCCGGCGAACTCACGCGGGCTCGACCCCGGTCTGCGCCATCATCAGCGGCCCCGCCGGCGCCGGTTGCGTCCCTCGGCGAGGCGGGGACAGCACCACCGCGATGCGATACCGCGTCGGATCGGATCGGATCGCCGCCCAGTCGGTGAGCCCGCACAGCGACGTGGGCGCGGACTCGTCGAGCGTGATCGTCGTCTTCGCGGGCCACTCCGATTCCCCCACCCGCTTCATCCCGTGCGGTGGTTCGACCGCAGTGGCGGCGGGGCGTGGACCGCCCACGACGACGCCGTCCCGCAGGACCAGCACCTGCGGCTCGACGTGACCGGCGCGCCGCGTCGCGGCCACCGCGAAACGCAGTCGGTAGGAGACCTCCGGCGGGCCGTAGGCCGACGGGTAGGTGACCTTCGTGATGGCCACCTCCGTGCCGTCGAACGCGGCCGACGTCGGCCGCACCGGCAACGGTTGACCGCACGCGATACGCAACGGGCCGTCGACCCGGTCGACCCGGTCGCCCGCCGCGGTCGCCGCGAGCGCCCGGGCGGGCTCGGTCGGCTTTCCGCGGCCCGGACCGGCG
>NZ_WWJX01000270.1 GCF_009865215.1 Streptomyces sp. SID3343 | reverse complement strand
GGCGGGGCAGGACGCGGGCCGGCAGGCCGTGGCGAGGGGACAGGAGCAGCGAGAGGACGAAGCCGGCCGCCGCCACGAGCGCGATGGTCGCCCCGGCGGCAACGTCGTAGTGGCGGGAGATCTCCAGTCCGGTCACCGCGCTGCCGGTGCCCAGCGCCGCCGCGAGGGCGGTGGTCACGGTCAACGAGTCGGTCCACAACCGGGCCGTGGCCGCCGGGCCGACCAACAGGGCCAGGGTGAGCATGATGCCGACCGCCGGGGTCAGCACCACGATCACGGCCTGGACGAGCAGCAGGAGCAGCAGGTCCAGGGCCATGACGGAGTGCCCGGCGGCGCGCATGCCCTCGTGGTCGAAGGCCGCGAAGGTGAGTTCCTTGGCGGCCAGGCCCAGCACGAGCAGGATCACGACCGCCGCACCGGCCGTGACGGCGAGGTCGTGGGTGTCGACGGTGACGATGGAACCGACCAGGAAGGCGGACAGTTTGCGGTCGGAGGCGGGCCCGGCCGCGACCATCGCGGCGCCCAGGGCGAATCCGGCGGCCAGGATCACCCCGATCGCGCCGGACGCGGTCTGGCCGGGCCGCCGGGTCAGCGCGACGACGGCCAGGGACAGCACGATGCCCACCGCGGCGCCGCCGAGGTAGATGTCGAAACCCAGGATCGAGGCGAGCACCACGCCGGGGAACGTGGCGTGGGTCATCGCCATCGCGTAGAACGCGAGCTTGCGCAGCACGACTTGGACGCCGACGACGCCGGCGAGCAGACCGACCGTGATCGCCTCGGCGTAGGCGCGATGGGTGTAGGTGTCGAACCAGGTCATCGGGTGCTCCTCCCGGTCGGTCCGGGGGTCGGCCGCAGTACGGAAGCCGGCCGGGGTTCGAGGGTCGGCTGCGGTTCGGCGGACGGCTGGGATTCGAACGTCGACTGCGCTTCGGGGATCGGCCCCGCCTCGGGCCGCGTGGCAGGCGCCGTACGGCGTACCCGCACCCGCGCGCGCAACCGTGCCGCGCCGGCGCCGGCCAGTGCGAGCAGGTAGGCCGCCACCAGGGTCAACACGACCGTGGGCCCGGTCGGCAGGGCCAGGTCGTGATCGATCGAGGCGCTGTAGCTGATGGTCAGGCCGAGGTATCCGCACAGCACGGCCGCCGCGATGCCGATCGCGACGATGTGCGCCGGCCGCCGGCCGAGGGTGCGGCCGATGGTCGCCGGGACCACCAACAGGGCCAGCACCAGGGCCGTGCCGATGGTGCGTACCGCAGCGACCACGGTCAGCGCGACGACCACGTTGAGCGCCAGGTCGAGCGCGCCCACGCGGTAGCCGGCCGCGCGGGCGAAATCGGCGTCGAAGCTGCGCAGGAGAAGTTCCCGACCCAGCACGGCGAGCGTGGCCAGGCAGAGCACGGCGACCGCCGCGGTCTCGATGATCTGGGCGTTGGAGGTGTAGAGGATCTGTCCGAACAGGAAGGTCTGGAAGTCGGCGGTGTAGGAGTGGCTGCGCGAGACGACGACCACGCCGATCGAGAACATCGCGGTCAACAGGACTGCGAGCGCGGCGTCGTCGCTGGTGCGCTTGCCGCGGGTGAGCAGGGTCAGCGCGACGGCGGTGGCGCCGGCCGCGATCAGGGCGCCCTCGAAGACGCCGTCCGCGCCGTGCAGGACGAAGCCGATCACGACGCCCGGAAAGACGGTGTGGGTCAACGCGTCGGCGACGAATTCCAGTCGGCGCAGCACCACGAACGCGCCGACGGCGCCGCACAGGATGCCCAGGACGGTCAGTTCGATCAGAGCCCGGGTGAGGTAGGGGATGCGGAAGGGTTCGAGGAGGAGTGCGGTGTCCACGGCCGGCCTCAGCCGCGGGTGACGACGAGCCGGCCGGCGTCGAGTTCGACGGCCTGTCCGCCGTAGCACGCGCGCAGCAGGTCGGCGGTGAGTGCGAACTCGGTGGGGCCGAAAGCGAATTGGCGCCGGTTGACCAAACAGGTCTGCTCGCACAGGCGTTGCGCCACGGTGAGGTCGTGCGTGCTGACCAGGACGCCGGTGCCGGCGCCCTTGGCTTGTTCGAGCGCGGTGATCAGCGCTTCCTGGCTGACCGCGTCGACGCCGTTGAACGGCTCGTCCAGAACCAGGATCGGGGGCCGGGCCGACAACGCGCGGGCCAGCAGGACGCGTTGGCGCTGCCCACCGGACAGGGTGCCGAATCGGGCTTTCGCCCGGTCGGTGAGGCCGACCAGGGCTAGCGCTTCGTCGGCGGCGTCACGGTCTCGGCGGCCGGGTCGGCGCAGTCGGCCGATCCGGCGGTAGCGGCCCATCAGCACGACCTGCCGTGCGGTGACCGGGAATTCGGGGTCCAGACTCGACGCCTGCGGTACGTAGCCGACGCTGTGCCGAGCCGCGGCCGGGCGACGGCCGGTCACGGTCACCGATCCCGCGACCACCGGGACCAGGCCCAGGACGGCCTTGACGAGCGTGGACTTGCCGCCGCCGTTGGGGCCGACGAGCGCGACCGCCTCGCCCGCGACGACGCGGCCGTCGACGTTTTCCAGCGCCGGGGTGCGGTCGTACGCCATGGTGGCGCGGTTGAAGCGGACGAGGTCGGCCGCGGGTTCGTCGATGTCGGTCATCGCTCAGCCCCGCAGTGCGGCGACGATGGTGTCGGTGTTGTGGGCCTCGGATCCGAGGTAGGTCTCACCGGCGGTGCCCGGGGCGCCGAGGGAGTCGGCGTAGAGCGAGTCGTCGCCGGCGACGACCTTGACACCCGCCTCCTTGGCGATGGTTTCGGCGGTCTTGGGCGGCAGCGCGCTCTCGGCGAAGACCGCCTTGACGCCGGTGGACTTGATTTTGGCGACGAGTTCGTCGATCCGGCTGCCGGAGAGTTCGGCCTGATCGTCGAAACTGGGGATGATCGAGCCGACGAATTGCAGCCCGTAGCGATCCACGTAGTAGCCGAGCGCGTCGTGGTTGGTGACGAGCTTGCGGTCGGCTGCGGGAATGGCCTCGATCTTGGCCCGGGTGTCGGCGTCGAGCGCGTCCAGCTTGGCAGTGTAGGCGGCGAGGTTGTTCTCGTACGTCTTGGCGTGCGTCCCGTCGGCGGTGCTCAGCGCCTTGGCGATGTTGGCGACCATCACCTTGGCGTTGAGCGGGTTGTGCCACACGTGCGGGTCGGATCCGCCGTGGTCGTGGTCGTGTTCGTGGTCGTGGTCGTGTTCACTCGCGTGCTCGCCGTCGCCCTCGCTCTCGCCCTTGCGCAGTTGCACTCCGGCGGCGGCCTCGACGACCGGACCCTGGTAGCCCGCGGCCTGGACCGCCTTGGGCAGCCACGCCTTCTCCATGTCGACGCCGTTCTCGACGACGAGCTTCGCTCCGCGGATCGCGTTGAGGTCGGCCGGCGTCGCCTCGTACTCGTGGGCGCTCGCGTTGGCCTTGATCAACTGGGTCACCTCGACCCGGTCGCCGCCGACGTTGCGGACGAAGTCGGCGATCTGCGTCGTGGTCGCCACGACCTTGACCTTGGGTCCGGAATCGGCGACCGGCGCACCGGGGTTCGCCGCGGGGGCGGTTCCGGTCGTCGTCTTGTCCTTGGTCTTCGTGTCGTCGGCGCCGCACCCGGTGAGGGCCCCGGCGGTCAAAACGGCGGACGTGAGCGCGACGACGGCGCGGGCGGATATATGCATCAGGAGTCTCCAGGCAGGGGTGGTCCGACGAGTCGGTCGGCGGCTGCCGTATCGACCCATTCGGTAATGAAAACCATAATCGTTTTCAGGTATGTCGTCCAGGTCGGGGTCCTCCGGCCGGAGCCGGGGGCTGTCACCGGCCGCTTCGGGACGCGCCGCCGCAACCGAACCGCCGGTGCCCCTCGGCGTGATCGCCGAGGGGCACCGGGTCGACGTGCGGACGAGGGCTCTGTGGATGGGGTTCTGCGAATGGGGCTCCGTGGACGCGGATGGGAGCTCTGAGGCACCACCCGGCGGCCGCGGTTGCCTCCGCGCTCTAGGCCGTCGCCACCGGAGGCGCCGTCTCGCGCTCGACGACGGCGGCGGGGGTGTCGGCCGCGGAGTCGGGGACCGTCTGGCTTTCGGCGGTCGCGGCCGGCCGGCTGTCCGGGGTCGTGGCGGACGATGCGGAGCGGGTGGCCTCGGCGCGCACCAGGGCGCTCAGGGCCGTGTAGACGTCAATGGGCATGGCGGGATCTCCCGTGTTCGCGGGGCTGAGGAATCGATCGCGGCACGCCGGCACGACCCGTCGCCGGACCCGGCGAGGGTGTGCCGGCGGTGGCTCCTCAGCAGCGCAGGACGTCGGTCCGCGCGGGTGCGCCCCCCGGCGCGCGCAGGCCCGCCCGAACCGCGACCTCGCCGGCCTCGGTCGACCCGGCG
>NZ_WWJX01000269.1 GCF_009865215.1 Streptomyces sp. SID3343 | reverse complement strand
TCGGGGACGGGGGCGCGAACGGTTCGGCCGACGGCGGGTTCGGCGGCGGATTCGGCGGCGGTGACGGAGGCGGCGGCTTCGGCGGCTGGGGCGGTGACGGTGGCGGCGGCTGGGGCGGCGACGGCGGAGGCGGCTCGTTCTGACTCCCGGCCACCCGAGTGACCGAGACGCGGTGCCGACGAACAACCGAGACGCAGCGCCGCCGACCGGCGTCGGTCGCGTAGGCGATTTCGCCGAGCGAGTGGGCGGCGACTCGAAGCGCGGTGGACGTTTCGGTCGAGGCCGAAGGGTCGCGGGTCGAACATGACGTCATGACGCCGCTGCCGCTGCACCCTTCCGTGCTCACCGACCCCGCCTATGTCGTTCCGGCCGTGCCCGACGCCCCGCTCGGGGGCGTCGCCTGGCTGCGTGCGTCGGTCGTACGGTTCAGCCGGGACGAAGCCCATCGACGCAGGCGCCGGCTCGCCGTCGCCGAACTCGCCCGGATCGACCCGGCGGACCTGCGGCGGCAGGCGGCCTCGGGCGCCGGGGGACCGGTGGAGATCCTGGCTCGCGCGCTCGGTCTGCCCAGCGACAGCGACTGCGACGCCGACACCGACGCGAGAACCGACACCCCCACCGTCACCGACATCGCTGCCGACGTCGCCACGGTGGCGCGGTGCTACCAACCCCACATGCCCGTCACGGACGCCGCGGACCGGGCCGTGGACCGGCTGGTACGGGCCTGCGGCGGCATACCGGACGAGGCCACCGCGAACCGGATCGGCCTGCTGGTACAAGCCTGCGACGCCACCAAGGCACTGGCCGCCAACCTGCTCTCCGGCCGCACCGACCCACCGGTGCCCCGTACCCGTCGGGTCGGGCCGGACGGGATCCTCGTCGAGGTCGACCTCGCGGAGACCTTCTTCGGCCTCGGCCCGCATGCCTGCCCCGGCCGGCCCCACGCGATCGCCCTCGCGGCGGGGCAGGCCGCGGCGACGACACGGAAGGCCGGTGCCGGCGTCGGCGCCGAACGGCTTTGCCCCTATGAAGCGAGCGACACGACCACAGCGGCTGCCGTCGTTGTCCGTGACGGCGACACCGACGTGCCCGGAGGCAGCCCGGTTTCCCCACCCGCGACGTGACCCGACTCGACCAGTGGCCCCGAGGCACGGGTGGGCTCGCCGACTCCACCGATCGGCGCATCCCCGTGGGCGGCCCGCAGCGCGCAGGGTGAGGCTGGGCGAGGCCCCGGTTCGCCCGGTGCACCCTGTGACCTGTGACCTGCGCTCTGTGCCTCGTGCCCTGGGCTCTGTGCCCCGGCTCGGGCCGGGCGGCGGAGGTTCGGGTGAGACGGGGGTTCACGTGAGACGGAGGTTCGAGTGATGGAAACGAGCCGGAGGATGCGCGACCGCGCACCGAACGGAAGCAGCTCACCCGTCGTCGGCGGCGTACGCGGGGACGACCCACCTCGCGGCACCGTTCACCCGGCGGCCGTCGCGTTCGTCTTCGCCTTCCTCTTCGCGTTCGCCTTCGCGTTCGCATGCGTGTCCGCGACGATCGTTCGAGCCGAAAAGGGCTTCGGGCGCACCGGCTGACCGCGGCGGACACGGGCCGCCCGGTGTTCGGTGACCTGCCGCGTCGCCCCGGCGGCGGCGCCTATCGATGCAGTGCGTGGCGTAGCGCGTGGACCAGGGCTTCCGGATCGATGCCCGGGTCCAGGTGCAGAACGGGAACGGTCGGCCCGTCCCAGCTTTGATCCGGGCGCGGAGGGGGCTGGGCGGGCTCGGGGCGCGGCGGGTTCAGGAGGCTCAGGGTGTCCTCGATCGCGGTGGTCAGGGTGCTCATTGCCTCGTCGAACGACGCGGGTGCGGTCATGGCCGGTCAACGAGTCCTCGGCACCGGCCGCAACGGTGAGCACCGGCGTGCCATCCGATCGACTGCCTTTGTGTCACTCCCATCGGGCGTGGTCGCGTTGCCGGGCCCGAGGCCGGGGAACGACGCGAACGGCGGCCAGGTAAGGACGCCCGTCGGCCCCGACGGCATGCCCGCGCCACAGCGCTCGGGCCCCTCCTTCCACGTGGTCGCCCAGGTGTGGACGTGTGGGCGGGTGGGGCATTCGCTCGCATGGAACGTGGGATGGAACGGGTCAGGAAGAATCGGCAGCTCAGTGGGGCCGAACGTCAGCGGCTCCTGGTCGAGGTGGCTCGGCTGTACGGCTCGGGTGCCTCGATTCGTGCCATCGCCGAGGCGACCGGTCGGGGCTACGGCACCGTGCAGCGGATGTTGCGCGAGGCCGAGGTCGAACCGCGCAGGCGGGGCGGCGCGCATGGCGCACGCGGGTGAGGGTGACCGGGCCGGGCGTGGCGTTGGTCGGCGACTTCGGAGCGTGAGCCCGCCCGGCCGGTCGCGCGGTCTCAGGCCGGGTGGCCCGTTGTCGTGGCCGGCGAGTCGTCCGCGTGGACGCATTCGATGAGGTAGTCGCCGGTATCCGGGTCGATGGTGACGCCGTGGGCCTCGCTGTGGAAGCCCGGGAAGCGGCGGTCGAAGGACTCCAGGGCGCCGAGGTAGCGCAGGAGTGGGCCGGTCGCGGCGCCGATGTTCTCGCCCGGCATCAGGACGGGGATTCCGGGCGGCGTCACGGTGACCATCGCGGCGGCCACCCGACCCGCGGCCTGGGCGAGCCGGATCCGTTCGGTCCCGCCGCGGACGAGGCGTCGGTAGCACTGCTGCGGTGGGGCTACCGGCACCGGCAGGTCCTGGAACGCGGTGTCCAACAGTTCGACCAGGTTCGCCGCGCGCAGGTGGTCGTGCATGTCCCGGCACAGGTCCCGCAGGGTCTGGGACCCGTAGCGGTGGGGGAAGCGCGCGACGATGTCGGGCAGGGCGACGGCGAGGGGCGTGTCCTGGTCGTGCAGGGCCTTGAAGTCGGTCAGGGCGTCCAGCAGGGTGCCCCATTTGCCCTTGGTGATACCCATCGAGAACAGGACGAGCGTGGTGTAGGTGTCCGTCTTCTCCACCACGATGTTCCGGGTCGCCAGGTAGGCGGTGAGCACACGGGCGGGGACGCCCCAATCGGCCATCACTCCCGAGGCGTCGATGCCGGGGCACGTGAGGGTGACCTTGATCGGGTCCAAGAGGCAGTAACCGGGGCTCAGTTCGCGGAATCCGTGCCAGTCGGCCTCGGGTTCCAGTTGCCAGCACGAGGGTTCGGTACGGAGCAGGTCCGCAGGGGCCTGGTCGAAGTCCCACTGTGTGCCGGTGACGGGATCGGTGACCGTGTCGGGCTGCCAGACGCCGAAGAACCACGGCGGCCGGTCGCCCTCGGCGGCGATGCGCCGGCCCAGGCGCACCATCGATTGGCGGAAGCGGATCGCCTCGGTCACCGCCTCGTCGATCAGCCAGCGTCCCTGCTCGCCGTCCATCATGCCCGCCGCCACGTCCAGTGAGGCGATGAGCGGGTAGAGCGCGGACGTGGTGCCGTGCATCATGAACGCCTCGTTGAAGCGTTCGTGCTCCACCGGGGCCCGCGGCGCGGCGCGTACGTGCACCATCGCGCTCTGCGAAAGCGCGGCGAGGAGCTTGTGCGTGGACTGGGTGGAGAAGACCGTGGGCCGGTCCGGTCCGGTGAAGGTGTCCGGGTCCACCGACATGCCGTAGCGCCCCGCGTAGAGCGGGTGGAAGCGGGCGTAGGCGAACCACGCCTCGTCGAAGTGCACGCGTGGGGTGCTGGGCGCGAGGGTCCGGGCGACCGCGACGGCGTCGTAACACAGGCCGTCGTAGGTGGAGTTGGTCAGCACCGCGTACTCGGCGCCGGGCCCGACGGCGTCGTGCGACAGCGGGTTCTCGGCGATCCGGGCCGCCACCGCCGCGGCGTGGAGCCGGGTCGGTGGCAAGGGGCCGGCCAGCCCGTAGCCGTTGCGGGTGGGGATCAGGTAGACCGGGCGGGCGCCGGAGATGACCAGGCCGTGCAGCACGGATTTGTGGCAGTTGCGGTCCACGAGCGCGATCTCGTCACGGGTGACGCTGAAGTGCCCGACCATGCGGTTCGCGGTGGAGTCGCCGTGCAGGACGAAATAGGTGCGATCGGCGCCGAAGATCCGGGCGGCGTTGCGCTCCGCGTCGCCGATGGGACCCGAGTGTTCGAACAGCGACCCGAGTTCCTCGACCGAGATGGAAAGGTCGCTGCGGAAGAGCTGTTCCCCGAAGTAGTCGAAGAAGGCCCGCCCGACGGGGGATTTCAGGAAGGCGACGCCACCGGAGTGCGCCGGCGTGTGCCACGAGTACTCGTGGGTGTCGCCGAAGTGGCGCAACGCCTTGAAGAACGGCGGGAGTACGGCCTCCAGGTAGGACCGCGCCGCTCGGGCGACCCGTCCCGCGATGAACGACGGCGTGTCCTCCAACGGCCAGATGTAGCCGACCACGGTCTCGGCGACCCACAGGGGCAGGCGTTCGAGGTCGTCGTCGGCCATGACGAGGAACACGGGCAGGTTCTTGAAGCGCCGTTCGACGAGACGCAGCACCGCGGCGCCCCCGGGGTCGCCGGACGTCTCGGGCACCACCGACCCGCCGGATCCGTCGGTCTTCGCCCCGGTGCCGGGCGGTGCCCAGGCGGGCAGGTCCCAGGCCACCACGGCGGCGGCCAGTCCCGCCTCGGTGCGCAGTACCGCCTGGGCGTCGATGCCGTTGCGGGCCCACCGCACCTCTAAGCCCTGCGCCTCCACTTCCGCGCGCACGCGCCCCAGTTGCTCCATTCCGGAGCCGTCTCCGCGAGGATCCTCGGGCAACACGAAGAGAACCGTACCGATTGCCATTTTCGCCCCCAGACGCATCACAGCGAGAAGTCACCGCCGACGATGACAGGCGAATCCGTGAAAAAAGGCTCGATCCGCGGAAAACCACTCTTCGGGGCGAACTCGGCGCGCACCGGCCCGGGAACCCGGCTTTACCGTGCCGGCACCAGGACCGCACGGGTGACCGACGGGACGGCGAGGGCGCGGTGTCGGGCGGCGAGCGGAGCAGCACTTCGCCGAGTCGACTTTCTACGCCGTCGCGGTGAGGAATTGCGTCTGGATGTGGAAAGACCGACCGGCTACCGGCAGTTCGAAGTGGTCGACCGCTTTTATCTCGTCGGCGTCCTTGATCCGCCAACCGGTTTTCTCGAGGAGAGCCGACCAGGCTTCGCGGGAAAGGATGGTATGCAGCGGCCCGACACCGTCGAACATCACATCGTCGACAGTGGATACGACGATATCGGAGTCGAGTCCGGCAGGGTGCACTTCGGCGGTGACAGCCAGGGTGCTCCCGGTCCGAGCGCGGCGGGAAAGCCCGTCGAAGAGTGCCTCGACGTCGCTCGGTTCGAGAAACAAAACAAGGTGTTCGGCGATGAAGAGGGTCGGCCGGTGAGCGTTGTGCCCGGCCCGAGCCAAGACGTCGGCGACATCGCCGGCTCGGAAGTCCACGGCCGCCAACGTGAGATGCGTGGTGTCGGCGCCCATCGTCTCGAGTCGGCGAGCCTTGTCCGCAACGATGTCGGGCAGATCGAGGTCGAAGAATGTCACGCCGGAATGCCGGAACCGCAGGGCGCGGTCGTCGTAGCCGGCCCCGAGGTTCACGACCTGGGGGATTTCCGCCGCTATCGCGGCCAGCACGAGTCGGTCGAAGTACGGGGCACGGGGTGCCAGCAAATCGAGCGACAGCGAGATGTCGGCGGGCTCCCCGCCGAGATCGAGCGCTCGCAGTCCCTGTACGAGCGCCCGCCCGGCGTCGGGGTCCCCCTCGGCGGTGGACGGCCGCTCGAACTCGGCGCGCCCGAGAGCGCAGACTTCTCGGATCAAGGTCAACAGCGGGTTTTCCTGCGTCATGACGATTGCTCCTTTATCGCTGAACGGCGCGTTCGCACACGGTTGTTTGCGCGGCGGCGGACACCGACGCGGTGCGGAAACGGAAGATGATTCGGCGGCCGGGCCGGTTACGAAGTTCCCGGATTCGTCAGATCGGCGGTGATCTTGTCGAGCAAGCTCTGAAGGGCGGCTCGCTCCGACTCGGTCAGCGGTGCGAGGATCGCTTCGTCTGCGGCGACCATTGCCTCGTCACGCCCCGCGATGATCTCGATGCCGGCGGCGGTTGCGAAAACGCGTTTGCTGCGTTCGTCACCGTTTTCGAAGCGGCGTTCAACGAGATTTCGTGCTTCGAGTCCACGCAGGACGCCGGAGACGTTCGCCGCGGTGGTGTGCGTCGCCTGTGCGATGTCGCGCTGGATGGCGCCGGGGTTGCCGGCGAGGTAACCCAGCACGAATGCCTGCTGCATGCTGAGCCCTCGCGACCGAATCCAATCCTGCCCGGCCTGCACCTGAGCCCGATTGATGACCCTGAGTCTTTCGAGGGGGCTGGTGGGGGTGTGTTCGGGCTGGTCCATGACACGACGATATCTATTAAGCCCTTAACAGTCAACCACTTAACTGAATCCTCGCTTCTCCTTCTGCCGCCCTGCACCGGTGCAGGCTGCGGGCCCCGCGCCCTACTCCCAGGTCGCGGTGTCGGGGTCGATGCCGTGGGCGCGCGCGTCGGCGTCGACGATGCGACGAAACCACGTGGCAAGGCTGGGGCGCACGCCGTCGTAGTGGGCTGCGAACGCCGGATCGGCCTCGTACTTGCGGCCGAGGCAGACCTGCATTCGCCTGGTGAGGGGAAAGTACGAAGCGAAGACTTCGCGGTGTCGCTCGACGAGTCGATGGGCTTGCGGGCTGCCGGGTGTGACGCCGGCGTCCATCGCATCCCCGAGGGCGCGGTCGAGGTCGGCCACGGCGTCGGCGACGGACTGCCATTCCGCCGGATCGCGAGCGGCCGAGCGTTCGGCGTACTGCAGCCATTGCGTCGTGTCGCCGTAGCGCCGACGGGCCTGGGCGGGCCAGTCCGGGTCCCACTCGGGGCCGAAGATCGCGGCCTGCTGCTCGATGGTCAGCAGCAGGCCGCGTTCGTGCGCGTCGATCATCCGATCCAGTCCGACGCCGAGTTGCCGGAGGCGGTCGATCCGTTCGGCGACCTGGATACGCTGCGCGCGCAACGCGCCGGACACGTCGGCGGTCGGGTCGTCCAGGACGACCCGAATCCGGTCCAGGCCGAGACCGATCTCGCGGTAGACGACGACGCGGTGCAGGCGTTCCAGATCACCGGCGGTGTAGAGCCGGTATCCGGCGGCCGTGCGCAGCGACGGTCGCGCCAGGCCGATCTCGTCCCAGTGGTGCAGCGCGCGGATGGTGACGCCCACACGCGTCGAGACCTGACCGACGGTCAGGCCGTCGGTGTCGGCGTCGGTGGTATCAGGCATGCTCCTCATTGTCGCCGGGACCCACACTCGGCGGGGTGATCCCGACGGCCGCAAGGTTGCGCGCCTCCTGAGAGTCCGGATCGAACGGCTTCGCCGCCGTGATGACGATCCGTGCGTTCTCCGGGGTCACCACCGTGACGTCGCGGGTGTTCCAGGGAGTGTCCCGGGGGCCGTCGACCGAGTTCGGGCGCAACGCACGACAGGCCTCGACCAGGGGATCGACCTGGCTGAGCACGTACGAGAAATTGACGCTCAACGCCGGTGTCCGCTCCGGAACGCTCGCCTCCGCGACGAGTAGTACGTCCTGGAACGCCCATCGGCGCAGATGTACAAGTCTGCCGGGGATGCCGAACAACTCGAAGAACCCGAGCCCGCGCACCCAGAAGTCCACCGACGCGGCCAGATCGCTCGTGGGGATCGTCACGAACGCGGGCATTCCGTAGATGCCGCGGAACAGCTCCGGCGGGACCGCGTCGGGGCCCGGGGCGGGTACGGGGCTCGTCTCGAACGCGTTGTAGTAGTCACTCATGAGCCACACCCTCCGGCCTCACGTAGCGTGAGGGTCAACCCGGATCGACGGTGGGCCCGGAACGGGGCGGCCGGGCCGGTGTACTCGCCTCACCGGGCGTGGCCGGGCCGCCCCGCTCTTGTGCGCCGTCATGTCCCCGTCGCCGTCAGGGACGGTCAGGGGACGGTCACAGGTCGGTGGCGATGATCTTTTCGATGTTGCGTTCGGCGAGGGCCGTGATGGTGACGAACGGGTTGACGCTGGTGTTGCCGGGGATCAGCGCGCCGTCGATCACGTACAGGCCCGAATACCCGCGCAGGCGACCGTAGTTGTCGGTGGCCTTGTTCAGGACCGCGCCGCCGAGGGGGTGGTACGTGAGGTGGTCGCCCCAGATCTTGTACGTGCCGAAGAGGTCGGTCCGGTAGATCGTCCCCTCCTTCGCGTTGATCTTGTCGAAGATCGTCTTGGCCATGTCGATGGACGGCTGCTTCCAGGACGCCTGCCAGTTCAGGTCGGCCTTGCCCGTCGCGGCGTTCCAGGTGAACCGGGCGCGGTTCGGGTTCTTGGTGATCGACAGGTAGAACGACGCGAAGGTCTCGATGCCGGTGGGCAGCGGGGCGACTTCGGCGAACGCGCCGCCGGCGTTCCAGTTGTCGATGCCGCCGGTGGGGATGGACGCCTGGAGGGCTCCCGTGGGGTCCCAAAGGTGGTTGGCGCGACCGCACATGACGTTGCCGTTGTCGCCCCAACCCTGGCCGATCTCGGTGTTCAGGTTCGGGAGCGCACCGGTGGCCTTGAGCTTGACCAGCAGCTTGCTCGTGCCGACACTGCCGGCGGCGAAGAAGACCTTGCCCGCGGTGACCGTCTTGGTCTGCGTGGTGGCGCCCCCGGTGTCGATCTGCTCGATCACCACCGTGTAGCCGCCGCCCGTCGCGGGGGAGACCGAAGTGACCTTGTGCAGGGGGGAGATGGTCACCTTGCCGGTCGCCTTGATCCGGGCGAGATAGGTTTTCTGCAGGGACTTCTTGCCGTAGTTGTTGCCGTACAGGATCTCGCCGGCCAGCGCCGACTTGGGGACGGTTCCGGCGGCCTCCGCCTTCATGTAGTCCCAGTCGTACACGGTGGGTACGAAGACGAACGGGAAGCCGGAGCGCTGGGCGTGCTTGCGGCCCACCCGGGCGTACTGGTAGCAGTCCGTCGTCTCGAACCAGGACGGATCGATGGTGGCCGCTCCGAGGCCGGCGTTGGCGCGCGGGTAGTAGGTGTTGTACATCTCGTCGGCGTTGACCGAGGGCAGGATGGCGCCGAAGTTCTCGCGTTTGGGGGTGACCGCCATGCCGCCGTTGACGAGCGAACCACCGCCGACGCCGCGGCCCTGGTAGACGGTGATTCCGCTGAACTCCTCGGCGTCGAGGATCCCGGTGTAGCGCTGGATGTTTCGGTCGATCGGGAAGCCGAGGAAGTTGCTGAGCGGCTGCTTGGTCTTGGTGCGCAGCCAGAAGGAACGATTGTCCGGGCTGGTGGTGTTGGCGAAGATCTTGCCGTCCGGGCCGGGGGTGTCCCAGGCCATGCCCATCTCGATCATGTGCACGTCGACGCCTGCCTCGGCGAGACGCAGAGCCGCGACGGAGCCGCCGTATCCGGTGCCGACGATCAACACCGGTACGTGGGCGCCGGAGGGGATCACCGCGGCCGTGGGGGCGGCCTGCGGTGTGGCTGCGGAGGCGCGGCCGGCGAGGGCGGCGACGCCGATTATGGAACCGGTTCCAGCAATGAACCCGCGACGCGACACACCCTCAAGTCCGGTGCTGTGCGTGGTGGAATCGCTCATGTGACGTTCCTCACTCTGGGACGGAGTGGGAACAAGTTCTACGGCTGATCGCGTGGCAAGTCACGACATACTCGTGAGTAACTTGAGGCCGATTCAATACTTGATCCAGTACTTGATCCGGCACTCGGTCCACTTGGTCGCGGAGTGTCGACGCACCGTCACGGGTGACCTTCCGGTCGCGCGGACGGCCGACTCCCTTGTGTGGGAACGGCTTTCGACGGCCGGCGAGATCGGCGCCACGCATCGGGGCGCGGATCGGAGGGACGAAACGACGGCGCCCCGAGGGTCCCGGTCTGGGGCGGGGACCCTCGGGGCGTCGGTTCGGTCGGCGACAGTGGGAAGCGAACGGCGGGGCCACTACCGGCGGTTGCTCCCGAGCGTGCGCACGTCGGCGCCGTCTCCGCGGACCGTGACGGCACGCCACGAGATCCCGCGTCCAGGCCCTTGCGGTTGTGCAGTCTCGTGGCGCGCAGCCGAATCGATGACGATCGGCCCGTCCCGAGCCGGTCACGACGACTCGAAACGCGTTGCCGCCATCTTGACGACTGCGGCCGGTGCGGCGAAATCCCAGATCTCTGGGATGTTTTCGGGAGTCGGCGGTACACCGCGTCGCCCGCGCGAACGCCGATCGCCGTGCGGACACGACCGCTGCCTGCGTGTTACGTTCGCGCCATGGCATCACGCAGCGCTGCCGCACAGCAGGCGATCGAAGGGCTGCGCGAGCTGGCCGGGGAGGCCCGCTCCGCTCCCGAAGTCTTCCGCACGGCCGACCGGTTGCTGCGCGGAGTGCTCGAGTTCGACGCGGTCTGCTGGCACACCACCGACCCGGCGACCGGGTGGGTCACGTCGGTGCTCAGCGACGATCTGAGCCTGGACCGCTTCCACGACGCGGTACGTCTGGAGGTGTGGCACGACGATGTGACCACCTTCCCCCAAATCCGGCGCAGCGGTCTGCGCGCGGACACGCTCACCCGGGCGACCCGCGGGCGGCCCGAAACCAGCATGCGATTCCGGGAGCAGATCGCGCCGGCCGGATTCGGCGACGAAATGCGGACCGTCTTCGACACGCAGGGCGGCATGTGGGGTTGCGCGGCGTTCATGCGGGCGCCGGATCGCGGACCGTACCTCGGGCGGCAACGTGACCTCGCGGACGCCGCCGCCCGACACATCGGGGTCGCGCTGCGCGCCTGCCACACCGCGGCCGCGTGGTCGGACCCGACCGACCAGGCGCCGGCGACGGTCGTCCTCGGCCCCTCGAACACCCTCGTCGCCGCCGACGAGCGCGCGCGGAAACTGCTCGCCGAACTCGTCGACGACGCGCACACCGCCTTGTCGGTACCCACCGCCTTCACCCTGGCGTCCGAACACGCCAGGCGGGCGGCGTGCGGAATACCCGTCTCGCAGGCCATGGTTCGGGTGCGCAACCGCGACGGCCGCTGGTTCGTACTGCACGCCTCGCTTCTCGACGGCCTCGCCGACGGCCACGTCGCGGTGGTCGCGTCGCCCGCGTCGCCGGCCCAGACCATGCCGCTCTACCTGGCCGCGCACGGCCTGACCTGTCGCGAACAGGAGGTCGCGCTGTACGCGATCCGCGGCTACGACACCAAGGAGATCGCCCGCGTCCTGGCGATGACCCCGTACACCGTGCAGGACCACCTCAAGGCCGTCTTCGGGAAGGCCGGCGTCACCAGCCGCCGCGAGCTGATCGCCCAGGTCGTGCTGGGCGGCCATCCGGCGCCGTGAGGTCGAATCGGTTCGGCGGCACGGTCCGGGCGCGGCGACGGGTTCGCGGCGACCGAGCACGCGTCGCGTCGGCGCCGACCCGGTTTCACCGACTCGGCTCGGCCGCGCGGGGTGTGCGAGTCGCCCGGTGGCCGCTGCGGGGCGGGGCTCGGCTTTACACCACGCTCACGCTCACTCCGGCCGCGGCGATTCGCGCCAACTCCCCCTCGGGGGCGTCGCGGTCGGTGACCAGGTGGCCGATGTGCGACAGGGGGCAGATCTTCGCCAGGGTCACCCGGCCGATCTTCGAGTGGTCCGCGACCACGACCGTGTGGCTGCTGCGGTCGGTGAAGGCGCGGTCGGTGGCGGCTTCGAGCTGGTCGTGGGTGGTGCAGCCGTGCGCGGCGCTGATGCCGTCCACACCCAGGAACATCACGTCGGTGTGGTAGTCCGCGAGGGTCTTCTCCGCTATGGGGCCGACGAGTTCGTAGCTCTCGTTGCGCGCGGTGCCGCCGATCACGACGAGGGTGACGTCCTTGTGCAGTATCAGCTCCGCCGCGATGTTCACGGCGTTGGTGACGATGGTGACCGGCCCGCGTTCGGCGAGGATGCGGGCGATCTCGGTGGCGGTGGAGCCGCCGGTCATCCCGACGACCGCGTTCGCCGGCACCAAGGCGGCCGCGGCCAGGGCGATCGCCCGCTTTTCCGGCCGGCGGCGCTCGCCGCGGTACAGCATCGGCGTTTCGAGCCCTATGTTGCCCACCGCCGCCCCGCCGTGCGTGCGGTGCAGCAGGTTCACCTCGTCCAAGTGCTGAAGGTCGCGGCGCACGGTCGCCCCCGAGACCGCCAGCAGAACGGACAGTTCCTCGACGCTCACGCTGCCCTGCGCGGAGACGCGCTCAAGGATGCGCGCGTGGCGCTCGGTTCTCAGCATGTCCGAAGCATAGCCATGCGCTGACGTGCGCATCTCCCAAAGTGACGAAGAACAAAGGGCGTTGCCCCGGTGCCTCGCAGATGTCCCATACGTGTCCCATACGTATCGCGGGCGCTCGCCCGAGGGCACGATCGGGTGATCGGTCGAGTGATCCGAGTGAGCACAGTGCGCAAGAGTGAGCTATTGACATGACGAATATTGCTCGATTTACTGCTGCGACGCCACAGTAGTGCACCAAGGCGCCAAGGTACGCCCCAGCCGGTGGGCGGCGATACGCCGCAAGCCCGGCCACAGTCGCCAGGATGGCAAAACGCATCCGAGGCGGGGACGTACCCCTGCACACGGAGTTCGACGATGAACACCCGACACCCGCGTCGGTCCCATCGATACCTCGCCGCCCCGACGACGATCGTCGCAGGGAACGCGGGTTCGCCGCTCGCCT
>NZ_WWJX01000268.1 GCF_009865215.1 Streptomyces sp. SID3343 | reverse complement strand
ACACCGACCGCGCCCGAGTCGTCCTCGGCGTGATCGACGCCGACGGCCGGCTCGACCCCGGCGCCCTCGCGTCGGTGTGCGCCGACCAGGCGATGGGCCGCCCCGACACCGGCGCCGTGCAGATCGGGGTCCGCATGCGCAACGCCGAGGACCGGCGGCCGTTGCCCGACCGCGGCCGACTCGCCAACGCGCGCGCCCGCGTCCTGATCCGGATGCAGGACATCGAGTTCCGGGCCAACAACACCGGCATGCAACTCCTGCGCCGCCGTACCGGAAGCGTGGGCCTGGGCGGCAACGGCCAGTTCGTCCGGCTGAGCGCCCTCGACTCGCTCGCGGGCGAGCACGACCGGCCCTGGCCCGAGCGCGCCCTCCTGGAGGACTACGAATCCGGACTCGAACTGCGCCTGGCCGGCTGGCGTCTGACGCACGTCACCGAGGCGCAGGTATCCCAGGAGGCACTGATCTCGTCCCGGCGCTTCCTGGCCCAGCGCACCCGGTGGGCCCAGGGCAACATGCAGTGCCTGCGCTACACCCGGCGGATCCTCACGTCCGCGCACTACCGCCCGGCAGGCAAGGCGGAGGTGATGTACACCTTCACCCAGCCGCTGGTCTGCGTCCTGTTGGTCGTGCTCACGCCCCTGTCGATCGCGATCACGGTGGTCGGGGCGATCGTCTTCCCCGACGAGACGGCCGACTTCCAATTCCACTTCGGCCCGCTGATGGCGGGCGCCTTCGTCCTCGCCGCGACGCCGATGGTGGCCTGGGGGCTCGCCTACCGGGGGCTCGTCCATCCCGACCGCAGTCGGCTCACCGGACTGCTCTGGGGCGTCCTGCTCTGGCTGTACACGTACCACCTGTTCGTGGTCGCCACCCGGGCGGCGCTGCGGCTCGCGCTCGGCCGCAACGGCTGGGCCAAGACCCGGCGCAACGCCGAGGTCGAACTCGTGGGCATGCCCACCGCCCTCGAAGCCTGACCGACCCGAACCACCGCACGGAGAACCGAACATGAACGTCCCCCGCCTGCCCCGCGCCAGTGTCGCCGTGGTCCTGGGCACCCGCCCCGAGTTGGTCAAGCTCGCCCCGCTCATCCACGAACTCGGCCCAGCCGCACGGCTGTTGCACACCGGCCAGCACTGGGACGAGGCGATGTCCGGACGCTTCCTGCGCGACCTGGACCTGCCCCACCCCGAACTGCTCACCGGGATCGGCGGCCGGCCCCGCGCCGGCCAGATCGCCCACTCGCTGGACCAACTGGACGCCGCCTTCACCCGCCGGCGGCCCGCGGCCGTGGTCGTCCAGGGCGATACCAACGCCACCCTGGCCGGCGCCCTGGCCGCCAACGCCCTGGACATCCCGCTGGTGCACGTCGAGGCCGGGCTGCGCAGCTTCGACCGCGCCATGCCCGAGGAACACAACCGGGTCATGGTCGACCACGTCGCCGACCTGCTGTGCGCCGCGACCCCCGCCAACGCGGCCAACCTGCGCGCCGAATCGGTGGACGAGCGGCGCATCGCCGTCACCGGCAACACCGTCGTCGAGGTCGTGCGCGGCCGGATCCCCGACCGACCGGCCCGTACCGCGCTGCTCGCGACGTACGGCCTGCGGCCCGACACGTACGTGCTGGCCACCGTGCACCGCCCCGAGAACACCGACACCGCCGAGGCCCTGCGCGCCGTCCTGGCCGAACTGGACGAGATCGCCCGGGCCGGCACCCCCGTACTGTTCCCGATGCACCCGCGCACGCGGGCCGCCGTCGAGCGCTTCGACCTGACCGCGCTGTTGCGACGGATCACGACGGTCGGGCCCACGGGCTACGGCGAGTTCCTCGCCCTGGCCCGACACGCGGCCCTTCTGGTCTCCGACTCGGGCGGCATCCAGGAGGAATGCACGGTCCTCGGCCGCCCGCTGCTGGTGGTGCGACGCTCCACCGAACGGCCGGAGGCCGTGGACACCGGCTTCGCCGCCCTCGTGCGGCCCGGCCCCGAACTGGGCGAGACGGCGCGGTCCTGGCTGGCCGACACACCCCGGCGCCTGGCCCGTCTCGCGGCCACCCCCAGCCCCTACGGTGACGGCCTCGCCTCGACCCGCATCGCCCACCTGACCACGCAACTCGCCCAGCCGGCCCCGATCGCGGCCTGACGCCGCCGTCCGGCCACCGTCACGGAGAACGGAGTTCACCGCGCGGGAGCCTACGCGGCGGGGTGTTCCGAGCACAGGCAATGGACGCCCTTCTCTATCCACTCCCGGCCGACCCACTCCGGGTGCCGCTCGATCATCAGTGCCGAGATCTCGTCGACGATCGTCGCGTCGCCGACGGCGCTGTCGCGGCGGATCCACGTCTCGTCGCGCAGCAACCGCAGGTAGTCCCGGACGTCCGCGAGCAACTGCGGGCCACCCACCTCGCCGTGACCGGGCACCACGACCTCGGCTCCCCGGTCCGCCAGCCGCTGCATCACGGCCAGCCAGCGGGTGCCCGAGACGTCGGTGTCGTGCGGCGGGAACCACGGGAAGATGGCGAATTGACCGGCCTCCACGAGGTCGCCCGTGAACAGGACGTCGGCGTCCGGCACCCGGACCACCTGGTCACCCCTGCTGTGGGCGCGGCCCGTGGCCCGCAACTCGACCACCCGGCCACCCAGGTCCAGGTCGTACTCCCGGTCGTAGACGACGTCGGGCTCGGCGAGGACGACTCCCTCCAGGCGGCGTGCGATCGGCTCGCCGAGGCCCTTGAACATGGCGAGATACCCGGGACCCTTCACCCTCAGGTCCTCGGCCTGGGCACGGTTGACCAAAAACGTCGCCTCGCCGGCGAAGACCTCGGCCCCGAACGCGTGCTCGGGGTGAAAGTGCGTCGTGGTCAGGTACAGCCGACGGCCCTTGGCATATTCGGTCGCGAAGGCCAGCACCTCGGCCGCGTTGTCGGGGCCCAGGCCCGTATCCACGACCAGAACGGAGTGCCGGCCGCCGACGATCCCGATGTTCGGCACGAGCTGCACCCCCCGGTTCGGGACGACCACCAGGTCACGGGCCGGCTCCCACGCGTTCGTGACATGGACGTCGGGGTCCGGCATGACGTGTTCGGCTTCGGCCATCGTGGCTCCTCGGGTTCGCGGTCGATCGCACCAGGGCGGCCCGGCACCGCGCGCAGTGACAGGCAGGCCCGCCGCGGCGGGCGGTGTCGGGCCGTCTCGGGTCGTGTGGTGCCAGTGCATCGCGGGAGCGCCGGCGGCGTCCAACACCTGTTCCCACGTGCCGATACCGCGCGGGTATCGTTGCCGGTGATGGACCTACGAACGCTGGGCTATTTCGTGGCGGTCGCCGAGGAACTCCACTTCGGCCGGGCCGCCGCACGACTGCACATGACCCAGCCACCGCTGAGCCGGGCCATCCGCAAGCTGGAGACCGACCTCGGCTGCATGCTGCTGCACCGCTCACCCAGCGGTGTCGTGCTCACCGCCGCCGGGACCGCGCTCCACGACGAGGCACGCACCCTGCTGGCCCAGGCCGAACACGTCCGTACTCGCGTGGCGGCGGTGGCCGGCACCGCCGTACTCACCGTCGGCACCCTCGCCGACAGCGCCGAGCAGGTCGGCACCCGCCTGGCCGCCGCCTACCGGCAACGCCATCCGCACACCCGGGTCCGCATCCGCGAGGCCGACCTGACCGATCCGACCGCCGGGCTGCGGGCCGGACTCGTGGACGTGGCCCTGACCAGGGCGCCTTTCGACGACACCGGCATCACCGTCCGGGTCCTGCGCCGCGATCCGGTCGGCGTGATCCTGCGCGCCGACGACCCGCTCGCCGACCACGAGAGCCTGCGACCGGACGCCCTCGCCGAGCGGCGATGGTTTCGGCTGCCCGAGGGCACCGATCTTCGGTGGCAGGCCTTTTGGGCCGGTGGGCCGACCGGCGCGCCCCGTCGCGACGGCCCCGTCATCCGCACCGCGCACGAATGCCTGCAGTCCGTCCTGTGGGACGGCACGGTGGGCCTGGCACCGCTCGGCCACGCCCTCCCCGAGGGCCTCGTGGCCGTGCCGTTGACCGACATGCCGTCCAGCGATCTCGTCCTGGCCTGGAACAGCGGCGACATCGACCCGCTGATCCGCTCCTTCGTCCACATCGCCGCAGCCGTCTGCGGCCCGGGCCGCACGACGCCGGAGCGGCGGCCAGGCGGCCCGTAAGCCCCCCAGCCGCGCAGCCCGCGATCCCGCAGCCCGTGTCCCCGGCGCCTGCCAGGATCCGTGCCATGCCGGACACTTCGACCGATCAGCCCGCCGCCACCGCCGCCACCGCCGCCACCGGCTCGACCGCCGCCACCGACTCGACACGGTCCGCGTCGCCCGCACTCCCGACGGCCGGACGTGGATCACCGCCGGGGCCGGCGCGTTCCGATGCGCCGACCCCGGCGGTGCCCGTGGAGGCTCGTTCGCCCCAAGTCCGCCACCCGATCAATCCCCGTGCGGCGTCAGCCCTTCGGGCCGTGCCCGACGGCCTTCATACCCGCCTCGATCGCCTCGACGATCCGCGGCCGAAGCTCGGCCGCACTGATGATGGCGTCCACCGAACCGACCTCGACCGCGCGCCGAATGCTGTGCACCCCATCGAACTCCGCGGCGACCTCGCCGAGTTTCTCCGCCCGGACGGCGGACCGCAGCTCCGGGAGCCGGGCGCTCAGCGCCGCCCGCTCGGCGCCGCCGGCCATCGTGACCTGGCCCTGGAGGTCGGTCACCCGCAGGTCGGTCGCGGTGCGGTTGTTCACGTCTCCGGAGAAGACCACGGCCGCCGCCGGGGCGCCGCCGAGCACCGAGGCGAACGAGCCCTCCAACGCCAACACGGTCATGCTCGGGTTCAGGGCCTTGGAGAACACCACGAACGCGCCGCCGTGATAGCGCGAGATCACGCAGAACACGATCGGGCCCTCGAAGTTGACGATCGCCCGGCCGATTTCGGCGCCGTACTCCAGTTGGAGCTTGCGCATCGACTCCGGTGAGCCGTCGAACCCGGACAGGTTCGCCAGCACGACCACCGGCCGATTGCCGGACGCCGAGTTGATCGCCCGCGCGGTCTTCTTCGACGACCGCGGAAACAGCGTGCCCGCGGTGTACGTGTCGGGCCCGTCGGTGGGCGGGAAGCCGCGCCGCGGCACCGGCCGCGACTCGATCCCGATCAGGCAGACCGGCCGCCCGCCGATGTGCACATCCTGCACCGCCGAGGTGTCCGCGTCGGCCATGTCCGCCCAGCGCTCCAGCACCGGGTGGTCCTGGTCGGACAGCGCGCGCATCACCGTGCGAATGTCGAACGGCTTCTTGCGGTCCGGGTTGTGCTCCGCCGAGAAGATCTGACCGACGGTGGCGAAGTCGCTGCCGGCGACCGTGTGCGCGAACGCGGAGACGTCGCGGTCGAGCGGGTCGGTGGTCACCGCCACCCGCGGTGCCGACTCGCCCGGCACGACGTAGGTGTGGTCGTAGTGCGCCATCAGCACGTCACGAGCGGCCGGCAGGTCCGGCGCCCAGTACTGTGCCTGACCGTTCGGGCCCATCACACGGTCGTAGCCGCCGATGCCGAAATTGTCCTCTGCCGACACACCACCGGAGAAGTCCAGCGACTGCTTGCCGGTGAGCACCATCGCCGAGTCCGGCGTCATCACCAGGATGCCCTTGGTGTGCATCAGCATCGTCGCCTCGGCGTTCCAGTACGGCTGGGCGCCCACGTTGATCCCCGCGACCACGATGTTGATCTCGCCGCCGGCCTGGGTGAACGTGATGATGCGCTTGAGCGCGGCCGCGACCCAGTCCATGTTCTCGGTGCCCGAGGACATCGAGATCCGCGCGCCCGCCGACAGCGCGAACCACTCCAGCGGGACCCGCATCCGCTCGGCCAGGTCGAGCGCGGCGATCACTCGCGAGCACTCCGGCTCCGACACCGCGCCCAGCGCCTTCGTCGGGTCACCGAGCAGCACCACGCGGGTGACGCCTTCGGGGTGGCGTTCGGTCGGCGTCGTGACGACACCCGCGACGATCGCCGCCGAGTTCTTCCCGCGCGGCCGGTCGACCGGCACGAGCAAGCCGTGCGCGTCGAGGTCGTGCTCGACGAAGCTGCCGTCGAACCCGGCGAGCAGGCCGGTCAGTTCGTACGGGTAGACGTTGCCGCGTCGGGCCGCGCGCAGCACCTTCTGGCGGTAGTCGTCCAGCGGCTGCACCGGTTCCGTCGACGGCTCGCCCACGTGTGTGCGCGCGCCGTGGCCCGGGTCGAGGGTGATCCGTACGGCGACCTCGGTCAGTTCGCCCTCGTCGGTGCGCTGCCGGGTCAGGAACTGGACCTCCTCCAGCCCGGCGCCCGCCGTGGTCGGCAGGATGCGTCGGACGAGCGTGTCGAGCTCGTCTGCGGTCAGTTCGGTCGGCGGCCAGACGTACATCATGATGCGGTTGGTGTCGAACCGCTTGTTCTGTGGGCGCCGCGCCTGGATGTTGCGGATCGCGTCCAGGCCCGCGTTGATCGCGTCCTCCACCGCGGGCAGCGCTACCAGTCGGCCGTCGGCCTCGCGCAGCGGCGTCAGGTCGCGGACCTGGCCCAACGCGAAGAGCCGCTCGTCGGCCGGATTGCTCTTCGCGACCGCCTTGAACAGGTAGATCTCCTCGTCGGCCGAGGGCAGCCGGGTGAGGTCGAACTCGCGCAGCCGCTGCAATTGGAGCCGCTGCGCGATCTGCGGGTGCAGGCCGCGGATCAGCCGGTCCTCGGCCCAACCCGCGCCGTCCGGCCGGAAGGTGAAGTGGTGGTGCATCACCGCGCCACCGGGGCCGACGACGGTGGTGGTGATCCGGCGGACACCGACGGGCAGCGGGTGTTCGGCGAGCAGCCGTCCCAGCCGCGCCGCGATCGCCTCGGTGTCGGGCTGGTCCTCCCACATGACGTACAGGTCGGCGACCAGCCCGCGTTCGCCGACGTCGGCGGCGAACGCGGCGACCGCGTCGATGGCGTCGGGCAGCGCGGCGATGTCGACGGTGGTGGCGACCACGCGCGTCACGCGGGCCGGCCCGGTGTGTTCGGCGCTGACGAACCGGCAGCCCGCCTGCTCGCGCGCGGTCACCGCGGACAGCCCGCGGTTGCCGTAGTAGCGGCGGGTCAGTACCTCCAGCAGGGGAGCGTGGTCTCGGCCGGGCCGCCCGATCAGGCGGACCAACGGTTCCGCGGCGGCCACCATGGCCTGGATCCGCCGGGCCCGGTCCGGCGCGTCCGGATTGTTGTCGAGGTAGCGCAGGTCACCACGCACCGCGGCGTAGACCTTGGCGCGGTTGCGGCGCAGCAGCGGCTGGGCGAACCAGCGGAACACCACGGCGCGGGCCAGGTCCGACACGGCGGGGAAACGCACCTGGGTGGCTTCGATGAGGTGTTCGAGGGTGAGCCCGGCGCGCTCCAGGTGCGACTCCAGCGGCGGCGCTCCCGCCAACCACTGCTGGAGCAGCTCCGAGACGATCGCGACATCGGTCGTCGTGCGCTGTTGCGCCAGGAAGATCCGAAAGACCGCGGCCTCCAGCTCCGGCGTGCGATCCAGGTCGGTGATGCCGTAGTGCCCGAGCACCCGCTTCAGCTTCGCCTGGAACCCCTCGGTGATCCCGGCGCGTTCGACGTCCAGGCTGCGCAGGTAGCTGTGGAAGTACTCGCGCGGGCTGTGTACCGGGCTGCCCGGCTCGACCTCCGACTCACCGCCCGGCTTGTTGCGGCTCAGCTCCGACAGGTCGGCGAACACCCCCAGCAGGTCCACCTCGCCCGGCAACGGCCGGCCGTCGAGCTCGGCGCGTGCGGCCAGATATCCGGACAGCACGCGCTTGTGGTCCTGCGAGTCGACGTCGAAACCGAGGAGCAGGCCGCGCAGGTCCCGCAGGCCGCGACCGACCTGCTCGGCCGCGGACACGACCGCCGACTCGGCGGGCAGGTCGATCTCGACCCGCTCGCCGCCGGTCTCCTCGGCGACGTCCTCGGCGGCGCCCTCGTCGGCGAGGGGCTCCAGGCGCATCACCGGCGCACCGGTCTCCACCTGGCTGCCCACCGACACGGGGCATTCGCGCACCCGGGCCCGGAACGGCGCGCGCAGCACCGTCTCCATCTTCATGCTCTCCAGCACCAGGATCGGCGCGCCCGAGGCGACCTCGTCGCCGACCGACAACGGCGTCGCGACCACCAACGCGGGCGCGGGGGAGCGGACCACGCCGCCCTCGTCGCGGCTGACCCGGTGGGTGACGCCGTCGACCTCGACCAGGTGGATCGGGCCGTGAGTGGCCGTCACCAGCCGGAAGCGGTGCCCGTTGACGGTGAGCCGGCCGCTGTGCGCGTCGAACCGCTCGACCTCGATGTCCGCCGCGTGCATGTCACCGCCGCCGGTGAGGCCGACACGGAAGCGCTGCCGGCCGACGCGGGCGACGCTCACCCGGTAGCCGACGCCGCGGAGCTTGAGATCCAGCGGGCGGCCGCTCTCGTGCTGGGCCTGCGGGCGTCCGCCCCGCGCGGTGGACAGCAGCCGGCGACGGCTGATCTCCTCCCCGTCCTGGTACGCCTCGATCGCGGCGGCGGCCAGGGCGATCCCCGAGTGCCGGTGGTTGACCAGGCGGCCGTCGGCGCGGACCCGGTCGATCCAGCCGGTGTCGGCGCTCGCGTCGATCACCTCGGGCTGGTCGAGCAGGTCTATCACGAAGCTCTTGTTGGTGGTGCCGCCCTCGATGATCACCGTGGTCTCGGCCATCGCGCGGCGCAGCCGGCCCAGGGCCTCGTTGCGGTCGCGGCCGTAGGCGATGATCTTCGCGATCATCGAGTCGAAGTCGGCCGGGATCGTGTCGCCCTCACCGACGCCGGTGTCGACACGGATGCCGGGGCCGGCGGGCAGCACAAGGCGCGCGATGCGGCCGGGCGAAGGGGCGAAGTCGCGGTCGGGATCCTCGGCGTTGAGCCGGGCCTCGACGGCGTGGCCGGCCTCGGCGGGCTGGAGGCCTTCCAGCTTCCCGCCGTTCGCCACGTGCAATTGCAGCCGGACCAGGTCGGTGCCGGTGGTGATCTCGGTGATCGGGTGCTCGACCTGGAGCCGGGTGTTGACCTCCAGGAAGGCGAACAGCCGCTCGCCGGGGTGGTACAGGAACTCCACGGTGCACGCGCCGCGGTAGCCCACGGCCAGGGCGAGCCGCTCGGCGGACGCCTTCAGTTCCGCCGTCTGCTCCGGTGCCAGGACCGGGGACGCGGACTCCTCGATGATCTTCTGGTTGCGTCGCTGCACCGAGCAGTCGCGTACGCCCAGCGCCCACGCGGTGCCCTGCCCGTCGGCGATGACCTGGACCTCGACGTGTCGGGCGCCGGTGACCAGGCGCTCCAGGAAGACCACGCCGGAGCCGAAGGCGCGCAGCGCCTCCTGGCTGGTGCGCAGGTAGGCGTCGGTCAGGTCCTCGTCCGAGGCGACCATCCGGATGCCGCGCCCGCCGCCGCCCGCGGTCGCCTTGAGCATCAGCGGGTAGCCGATCTCGCGGCCGGCCCGCAGCGCGTCCTCCAGGGTCGCGACCTCGCCGCGGCTCCACGGCGCGACCGGGACGCCGACCTCCTCGGCGATCAGCTTCGCGCCGATCTTGTCACCGAGCTTGCGCATCGCGTCCGCGCTCGGCCCGACGAAGGCGACCCCGATCCGCTCGCACAGCTCCGCGAACGCCGGGTCCTCGGCGACGAAACCCCAGCCGACCCACGCGGCGTCGGCTCCGGTCTCCACGAGCGCCCGCTCCAGGACGGCGTGGTCGAGGTAGGGCCGAGCCGAGGCCGGGCCGAGCGAGTAGGCGATGTCCGCTTCACGGACGAAGGTCGCGTCGCGATCGGCGTCCGTGTAGAGGGCGAC
>NZ_WWJX01000267.1 GCF_009865215.1 Streptomyces sp. SID3343 | reverse complement strand
CCCTCGCCCGCACCCTGATCCGAACGATCACCCCCGACACCTCGACCCCGGACACCGTCTGACGAGCGTCGAGTCGAACGGGCGAAGGGACGAAGGAGGCCGACGAGGAAAGGGAACGAGGGAAGAAGGAGGGAAGGGCGGAACGAGCGGCCGGTGCCGCGCGTCTCGCGGTGTCAGCCGACCAGGATCTGGGTGGCGGATTCCTTCAGTTTCCCGTTGGCCCACCGGATCTGGCGCAGCGTGTCGGGGTGACACGTGCGGACCGCCGCCAAGAGGTCGCCGTCCTTGATTCCCTGTGCCGCCTGGCCGAGCATCTCCCAGTCGACCGAGACCCCCGACGCCTTGACGTACACCTCGCGCAGGTCCCGCAGCAGCAACAGCGCGGTCTGGGGGCGGCGTCCCAGAAGTTCGCCGGCCTTCTCCCGCAGCCGCTCCCCCGCGCCCTGCTCGGCCGCCGGCTGGGGGTCGAGGCGCACGCCGAAGCGTTCCCCGAGGCCGGCCAGGACGCGGACGTGGTCCTGTGACCAGCCGGCCAGGTCGCGGCCGAGGTGGTAGATCTCGTGGTCGACCCGGTGCCGCTCGGCGGCGCCCAGCAGTTCGCGGGCGAGATCGTTCTCGTCGCGGTGCAGCTCCTTCAGGAGCAGGCCGATTTTCATCGCGCGTCCCTGGGCGTCGGTGCGTCGAGGTCTTCGTCGGCCCGGGCGGTCGGCCCGCCCGCGGTCGCGGGCACTGCGTCGGTCACGGGGGCGGACGCCGTGTTGGTGGGCGCGGGAGCGGGGCCGTTGCCCACCTGGATCAGGCGCATGGC
Source organism: Streptomyces sp. SID3343 (assembly GCF_009865215.1). GTDB lineage: Bacteria > Actinomycetota > Actinomycetes > Streptomycetales > Streptomycetaceae > Embleya. Next base: position 5,588 of record NZ_WWJX01000267.1, on the reverse strand, counting down.
CGCCGCCGCGGTCTTGAAGATCGGTTGTTTGGAGGCGGGGTCCCAGTCGGTGAGGGTGAGTTCGTTGGCGGCGCGTCCCTTGCCGTCCGGTTCGTCTCCCGGGTCGTGGTCCCAGTAGCCGTAGTGGAAGGGCAAAAAGAGCACGCCGTCCCGGATCCCGCTGACCCGCAGGCGTGCCCGTACGCTCCCGCGCGGTGTGCTCACCTCGACCTCGTCGCCTTCACCGAGCCCCTCGGCGGCGGCGTCGCCGGCGGAGCACTCGACCCACACGTCGGGGGCCGCGTCGCACAGTTGGGGCGCGCGGGCGGTCTTGGTGCGGGTGTGGAAGTGGAACAGGGTACGGCCGGTGGTCAGGACGTACGGGAATTCCGGGGTGGGGGGTTCGTGGGGCGGCTGATGGGCGGCGGCCTTGATCACGGCCTTGCCGGTGGGGTTCATCGCCTTGTACTCGGTCGGCTCCAGCGGCGCCCCGGTGAGCAGATCGCGGCCGTAACTCTCGCAGTAGTCGGGTTCGCTCCAGAACTTCCCGTCCGCGTACAGGCGTTCGGTCCCGTCCGGGTTCTCGTCGTTGCAGGGCCACTGGATGCCGCCGCGCTCGCGCAGTTTCGCGTAGGTGATGCCGGTGTAGTCGCACGGGCGGCCTCGGCTGCACTCGCGCCACGCGTCGAAGGCCGACTCCGGATCGTGCCACGTCACCAGCGCCTGCCCGTCCTTGTCCCGCAGGTCGAGCCGGCGTGCGTAGTCGAGGAAGATGTCCAGGTCGGGGCGGGCTTCGCCGGGAGGTTCGACGGCCTTCTCCGACAGGTGGACGGTACGGTCGGCGTTGGTGAACGTGCCGGTCTTCTCCGCCCAGGTCGCGGCGGGCAGCACGACGTCGGCCAGGTCCGCGGTCTCGGTGAGGAAGAGGTCCTGTACCACGAGGAAGAGCCTTTCCTGGGACAGCACCGAACGGATCCGCCGAAGTTCCGGCAGGGAGACGGCGGGGTTGGTGGCACTGACCCACAGCATGCGGATCGAGCCGTCCTCGACGTAGCGGATCATCTGCATGGCGTGGGTGGGTGGCGCGTAGTGGGGGATGTCGGCCGGTTCGACGTTCCAGATCCGGGCGAGGTCGTGCACGTGTGCGTCGTTGGCCCAGTTTCGAAAGCCGGGCAGGTCGCCGTCGGCGCCGCACTCACGGGTGTTCTGCGCGGTGGGTTGGCCGTTCATCTGCATGACCCCGCAGCCCGGTTTGCCGAGCATGCCGCGCACCAGGTGCAGGTTGTTGACCTGGACGGCGGCGGCTGTGGCCTGGTGCGACTGGTAGAAGCCCTGGAGCACCGTCGACAGCAACCTTCGTGCCCCGCCGAGGACGCGCGCCGCCTCGCGGATCCGCTCGGCGGGTACGTCGCAGATCTCGGCGGCGCGCTCCGGCGGGTACTCCCGGACCCGGTCGCGGAGTTCGTCGAAGCCGACGACGTGGTGTTCTAGGTAGTCGTGGTCGACTCGGTCGTGCGCGATGATCTCGTGCAACAGGGCGTTCAGCAGGGCCACGTTGGTGCCGGGCCTGGGCGCCAGGTGCACGGTGGCGACGCGGGCGACCGGCGTGTTTCGCGGGTCGACGCACACGATCGCGGGCGGGCGGGGACCGGCGAGTCGATCGAGGATCCTGGTCCACAGCACGCTTTGCGTTTCGGCCATGTTGTGGCCGAACAGGGCGATCACGTCGGCGTGGTCGACATCGGAGTAGGAGCCGGGTTGCCCGTCGCACGCGAACGACTCCTTCAGGGCCGCTGCCGCCGTGGCCGTGCACAGTCGCGTGTTTCCGTCGAGATGATTGGTGCCGATGCCGGCATGGGCGATCACGCCGAGGGTGTAGTACTCCTCCGCGAAGAGTTGCCCGCTGGTGTAGAAGCCGATCGCGCTGGGGCCCTGCTCGTCCAGCAGCACGCGGGTGCGGTCGACGATCACGCCCATCGCGGTGTCCCAGTCACACTCCACCAGTCGACCGCCGCGACGAACCAGCGGCCGGGTCAAGCGATCGGCGGAGGCGTTGGCCTGCCAGCCGTACAGGTCCTTGGGGTCCAGCCGACCGTGGTTGACCCGGTCTCCCGAACGACCTCGCACGCCCACGATGCGGTCGTCCTTGACGGCGATGTCCATCGCGTCGCCGTTCGAGTGCAGAATCGACGCCGTCGGCACCCATCGATCGACCTGCTCGGAAGTGAGGCCGTCGGCCAGGTAGGTGTCCACCCGCACCGGCCAACGCTCACCGGGGCCGTACGGCGTCCGGCTGCCCCACGGTTCGGCGATCCGATCCCTGCGAACCACGGCGCTCAACCCTTTCGATCGTCCGTCCTGGTGTGTTCTTCGGCTGCCCGTACGCGCGGCCGACGAACGTTGCCCGCCGTCCCCTCAAAAGGGGGCGTGCCCGGCACCGGTGACATGCGCGTTTCGGTCGAGGACGCGGTCCACCGTGAAAGAGGAGGCGCAGTCGCCGATCCACAGCATCCGGGTCACGGCCTGCCCGAGGGTCAGCGCCAGGTCGACCGTGGTGTCGTCGGTCCACACGCGTCCGTGCCACACGCCGTCGGGCTCGCGGCGCAGGCGCGCCTCCACCACCACGCGCGCGGTCTCGGTCGTCACCGTGGCCGGACCCTCATAGCGATCACCGGTCATGCACCCAGTCTGACCGCTCGCCGGGCACCCGGCCCCCGCGCGGTTCGCCGCACGACCCGACGCGCCCGGCCGGCGGATCGACGAGGACCCGTTCGGCGTAACGGTCCCGGTCCTCGGCTGCGATCGCGCCGTTGTCGACGGCCGATGCACCGACGACGCGGCGGGATCGTGCACCGCTCGCGATCGGTCACGCGCGGCGGGTGAGGGCGTCGAGGCGCCGGTGGGCCGCTCGGAGGGACCGGCCGCGGGGGGTCGGGCGCCACGCGTCGTGGTCGAGGAGTGTGTCGACGGTGGTGATGTCCCAGCGGCGGGCGGTGAGGGTCGGGTCCTCGACGTCGGCCCACGAGCAGGGGGCGGCGACGGGCGCGCCGGGGAGCGCACGGACGGCGTACGGCGCGACGGCCGTCTGGGCGTAGGCGTTGCGTTGGACGTCGAGGTAGAGGCGGCCCTCGCGGGCCTGTTTGCGTGCCGCGGTGGTGAGTCGGTCGGGGTGTCGGGTGGCGAGCAGGTCGGCGACCTCGTGGGCGAAGGCGCGGGTCTGCGCGAAGGGGGCGCTCCGATCCAGCGGTACCAGGACGTGCAGGCCGCGAGAGCCGGTCGTCATCACCAGGGACGGCAGGCCCAGTTCGTCCTCCAGCAACGCGCGCAGCAGCAGCGCGGTCCGGCGCGCCGGTTCGAACTCGTCGCCGCTCGGGTCGAGGTCGAAGACCACGCGGTCGGGATGGTCCGGGCGGTCGGCCTTGGACAGGAAGCGATGCGGGGTCAGGCATGCCTGGCCGGCGAGATAGACCAGGGTCGCGGCCCCGTCGCAGATCGGGTAGGTGACGGTGCCGCCCTCCTTGGGCAGTTCGGCCCGATGGACCCAGTCGGGGAAGTACTCGGGGACGTCCTTCTGCATGAACATCGTGCCGTCGATGCCGTCCGGCCGGCGCTCCAACATGAGCGGGCGTCCGCGCAGTTGCGGGAGCATCCGCGGGGCGATCGTGCGGTAGTAATGCGCCACATCGGCCTTGGTGAAGCCGTCCGCCGGGAACATCACCTTGTCCGGGCGGCTGATCTCGACGGTGCGGCCGCCTGCCCGGATGCGCTTGGTCGTGGTCATCGGGTCCTCCCATCGGCCGCATCGGCGACGACCTGTCGGAGCGTGCGGCCGGTGCGTACGGAGCGGGCCCGACGCGGATCGACCGGATGGTGCCCGCCGGCGACGCCGGTGTCGGCGCGCTTGACCAGGAGCCACGGCTTGCGGTCGCCGTTGCGGTCGCGGTCGCCGTGGATGCGGGTGAGGGCGTAGCCGCCGCGCAGTTTGCTGCCGCTGAGCCGAAACGAGGCGTGCCCGCGGTCCAACGCGTCGGCGAACGGGATCTCGTGGCCGTCGCGGTCGGTGGAGAGATTGCCGAAGGTGCCCTCGTCCCAGATGATCACCGCGCCCGCGCCGTACTCGCCCCGCGCGATGACGCCCTCGAACTCGCGGTACTCCAACGGATGGTCCTCCGTGGGCATCGCCAGCCGCTTGTCGTGGGGATCCCGGGACGGTCCCTTCGGCACGGCCCAGGACTTCAGGACACCGTCCACCTCGAGGCGGAAGTCGAAGTGCATGGCGGTCGCGTCGTGGATCTGCACCACGAACGCGGGTCGCTCGGCCGCCGCCGACGCGTCGGCGCCCTCTGGTTCGGCCGTCTTGGCGAAGTCGCGCCGGCGGTGGTACTCGGCCAGTGCGTCGGTGGGTTTCACGGCTTCCTCCTCCTGGGGTCGGCGTGCGGGGTCGGTTACCCCGACGGCCGACTCCCATCCCCGGCGCGCCGCCGGCATGCCCGCCGTCGCCCCGGGTAGTGGCCCTCGGGTCGGTGCCCCGGAATCCGCAGGGAGTTGACGTGGACCCACGAACGTGGCTGCGCGAGTGGCCGGTCCGGCGCCAGGTGGCCGGAGCCGACCGGCTCGGGCGCGGCGCCGCGGCCCGATCGGCGCGGACCGCCGAGTTGCGCCCGCGCATCGCCGACGCCGATCGGGTGGTCAAGTCGGTGTGCCCGTACTGCGCGGTGGGCTGCGGACAGGACGTCTACGTCAAGGACGAGCGGGTCGTCCAGATCGAGGGCGACGCCGATTCGCCGATCAGTCGCGGTCGGCTGTGTCCCAAGGGCTCGGCGACGCTTCAGCTCACCACGGGCTCGGCCCGCCGGGACAAGGTCTTGTATCGCGCGCCGTACGCGAGCGACTGGAGCGAACTCGACCTGGACACCGCGATGCGCATGGTCGCCGAGCGCGTCGTGCGCACCCGCCGGGACACGTGGCAGTGGGAACACGAGGACAAACGTGTCGCCCGCACGCTCGGCATCGCCAGTCTGGGCGGGGCGACGCTGGACAACGAGGAGAACTACCTGATCAAGAAGCTGTTCACGGGCCTGGGCGTGGTCCAGGTGGAGAACCAGGCCCGGGTGTGTCACAGCTCGACGGTCGCGGGTCTGGGGACCACGTTCGGCCGCGGTGGCGCGACCATGTTCATGCAGGATCTCCAGCATTCCGACTGCATCGTGATCCAGGGTTCGAACTACGCCGAGGCGCATCCGGTGGGCTTCCAGTGGGTCATGGAGGCGAAGAAGCGTGGTGCGACCGTGATCCACGTGGACCCCCGGTTCACCCGCACGAGTGCGTTGGCCGATCTGCACGTGCCGATCCGGGCCGGATCGGACATCGCCTTCCTCGGCGGTGTCATCAATCACGTGCTCACCGAGGGCAAGGATTTCCGCGAGTTCGTGCTCGCGTACACCAACGCCGCGACGCTGGTCGGTGAGGACTTCCGCGACACCGAGGACCTGGCCGGGGTGTTCTCCGGTCTGGACACCGAGAAACGGCACTACGACCAGGGCTCGTGGGCCTACGAGGGCGGTCCGGTCGAGCCCGCGGTGGGCGACCGCGACGCGCGCTACGACGAC
>NZ_WWJX01000266.1 GCF_009865215.1 Streptomyces sp. SID3343 | reverse complement strand
GGACCTCGCGGCCGCCTATCGGCAGGTACTCGACGCGACGAAGGCGGACCGCATCGACCTGGCCGTCGAGGGGCGCTCGCTGGTCGGCGCGGAGACGGTGCAACGCCGCAACGCCGCGCTGCGGCTGCTGCAGGACGCCGGGAAGGCGGCGGACAACCCCGTACACGTGACGTACACGCTGCCGGTGGACCCCACGCTCGGCCTGGGGGAAGAGGCCAAGGCGCTGTTGCGCGACGCCGCCGAGCAGCAGGTGGACGTCGACTACGTCAACATCAAGGCGCTGAACTACGGCGCCGCGCTCGCGCCCCGGCCGGAGGGGCGGATGGGCCAGTTCGCGATCGACGCGGCCCGTACCGCGCACGCGCAGATCCGCGACGTGTGGCCGCACCTGACGGACGGGCAGGCCTGGAGCCGGATCTCCGTGTCGGTGATGATCGGCCGCAACGACGTGCCGGGCGAGGTGTTCACCCTCGACGACGCCCGCCGGTTCACCGAGTTCGCCAAGAGTGTGCACCTGGGCCGGATCGCGTGGTGGTCGCCCACGCGGGAGGGCCCGTGCGCCGACGGCCCGAAGATCGGCGCCGACCCCGGCTGCGGCGGGGTCTCGGCGGACCTCGACGCGTTCCTGCGGATACTGGGCGGCTGAACGCCGGCGCCGGGGCCCTCGGGTGGGGCCCTCAGTTCAACCGGGCCCGGGCCGCCTTGGCTTCGCCGCGGGCGGTCTCGGCGACCTTCGGGTCGATCCGGGCGACGAGGTCGGCGTAGTCGTCCAACTGTTGCGCGCCCGCCGCGAACTGTCCGGTCCGCGCGAGCAGTGAGCCGCGTTCGTGGCGCAGCGCCGCGGGGTGTCGGGGCAGCAGCAGGGACAACTCCACCGCCCACAAGCGCGTCCACGCGCCCTCGATGCCGCGCTCGGGCTGGGCGGCCCACGCGCGGATGTTGTTGAGCACGCGCAGCAGGATCGCCGTCGGCCGCGCGGGTTGCAACAGCGCCGGATCGCCCGGATGCCCACCCGCCGCCGCGGCCAACTCGCGAGCGCGGGACACCGACAGCGGGACGCCGCCGTGGAACGGGTCGGCCAACTCGAACTCGCCGTCGGGGTCGCCGATGCCGACCACGAAGTGCCCCGGAAGGGCGACCCCGTACACCGGCAGGCCCGCGCGCCGGCCCACGTCGATCCACACCATCGACAACAGGATCGGCAGCCCGCGCCGCCGGCGCAGCACCTCGTGCAACAACGACGACCGCAGGTCCGCGTAGTCGGACTCCTGTCCGAAGAACCGGGCCCGGCCACCGAGCACGAGCGCGAGCGCCTCGGCCGCCTTGGTCACGTCGTACGCGGGACCCACCCGGGCGCGCACGGCCGCGGCGAGCCGCTCCAACTCGGCGATCCCCTCGGCCGGATCGAACTCGGCGTCGACCTCGACGCCCATCAGCAGCGCGGCCTCGGCCAGGTCCACGTCGGGGGCCCGGACGACGGCCGCGAACCGGTCGCGGGGATTTTCTCGGCTCACGGGCGGACGACCGGCGGCCGGCGGTAGTGGTAGCCGTGGTGGTCGGTGAAGCCGAGCCCGTCGTAGAGCTCGCGCGCGGGCTCGTTGTCGGACTCGACCTGGAGCCACCCCGTGCTCGCGCCGCGGGCGACGGCGTGATCGGTCAGCGCGCGCATCACCGTGCGAGCCAGACCCCGGCGGCGATGGTCCGGGGCGACTTCGAGCGCGGAGAAGCCCGCGTAGCGCCCCTGCGCGCACACCCGACCGATCGCCGCCGGCGGGCCGCCCGCCGGATCGGGCACGGTCGCGAACAGTGTGCCCGGCGGTCCCTGGAGCACGTGCCGCTCGGCCCTGCCGGGCGATTGCCCGACGTGGTGGTAGGCCGAAAGCCACGCGTCGGTGAGCGTGTCGTCGACGTGCACACCGCTCGCATCGACGTCGTGCAACACGTCGAGCACCCGCACGAGCCGCCCGGTGCGCATCAGCGAGTCGCCCTCGGGCGGCCACCCGAGGTCGGCGAGCAGTGCGTCGGTCGGGTCGTCGTGCGGGATCTGGAAGAGCACCGGACGCCCGCGTTCGCCGTACCAGGCATTCACTCGATCGAGTGCCTGCGCGAACGGCAGGCCGGGATCGCCGAGCACCAGGACCGAGTTGGCCCGGCGGGTGAATCCCTCCGAGGAGCGCAGCAACCAGTCGCCGAGCGCGGCGCTCTCCAGACTCGGCCACGCGCGATTGGCGATGTCCTGGAGCCGGGCGGGGGTCAGCCGCGACACCGTCGGCGGAACGACCTTGGCGGCGACGACGGAGGCTTCGGCCACCCGGGCGATACTGCCGTCCCTGCGAGTGATTGTCAGCACACCCTCGGTCCAGTCCACGAGGTCGCCGACCACGTCGCCGTAGGTCGCCCCCGAGCCGGCGGGCAGCTCACGGCGCAGGGACACGCGCCTGCCCACGTCCTGTGGTGTGATCCTCTTCACCTGTCCGGCATCCCCGATCCGTGCTGACCTCGTCCGCGAAAGTCTGCTGACATGTTCCCGGCCCACAGGTAAGGGCCACCTGCTAGGAGTAGGCCCCGGCCCACCGCGATACTAGTTGCGGGCACCGACGTTGCCGCGCTCCCGCGCACCCTGTACCGCCCGCATGAGGAGGAACCCGACGTGACCTACGTCATCGCGCAGCCCTGCGTCGACCTGAAGGACAAGGCATGCATCGAGGAGTGCCCCGTCGACTGCATCTACGAGGGTGAGCGTGCGCTGTACATCCACCCCGACGAGTGCGTGGACTGTGGCGCCTGCGAGCCGGTCTGCCCGGTCGAGGCGATCTTCTACGAGGACGACACCCCGGAGCAGTGGAAGGACTACTACAAGGCCAACGTCGAGTTCTTCGACGACCTCGGCTCCCCGGGCGGCGCCTCGAAGATGGGTCTGATCGCCAAGGACCACCCGCTGATCGCCGCACTGCCGCCGCAGGCGCAGGCCGAGTAGACGTGGTTCTCTCGCACCACGGTGCACCCGCTCCCCTCGTCCCCGCCCCGGCGCGGGGCCGGGGGGCGCGGCGGGTCACCGATCTGCTCCCGGTGTTCCCGTGGGACCGACTCGAACCGTTCGGGGCGAGCGCGCGCTCGCATCCGGAAGGCGTCGTCGACCTCTCGGTGGGCACGCCCGTCGACCCCACTCCCGAGCTGATCCGCGACGCGTTGTGCGCGGCCGCGGACGCGCCGGGCTATCCGACGGTGTACGGCAAACCCGAACTGCGCGAGTCGATCGCCGGCTGGTTGCGGCGCCGGCTCGGCGTCACCGACGCCGACCCCGACGCGGTGCTGCCGGTCGTGGGCACCAAGGAACTCGTCGCCGCGCTGCCCAACCAACTCGGCCTGGGCCCGGGTGACACGGTCGCGCACCCGGCGCTCGCCTACCCGACCTACGACGTGGGCGCGCGCCTGGCCGGCGCGACCCCGCTCGCGGTCGTCGACGGCACGCTGCCCGACCCGGCCGGCGTGCGGATGATCTGGCTCAACTCGCCGGCCAACCCGCACGGCGCGGTGCGCACCGCCGCCGACATGCGCGCGGTGGTCGAGTGGGCGCGCGCCCACGACATCCTCGTGGTGTCCGACGAGTGCTACATCGAACTGGGCTGGGAGGCCCAGGCGGTGTCGGTGCTGCACCCGGACGTGAGCGGTGGTTCGCACGAGGGCCTGTTGGCGGTGCAGTCGCTGTCCAAGCGCAGCAACCTGGCCGGCTACCGCGCGGGCTTCGTCGCGGGCGACCTCGCGGTGGTGCGCGAACTCCTCGCGGTGCGCAAGCACTCGGGGCACATCGTGCCGGCGCCCGTACAGGCCGCGATGACCGTCGCCTTCGCCGACGACGAGCACGTGGCGGTGCAAAAGGCCCGCTACGCGGCCCGGCGTACGGCCCTGCGGGACGCGTTGGAGTCGGCCGGCTTCCGGATCGACCACTCGCAGGCGAGCCTGTACCTGTGGACCACACGCGACGAGAACTGCTGGGACACGGTGGCCTGGTTCGCCGAACGCGGCATCCTGGTCGCCCCGGGCGACTTCTACGGCCCCCTGGGCGAGCGCCACGTGCGCATCGCCCTGACCGCGACCGACGAGCGTGTCGCAGCCGGGGTGGAACGCCTGAAGTCCTGACCCGATCGGGCTCGTTCCGGCTCGATTCGGCTCGATTCGGCCCGTTCCGGTTCACCGCGAGCCGGCGGAGATGATCCCGGCGTCGAGGGCACCGAATCACCCTTCGGTGTCCGCGGCGCCGGGATCGTTTCGCCGGTTTTCGTCGTCGTAGGGTGTCGGTATGACCGTCACCCTTGATCTGTCCCAGGACGCGGCGGCGTTGACCGCGCAGCTCGTCGACATTCCGTCCGTCAGCGGCGACGAGAAGGTGCTCGCCGACGCGGTCGAGGCGGCGCTGCGCACGTATCCGCACCTGAGCGTGTTCCGGGACGGCGACTCGGTCGTGGCGCGGACCGAACTCGGGCGGTCCGAGAGGATCCTGATCGCCGGTCACCTGGACACCGTGCCGATCGCGGACAACGTGCCGTCGCGGATCGAGGGCCCGCTGATGTACGGGTGCGGTACGTCCGACATGAAGAGCGGGGTCGCCGTCCAACTGCGACTCGCGGCGCACCTGCCCGAGCCCAACCGCGACGTCACCTACGTGTTCTACGACTGCGAGGAGATCGAGGCGGCCCGCAACGGGCTGCTGCGGCTCGCCGACAACCACCCCGAGTGGCTCGTCGCCGACTTCGCGGTGCTGATGGAGCCGACCGGCGGCGCGGTCGAAGGCGGTTGCCAGGGGACCTTGCGCGTGCAGATCACCACGAAGGGCGAGCGCGCGCACTCGGCCCGCTCGTGGTTGGGCGACAACGCGATCCACGGCGCGGCCCCGATCCTGACCCGCCTCCAGGGCTACGAGGCGGCCAAGGTGGTCATCGACGGTCTCGAATATCGCGAGGGTCTGAACGCGGTGAGGATCGAGGGCGGCGTCGCGGGCAACGTGATCCCCGACGCGTGCACCGTCACGGTCAACTTCCGCTTCGCCCCCAGCCGCAGCGCCGAACAGGCGCTCGATCACGTGCGCGAGGTCTTCGCCGGTTTCGACGTGGTCCTCACCGACTCGGCGGCCGGCGCGCTGCCGGGCCTGGACCGGCCCGCCGCCGCGGCGTTCGTGGCCGCGATCGGGACCACGCCGCGCGCCAAGTTCGGCTGGACCGACGTCGCGCGGTTCTCGGCTCTGGGTATCCCGGCGGTCAACTACGGCCCGGGAGACCCGAATCTGGCGCACAAGCGGGACGAACACGTCGAGATCGCCCTGATCGGGGACAGCGAGGCACGCCTGCGCAACTGGCTCGCGTGATCGTCGACCCGAACCGCCGGCGTGCGCGTGGCGCAAATCCGGTGCAGCCGAGTCCGGGCGTGACAGGCTGACCCGATGGACGCGCGTTTCGCTCCGGAGGAGCCCCCCGAGTTCGCCTCGCCCAGCGAGGTCGAGGAACAACACCCCGGCATGGGCCACCTCGGTACGGAGGCGTGGCGGGTGCTGCGCATTCAGTCCGAGTTCGTCGACGGGTTCGGCATGCTGGCCGATCTGGGCAAGGCGGTCAGCGTGTTCGGGTCCGCCCGGACCGAACCGGGATCCGACGAGTATCGAACCGGTGAACGGGTCGGCCGCGCGCTCTCCGAGGCCGGCTACGCGGTGATCACCGGCGGTGGTCCCGGTGCGATGGAGGCCGCCAACAAGGGCGCGCGCGAGGCCGGCGGGGTCTCCGTCGGCATCGGCATCAAGCTCCCGTTCGAGTCGGGCCTGAACCCGTACGTCGACCGCGGCATTACGTTCCGTTACTTCTTCGCGCGCAAGACCATGTTCGTGAAGTACGCCCAGGGCTTCATCGTGCTGCCCGGCGGGATCGGCACGCTCGACGAGTTGTTCGAGGCGCTGACCCTCGTACAGACCGGCAAGGTCACGCACTTCCCGGTCGTGCTGATCGGCCGCGACTACTGGAGCGGCGTACTGACCTGGCTGCGCGACGTGGTGATCGCGCAGGGCAAGGCGTCGCCCGCCGACCTCGACCTGATCCGGCTCACCGACGACGTCGACGAGGCGGTGCGGATCATCCGCGACGCCGACCTGGGTCCGGCCAAGGCCGAGGCCGTGTCACGCGCCGACAAGGAGGAGGCCGAGCGGCGCGCCGCAGGCTGAACAATTGCCACCTGACGGGCATTCGGACGCCCAGCCGCGTTCACTTGCGGGACACCGGGGGGCGAAAGCGTAGGGGCGTCCTGATATTTCCTGCCTGTCACGGGAGAAACCCGATGTCGCTGTCCCGCAGGGGCTTCCTCGGCCGCACCGCCACCACCGGGGCCGGTGTCGCCCTCATCGGCAGCACCGGCATGCTGCTGGCCCCGAACGCGTCCGCCGCGTCCGCCGATTCGCGCCACGGTGGGCACGGCCGCCCGCCGCGTCAGCCGGGCTACGGCCCGTTGGTCAACGACCCCGCAGGCCGGCTCGCGCTGCCGAAGGGCTTCTCGTACACGATCGTCACCGAGGCGGGGGTCACCAAGCTCGAGTCGGGCGAGGTCACTCCGAGCAACCACGACGGCACCGGCGCGTTCAAGCTGCGCGGCGGCGGCACCGTCCTGGTCAACAACCACGAACTCGGTGGCTCGCTCAAGGACACCCCGCTGCCGGTTCCGCACCTCGCGGGCCTGACCTACGACGAGGGTGTCGCGGGCGGTTGCACCGTCGTCGAGGTCAACCGTTACGGTCGCCGGATCCGCGAGTACGTCGGCGTCGCCGGCACCGCCACCAACTGCGCGGGCGGTGTCACCCCGTGGGACACCTGGCTGACCTGCGAGGAGACCGAGCAGCTCGCCGGCCAGGGCAGCGCGACCAAGGACCACGGCTACGTGTTCGAGGTGGACCCGTACGACCGCCGGGCCAACCGCGACCCCAAGCCGATCAAGGCACTGGGCCGGTTCGCCCACGAGGCCGTCGCGGTCGACCCGCGCCGCGGCCACCTGTACCTGACCGAGGACGCCGGCAACCCCAACGGTCTGCTCTACCGCTGGGAGCCCCCGCGCCACTTCGACGGTGGTCGCGGCCGGTTGCGCAAGCTCGCCGACAACGCCGGTGTGCTCGCCGCGATGCACTGCAAGGACTCGGGCGGTCGGCACGTGGACGACCTGTCCCGCGCGACCGAGATCGGCACCACCTACGCGGTGAACTGGGTCGCGGTTCCGGACCGCGACGCGCGTACCGTCTCGGTGCGCAAGCAGTTCACCGACACGGACATCACCCGCGGTCGCAAGATCGAGGGCATCTGGTGGGGCGACGGCGGCGCGTACGTCGTCACGAGCTTCGCGCGCAAGGAGAGCCCGGGTACGCCGCACGACGGCCAGATCTGGTTCTACGACCCGAAGCGTTCGCGGCTGACCCTGAAGCTGCGCTTCGGCGTCAACACCACCCCGGACGTGGACGGCCCGTTCGACGGCCCGGACAACATCAGCGTCTCCCCGCACGGCGGCGTGATCATCTCGGAGGACGGCGAGGGCATCCAGCACCTCCTCGGCGCGACCGACGACGGCAAGACCTACCCGATAGCCCGCAACGACGCCCCCGGCGGCAGCGAGATGACCGGTCCGGTCTTCTCCGACGACGGCCGCACGCTCTTCGCGAACGTGCAGACCCCCGGCACGATGTACGCGATCCAGGGCCCCTGGAAGCGCTGCTGAGCAGTTCACGCCTCGACCCGGTCTCGGAGTCGAAGGGGGCGAATCGGCGGATTCGCTCCCTCGGCTCCGGGACCGTTCGCGTTCCGGGGCCGGGCCCGGGCTGCGTGGCCGGGCCCGGGCTGTGGGCCGGGTCCCGGCCGGGTGCCGGCTTCAGGCCAGTGCGCGGCGGGCGACGGCGGGCTGACGGGTGCCGTGAATCGTGGAGACCATGTCCAGCACCTGGCGAGTCTCCGCGACCTGGTGGGCGCGGTACACCCGAGCGCCCAACCACGCGCTGACGGCCGTGGTGGCCAGGGTGCCGAGCAGGCGCTCGTTCACCGGCTTGTCCAGCGATTCGCCGACGAAGTCCTTGTTCGAGAGCGACACCAGCACCGGCCACCCCGTGTCGACCATCTCGCCGAGTCGGCGGGTCGCCTCCAGTGAGTGGCGCGTGTTCTTGCCGAAGTCGTGGCCCGGGTCGATCATGATCGCGTCACGGCGCACCCCGAGCGACGCGGCGCGCTCGGCGAGCCCGACCGTGACGTCGAGGATGTCGGCCATCACGTCCACGTAGCCGATCCGATGCGGGCGGGTGCGCGGCTGCGCCCGGCCCGCGTGCGTGCACACGATGCCGGCGTCGTAGCGCGCGGCCACGTCGGCGAGCTTGGGATCGACACCGCCCCACGCGTCGTTCAGCAGATCCGCGCCCGCCTCGCAGACGGCCTCGCCGACCTCGTGTCGCCAGGTGTCGACGCTGATCACCACGTCGGGATGCGCGCGGCGCACGTCGGCGACGAAGGACGCCGTCCGACGGATCTCCTCCGCGACGTCCACCTCGGCGCCGGGGCCGGCCTTGACGCCGCCGATGTCCACGATTCCCGCGCCCTCGGCGACCGCTCGATCGACCGCTTCCAGGGCCGGTCGGTCGTCGAATGTCGCGCCCTTGTCGAAAAACGAATCCGGTGTGCGGTTGATGATCGCCATGATCACCAACTCGTCTCCATCGAACTCACGCCGGCCCAACCTCAGTGTCGTCACCCCGTCGACCTCCACCCACCACACCCTGCACGTGCCACCTGACCCCTTGATCGTGGCACGATCGACCCGTGCGCCGACCCGGGGGCTTCCCGAAGCGACCCGGGTCACCTGTTACTTGAATCACCCGAATCGCCTGAACCATCCGAACCCGCCGTCGAAGGGGAGCCGTCCGTGTTCTGGATCCAGCTTGTCGTGGTGACCGGGGTGATCTTCACGATCGCCGCGGTGGTGCTCGGGGCGGGTGGCTCCCTCCCCGACGCGTACCGCGAACAGCCCGAGCTGCGGATGCCCGAGGACCACCCGCTCACGAGCGCGGACGTCGACCACATCCGCTTCCCGGTCGTCTTTCGCGGCTACCGGATGAGCGAGGTGGACGACGTCCTGGACCGGCTCACGAGCGAACTCGCCGCTCGTGACGCGCGCATCCTCGAACTGGAGTACAAGCTCGCCGGTACGACGCCCGCCGGCATCGTGGTCGCGGGCCCGGTGGGCGCG
>NZ_WWJX01000265.1 GCF_009865215.1 Streptomyces sp. SID3343 | reverse complement strand
AGTCGTTCGAGTGAGCACCGAAGCCATCATGACCATGTTGGTCATGATGACTTCACAGCTCGACCCGTTCGTGCCAAGGTGCACCAGGCGCCGAACCGGTGCCCGGTCCAACCGAGTTCGTCCGCTCTTCGCCCGCATTCCGTCCGAGGACCGGCACGCCCTGCAATGAACCTGTCGGCTGCCTTGGCCGCAGGTCGGCACGTGTCGAGTCAACCCGTCCGGTCATCGACCGGCCGCTACGCAACCGTTCCGCTCCCCGGGCCGACACCGACACCCCGAATTCGGAACCGGAGCCCCCGGTTCCGAAACCCCCGCCAGGCACGCACGCCCGCACAGCACATCCCCTGGCCCACACGCTCAGCGCATCCGCACGCCAAGCACATCTGGTGCGCCCCGTGCACCTTGCACCAGCCACAACGGCCATCGCCGAGCGCGCCGCCATCGGGCGACGCCGTGTTCGGGAGGTATTCGCGTGACCGAGACCATCGACAGCAGCCCGCCGCCGGAGAAGCCCGACCCGCACGGCACCGGCACGACCGCCACCGCGACCGCGACCGATTCCGGCCGGCTCGAAGGCGCGTCCAAGCTCCGGATCTTCTCCGTGCTCGGCGTCATCGTGCTGTTCTCGGAGGTGGTGCCGCTCCAGTACACGATGATCGGCACGGCCGTCCAAAAGATCGGCCTGGACTTCCCGTCCGCCGGCAACAACATCGGCTGGATGATCATCATCCTCGGCCTCGTGGGCGGCGCGACCACACCGATCATCGGCAAACTCGCCGACCTGTACGGCAAGCGGCTGATCCTGCTCGCGTGCAGCATCCCGTTCCTGGCCGGCTCCGTCCTGTGCGCGCTGACCCACTCGTGGGCGATGTTCCTGGTCGGTCGCGCCCTCCAGGCGGTGGCGTTCGCGATGGCGGCGGTGGCCGCGGGCCTGATCCGCGACCTGATGCCGCGCCGGATGGTGCCGATGGCGATCGGCGTGATAGCCACCGGGTTCGGCGTGTCCGCGCTGACCGCGCCGCTGCTCAGCGGTTGGCTCACCGACCACTGGAGCTGGCGGTCGCTTTTCTGGTTCCTGATGGTCTACATGCTGGTGCTGATCCCGATCTTCTGGCTCGTGGTCCCGGAGTCGAAGCTGAAGACACGTCAGAAGCTGGACTGGCTCGGCTCGTTGCTGATCGGCGGCGGCGTCGCGCTGGCGCTGATCTACCTCAGCAACGGTCAACAGTGGGGCTGGGGCCGCCCCAGCGCGTGGAGTTACCTCGTGGTCGGGGTCGTCCTGCTGGTCGCCTTCTACCTGTGGGAACAACGCGCCGCCGACCCGATCATGGACCCGAAGCTGCTGCGTGCGCCCCGGGTTGCGATCGTGCTGGCCATCGGCCTGTTCTCCAACATGATCATCGGCGTGCAGTTCTACGCCGTCTCCTACATGGCCCAGATCGACGAGAAGGTGGTCAAGGAAGGCACGATCGCCGGCTTCGCCGAGAAGGCGGGCATACCCGTGGACGCGATGCGCCAGGGCCTGATCTTCCACGGGGACATCGGCTACGCGCTCGGCTTCAGCCTGATGGCGCTGGCCGTCCACCTGACCACGTGGCAGTCCATCCCCGGCATGTTCACCGGACCGGCGGCCGGCCAGTGGGCCACCAAGGTCGGCCTGCGCCGCCCGTACATCGTGTGTCTGGCGGTGATGACGCTCTCCATGGCGCTGTACGCGCTCTTTCACGGTTCGTGGGGTGTGCTGCTGATCATCGGCATCGTCTACGGGCTCGCGTTCGGCGTCTACTACGCGTGCGCCAACAACCTCGTGATCGAGGCGGTGCCGCAGGAGCAACAGGGCATCGGCGCGAGCATGCTCGCGCTGACCCAGTCGTTCGGCAGCGCGGTCGGTACCGCGATCCTGACCGCGATCCTGTCGGCGCACACGTACCAGGTCTCGACCGTCGCCCAACCGGGCGCGCCCGCACAGACCTTCGATATTCCGCAGGTGTACACCGACGACGGCTGGACCATCGGGTTCTGGGCGGTGGCCGCCGCCGGCGTGGTGTGCGTACTGCTCGCCGTGGTGATGAAGGCGGGCCGTACTCCGGCCACCGGCGGCACGCTGCACTGACGCGACGCAACAGGGCGCACGGTCCTTGCCTGTCGACCGAAAGGCAGGCAGGCAAGGCCGGTGGCCCGCACGAAGGAAGCGCCGAGTCCTCGGTCAAGGACGCGCGGGCGCGGATGCGGACGCAGGCGCCGGAACTCGCGTCGCGGCTCGCCCGCCACGCCTCGCCGCCGTCTCGATCCGGCCGTCGTCGGCGGTGCGTTCGTGGGAGGTGGCGAGGCGGATCACCGCGTCGATGTCGTCCCGCCTGCCGAGTGCCCGGACCTCGTCGGCGACGTCGGGGACCGGCCGCCTGCGGGCGAACCGGATCAGGCCCATGGTCGTCAGTCCGGCGCGCACCCGGGGCCCGAACAGGCCGACGTCCTGGAAGGCGGGCACGACCTGCCGGAAGGTACGGCAGCGGCGGGTGACCTCCGGAGCGGACCGACGGGACTGCTCGACGACGTCCTCGCCGTATCCGAGGGTTCGCCAGACCGCGTCGGGGGTGTAGTCGGTCTTGAGGGTGTGGCAGCACTCCAACACGAACTCCTCGCGTCGGCGTAGTTCCGCGTCGGTGATCCCGTCCAGTCGCCGGCGCAGCAGGGCCCGTCCGAACGCGAGGTGTCGGGCCTCGTCCCGAGCGATGTTCTCGATCAGCGCACGGCCCAGGGGATCACCCATGTGGGATCGCTGGGCGGTGAGCGAGGTCAGCGCGACGTACTCCAACAGCAAGGTGGCGATGGCGAAGAAGTCCATGTCCGCTTCCCCCAGGGCGCCTTCGTACAGGCTCGCCAGCTCGGCCAGGGGCGGGTAGCGGACGCCGATCTTGCCGGTGAGGAGGGTGAAGGCTTCGAGGTGCCGGGCCTCGTCGACGATCTGGGTGGCCGCGAACAGCTTGGTGTCGAGGTCGTCGGTCGCCGAGATCACCCTGCCCAGCCCGTTGAGGGCGAACTGTTCCCCGTGCAGTGCCTGGGACGCCTCCCACGCCTGGATGTGCCGGCGCACGTCGACGCGGTCGGCCGCCGGAAGTCGTTCCCACAGGGGGCTGCCACCGAGCGGAAGGACGGAGTCGGGCACGCCGAGGGGGTTGTCGGGGTCGAGTTCGTGGTCCCAGTCGAGGTCCACCGCGGCGTTCCACTGTCGGGCCTTGCCCTGGGCGTACAGCCGGGTCATCTGCTCGTCGTGACCGTCGTAGTCCCACTGGAAAACGGCGAGGGCGCCGTCGGCGAACACGGAAGCGGGGCCGGTCTGCGTGGTCGGCGTGGTCGGCGGGTGAACGATCCGGTGGTCGGTGTGCACGTGATGCCCGTTCTCTCGCTCGGCTTCGTGGGCGGCGCGGTGGCGTCCGTCCGCACTGCGATCGACCACGCGCGTGCGAGTCGGCGGCCATTGGCCCACATCGCGGGTCACGAACGGCACTTCGACCCGTCTCCGTCGGGTCCCTCCGACGCCGCTCCGGATGTCGATCCGCTGGTCAGCCGGGGTGCGGGGCGAATCCGACCGTCGCCCGATCGGCCGACGCCCGGTCGGCGTAGCAGCGGGTCCGGGTGTGCCTATGGATCGGTGCGGGGTTCTCCGTTTTGATGCGCACGGCCCACCATTTCGGAGGAGACATGAGCGCTCGCACGCGCAGCAGGGTTCCGCTCGGCGCGGGGGCAGTGCGGAGCGCGGCAGGTCGAAGGTGCTCCTGCCGCGCTCCTCGCGCGTGCGTCGCGGCCGCGGGCCGGTGCGATTCCCCGGATCGCCGGGATCGACGTCAGCGGGCGAACCGCGCGACGGCCTCCGGCGTGACGGGGGTGAAGAAGTTGACGAGATTGCCGTCCGGGTCGCGGAACAGGAGCGCGCGGTTGCCCCAGGGCATCGTCGTGGGTTCGTTGACGAAGTCCTCCACGACGCCGGTCAGGTTCCGGTACACGCTGTCCACGTCGTCGACCACGAACTCGAGGATGACACTGCGGTTGTCGGCAGGACCGGCGGAGCCGGGCGCGAACAGCGGGACGGTACGGGTGCTGCCGATCGCGAGGGTCGCCGAGGCGGTGACGAGTTCGGCGAAGTCCTCGTTGCCCCACCTCGCCTGTACGCCGGTGACGCGCTCGTAGAAGTCGACGAGGCGGGCGACATCATCGGTGATGATGCGAATCGAGACGAAGTTCATGGTTTCTTCCCTTGTCGGTTGGTTCTTCCTTTACACACTAGAGTCGATACCGGACAGAATCCGCCCGGTATCTGTCGGAGATTTTCGGTCCTCCCGGTGATGGGCACAGGAGGTTTACAGCCGAACGACCTTGCCCCCGGTACCGGTTGTGCGTCCCCCTTCGAGGCGCTGGAGCGCGGCCGGGAGAAGGGGCCAACCAGGCCGGAAAACATACCAGTTGCACTATTGGCCGCCGTTCAGGTGAACCTGCACGGCAAAGCGATCGCGAGCGTTTCCGCAGGCCTCGTCGGCGGGACCAACTCCACGGTTCGATGCCGCGGCAGACCGCCGCCGGCAGCCCGAGCCCCGGAAGGAGACGTCCTCGTGAAAGTGCTCAACAGCGCGGGCCGCACCGCGCTCGCCGGATGCGTCGTCCTGGCACTGTCGGCCGTGGTGTCCACCGACGCCTACGCCGCCTCGGGAAGGTTCACCTACGATCGGGAGAACGGCACGAGTCGCATCGTGTTCAATCCGCCCAACGGCGAATGCATCGCGTTCGACGCCCCGGCGGTAGGCGTCGACAACGCCACCGACACCGACTCCAGGGTGTTCGCCGGCTCCATCTGCGACGGCGCGAGCGAGGTCGTCCCGAAGAACACCGGGGTCACCTGGGGCACCTTCCGCCCCAAGAGCGTCCGGTTCGGCTGACCACAGCACCAAACACCTCTGTTCGGCGGGCAGCACGGGCCCGCCGCACAGCGGTCCTCGAGGTGGCGGCTCGGCCCGGACGGCGAGAGTTTTCGGTCGGTGGTGCAACACGGGCGCGTGTTCGTGCGTGTATCCGGTGTAGGGCAACGGCAGTGGTCGTGCGGCGAAGCGAGTCGTGGGTGCCATCAGCCCGGTGCGGGTTCCACCCGTGCGCCTACGACGCCGGCACACCCCGGGTGGTTCGACACCGCCCACCGACCACGGAGGCGATGACCCATGAGGCCCCACGAAGAGGAACTACGCGCCGCCATGCGGGAATGCGCGGCGGCCCTGACCCCGCCCGCGGACATCATGGCCGAGTTCCGGGTCCGTAGCGCGCGCTCGACTCGCCGTTACCGGGCCCTGTTTCGGGCCTCGTGCCTGCTGATCGGCGTCTCCGTCGCCGGCGGTGCCATGACGCTTGCCTTGTCCCTGCCGTAAGGCCGGGTGGGGGCGGAGGCCGGCGCCGGGGCTGGGGTCGGGCCTCTCGCCCGTTCACGGGCCGGTGGTCGACGCCGTTTCGCCTCCCCGCCTGGGGGCGTGGACCCTGGGGGTTCCGGGGCCCGCGTCGGGTCCGTGACCGGAGCGCCGTCCCGGGTCGTCGGCGGTGGCCGCCTCGCGTTGGCGTAGGAAGGCGCCCAGGTCGTCGCGGCCGGCGAGGACGCGGTCGGTGAGCGGGCCGAGGATGCCACGCAGGGCGACGACGGGTTGCCAACGTCGCGGGACGACGATGTGGGGGGCACGGTTCTCGATGCCCACGAGCACGCGCCGGGCGACGACGTCCGCGCCGACCGGTCGAGCCAGGGGGGCCGGGAAGACGCTCTCGCGCATCCTGCTCAGGCCCTCGTCCTCGCCGAGAACGTCGCGGGTCATCGCGGTGGTCACCCACCCGGGATACAAGACCCCGGCGGTGGCGTGGTGGACGGCCAGTTCGACCCGCAAGGCGCGCACGAACGCCTCGACGGCGGCCTTGGAGACCGCGTAGGGGGAGTTGAGAGCGCCGTTGACGAACGCGTAGACGGAGGACGTGACCAGCACGTGTCCGCGTGCGGCGGCGATCTGCGGCAGAGCCGCGCGTACGGTACGCCAGACGCCGAACAGGTTGACCTCCACTACCCGTTCGAACTCGTCGGGGTCGATCGTGGCGATGGTCGCGGGTGGTTCGGGCGCGATTCCCGCGTTGGCGAAGACCACGTCCAGCCCCCCGAACCGGTCGACGACGCGCGCGACGGCGTCGTCCAGGGCCGAGCGGTCGGTGACGTCCGGATCGAGCGTCAGCACTCGGCCATCCCCCAGGCTCCGGGCCAGGTCGCGCAGGGAATCCGACCGACGACCGGCCAGGGCCAGGTTGGCGCCGCGGGCGTGCAGCGCCCGGGCACAGGCCGAGCCGATGCCGCCGGTCGCTCCGGTGATCAGAACGGTTTTGCCACGCACGGGATAACGGGGCACGGAGCACACTCCTGTTCGTGACGGCCAGTACCGAAGGGGCAGCCGAACGACCACGGCCGCAGGGCGGCACCGGTCGGCCGGGCCGCGAGGCTCGTGTACCGCTTCCACGTCTTCGGCGACCCTGCCGCCGGTCCCGGCACGAGAGCCTCGCGGACTCCCGTACCGAGACCCGCGGCCCGGTGGTCAGTGCGGCTGGTCGATGTGCTCGGGGTGGAAGTGGACGGCCCCCGTCACCTGCGGGTCGAACAGGTCCAGGAGCCCCCGCAGCGGCTCGTCGGGCTGCTCCGGTCCCCACAGTTCCAGGGCCATCTCACCGTGGTACAGCATCGGCCAGCGCACGTAGTGACGGGTGTCCGCCGGATCGTGCACGGCCCTCGAGGCGGCGAGCGTGGCTCGGGCCACGTCGATCATCAGGTCCGTCCCACAGCCGAAACCGTAGGGGTAGTGCTCCCGGTCCGGCGGGATGCTCTCGATCAGCGCGGGGTCGGCGTACGAGACACCGACGTGCGCGTGCAGGCCGGCGCGGATGGCGGGCACCTCGTGGGTGCCGTTCGGGTCCCAGGCCCATTCGCCCGCCGCGTTCCTGCCGATTCGTACGGTGGGCGCCGCCTCGAAGAGTGCGCAGACCTCCCACGCCTCCACCGACGGCGCCATCGGCTGTGTCCCCTCGGGCGCCAGCACCCGCAGTCGGTTCCCGTTCATCCGGAAGTCGACGGCCACGAGGTCGGTGTCGGAGAGGTCGCGCTTGTCCACACCCCATCGTCCCGACGCGGTCACCACGAGCGCGTTCAGGTCCGGATCGAAGGCGAAGAGCATGCCCTCGCTGAAGCCCTGGAGGTTGAGGTACATGGCGTAGGTACGGGAGAGCCGGGGCGAGACGAAGTCCGCCATCGCGTGCGGGGCCGGCAACAGACCGAGATCGCCCATCCGCTTACCGGCCACCGTCAGGCTCTTCGGCGCCCTGGCCGCCGCCCACGCGCCGGCGGGGATCGCGTCCGGCACCACATCGTGGCGACCGGCGACCTCGTGGGCACAGGACGCGGCGACCAACCGGTCGCAGATGCCCTGGGCGACGTCCTCGGTTTCGGTGGGGTGTCCCCCCTCCATCGTGCACAGCGTCGCCTCGGCGACCTCCCCGGGCGCCGCACCGGCGGTGACGAACACGACCGTGAAGACGCCCACCCTGGCCATCAGGATCCGCGCGGCGCGCACCACCTCGGGGTGCGACATCTCGCTCAGCCGCTCGGGTACTTCCGCGACCGCGACCAGACGGCCCACCACGCCTTGGCGGCCCTGGTCCTTGCGAACCTTGAGCATCAGCGGGGTCTGTTCCTCGACGATCCGATCACACAGCGCGTCCGGGCCGTCGGGCACGGACACGCCCACCACGACCATGTCGACCTTGGCTTCGTTCTCCCCCTGCGGAATCACCCGGTTCCCGCCACGCGCGAACGCCGCCTCGAGGTCGCGCAGGAACGACGCGTGGGTACTCGACAGTTCCGGGGCGGGTGCGATGAAGCGGACGCTGCACGTACGCCACCAGTCCAGGTCCTCCAGCCGCCGACCCGGCGCCGGCGCCGCGGTTTCCGCGCGCGTCGATTCCACCGGACTCGATTCCGCGTGGGTTACGGAGGTCATGAAGGTGCTCCTGACGTTGCTGTGCGGAAGGCGAGGACGGCGTTTTGACCGCCGAACGCAACCGAGGTGGAGATCGCGGTGTTCAGGCGGGCGGGGCGGCGCGGGAGCTTGGCGACCACGTCCAAGTCCATGGCCGGGTCCGTGCGGTGGTGGTTGGCCGTCGGCGGGATGCTTGCGTGTTCGAGCGTCAGGACCGTCACCGCCGCTTCGATCGCGCCGCCCGCGCCGCCGGTGTGGCCCAGGACGCTCTTGACGGCGGTGATCGGTGGGCAACGGTCGAAGACGGACGCGAGGAAGCGGGCTTCGGCGGCATCGTTGAGAACGGTGCCGGTGCCGTGCGTATTGACGTGGTCGACGTCGGCCGCGCTCCAGCCCGCGTCGGCCAGCGCCGCACGCGTGGCGAGTTGCGCGCCGCGGCCGTCGGGGCGCGGCGCGGTGAGGTGGTAGGCGTCGTTGGCGGAGCCGTAGCCGGACAGCAACGCCCGGACCCGGGCCCGGCGGGCGCGCGCGTGGGCCGGCCGCTCCAGGACCACGACGCCGACGCCCTCCCCGAGCACGAACCCGTCCCGGTCGGCGTCGAACGGCCGACACGCGTGGTACGGGTCGCCGGAGTGGGTGGACAGGGCGCCCAGTTGGGCGAAGCACGCCGCGCTGAGTCGATCGCACATCGTGTCGGTGCCCCCGGCGAAGACGACGTCCAGGGTGCCGGCGCGCAGCAGGTCGCGGGCGACGCCCAGCGCGATGGCACCGGAGGCGCAGCCGGCGGCGGGCGCGAAGTTGGTGCCCTGGGCGCCCAGGTCGAGGCCGACCTCGGTGCCGGCGGTGTTGGACAGGGAACGGGGCAGCGATGCCGGGGAGATGGCGGTGCTCCGGCCCGCGATCAGCCGCTCCATCGCCGACGTCAGGGATTCCATGCTCGGACCACCCGAGCCGATGATCACACCGACGCGGGTGGGGTCCCAACTCCGGGGGTCGAGCGCGGCGTCGGCGAGCGCCTCGCGAGCGGCCACGACGGTCATCTGCGCGGCGCGGTCCATCCGCCGGGACAGCCGTCGGCCCAGCCGGGCGTCCCCGTCGAAGTCGGGCACCGCGCACGAGATGTCCACGGGCAGGCCGGCCAGGCCGGGGTCGCGGCGGGCGGTGGACACGCCCGCGCACAGGGTCCGCCAGGTGGCTTCGACTCCGATCCCGCCGGCGGTGACCAAGCCCAGACCGGTGACCGCAACCTCGGAGGAGGCCACGTCAGCTCACCGTGGACGAAACGGAGGACGGAACGGGAGACGAGACGGAGGACGAAACGGAGGACGGAACGGGGGACGACATGTGCGACGGGGCCGAGGAGACCGAAGGGTTCGACGAGTCCGAGGAACTCGAAACGTCCGAGGAGCCCGAGGAGTCCGCAGCGATCACAGAGCCCGAGGAGTCCACACAGCCCGAGGGATTCGAGGCCGTCCGGACGAACGGTTCGGCTTCCGGGGCCGAGTCGAACGCCGAGGCCGCCTGTGCCAGCGTGGTG
>NZ_WWJX01000264.1 GCF_009865215.1 Streptomyces sp. SID3343 | reverse complement strand
CGTATCGGCGCTTGAGCGTGGCCACCACGTCGTGGCCGTCCGCGGCCCAGACGTCGGCGTTGAAAATCTCGACCTCGATGTCGCCCTGGTAGCCGGCTGCCGCCACAGAGCGGGCCATGGAGCGGAAGTCGATGACACCGTCACCCATCATGCCCCTGGCCAGGAGGTTGTCGGCGGGCAGCGGCAGTACCCAGTCGCACACCTGGAAGGACGCGATCCGTTCGCCCGCCCGGGCGATGGCCTGCTCCAGGTTCGGGTCCCACCACACGTGGAAGGCGTCGACCACCACGCCCACCTGATCGGCCGGATGAGGCTCGGCGAGGTCGAGGGCCTGGTCCAGGGTCGAGAGAACCGCACGGTCGGCACAGTACATCGGGTGCAGCGGCTCCAGCGCGAGCCGCACCCCGTGCGCCCCCGCGAACGGCGCCAACTCGCCCAGCGCGTCGGCGACCCGCCCGCGCGCGCCCGGCAGATCGCGGTCGCCGTCGGGCAGTCCGCCGACCACCAGGACCAAGGTCTGCGTACCCAGTTCGGCGGCCTCCTCGATCGCCCGGCGGTTGTCCGTGATCGCCGCGGCCCGAGCCGCAGGCTCACGCGCCGTCAGAAAGCCGCCCCGACACAGCGACGAGACCCGAAGCCCCGCGTCGCGCACCACCTTCGCGGCCTCGGCCGTGCCGACCTCGGCCACCTTGTCGCGCCACAGCCCGATCGCGGGCAGACCCGCCCGTACGCAACCGTCCACCGCCTCGCGCAGCGACCACCCGCGCGTCGTCCACTGA
The DNA here is from genome assembly GCF_009865215.1 of Streptomyces sp. SID3343. Taxonomy (GTDB): domain Bacteria; phylum Actinomycetota; class Actinomycetes; order Streptomycetales; family Streptomycetaceae; genus Embleya. The sequence goes on along the minus strand of NZ_WWJX01000264.1, from coordinate 9,586 downwards.
TTGAGCGAAAGCCGCGCCAACCGCGCGTCCCCGACCTCCGGGGTGTCGATCGTCGCCGGCAGCCCGCTCGGCACGTCCACCGCGCTCATGCCCGTACCCCCGCAACCGCCAGCAGCGACCGCATCCGCTCGGCCGCGAGGTCGGCGTCCGGCAACAGCCCCGCCACATCGGCGAGTCGATACGCCCGAGCCAGGTGCGGCACCGATCGCGCCGCCTGCGCGCCGCCCACCATGACGAAGGCGTCCTGGAGCCCCGTCAGCCACGCCAGGAACACGATGCCGGTCTTGTAGTGGTACGTCGGTGCCCCGAACAGATGCCGGGACAGCGGTACCGTCGGCGCGAGCAACGCGTCGTAGGCCGCCGCATCACCCGCGTCGAGCGCCCGCAGCGCGCCCGCCGCGACCGGCGCGATCGCGTCGAAGATGCCGAGCAAGGCATGGCTGAAGTGCGTGCCGTCGCCGCGGATCAGCTCGGGGTAGTGGAAGTCGTCACCCGTGTACAGCCGTACGCCGTCCGGAAGTTCGGCGCGCAACCGGACCTCGTGCTCGCGGTCCAGAAGCGAGACCTTGACCCCGTCGACACGATCGGCATGCGCCCGTACCAGATCCAGGAACACCGCCGTCGCCTCGTCGACGTCGCGCGAACCCCAGTATCCGGCGAGCGCCGGGTCGAACACATCGCCCAACCAGTGCAGCACCACGGGCCGTCGGACCTGGCCGAGCAGCGCGTCGTACACCCGCCGGTAATCCTGTGGCCCACGCGCCGCCGCGGCCAGCTGACGGCTCGCCATCAACACCACCTTGGCGCCGGACTCCTCGACCAGCGCCACCTGTTCGGTATAGGCCGCGATCACCTGATCGATCGTCAGATCGAGGCCGGCGTGGTCGGTGCCCGCGCCGCACGCGAGCAGCGTGTAAGGATCGCCGATCGTCGCCGCCTCGGCCGCGCTGCGCCGGATCAGTTCGGCGGTGGCCTGCCAGTCCAGGCCCATGTTGCGCTGCGCGGTGTCCATCGCGTCGGCTATCGCGAAACCGTGCGACCACAGGTGCCGGCGGAAGGCCAGCGTGGCGTCCCAGTCCACGACCGCCGGGCGACCGGGGGTGTTGTCGCCGAACGGATCGGCGACGACGTGGGCCGCGGCGTAGGCGGTGCGGGTGGTGAACGCCGGGCCGCCCGGGGCCGCGCCCCGGTATACGCCGGTGGGTTCGTACGATTCCAGGCCGCCGGTCGTGGTCGGCAGGAGCAGTCGGGCGCTCACGCGTGCGCCGCCACGCCGTCGAGTGCCGGCAGGGCCACCCGCCGGCCCTCGGCGGACGACAGCAGGCCGCACTCGGCCAACTGCACGCCGCGGGCCCCGGCGAAGAAGTCGAACGCGAACGGCTCGTCGGCGACGACATGCCGGACGAAGTCTTCCCACTGCACCTTGAAGCCGTTGTCGAAGCCGCCGTCGCCCGCGTTGTCCGGGATCTCCTGCCACTGGTCGCGGAACGGTTCGGTGACCGGAAGGTCCGGGTTCCACACCGGAGTCGGCGTCGCCGAACGGTGCTGGACCCGGCAGCGCCGCAGGCCCGCGACCGCGCTGCCCTCGGTGCCGTCGACCTGGAACTCCACGAGTTCGTCGCGGTTGACCCGCACCGACCACGACGAGTTGATCTGCGCGATGACGCCGCCCGCGAGTTCGAAGATGCCGTACGCGGAGTCGTCGGCGGTGGCCGGGTATTCGCGGCCCTGCTCGTCCCAGCGCGTGGGAACGTGCGTGACGGCCTTCGCGGTCACCGCCTCCACCCGACCGAACAGGTTCTCCAGTACGTAGGACCAGTGGCAGAACATGTCCACGACGATGCCGCCGCCGTCCTCGGCCCGGTAGTTCCAACTCGGGCGCTGCGCGGGCTGCCAGTCGCCCTCGAACACCCAGTAGCCGAACTCGCCGCGCACCGACAGGACTCGGCCGAAGAACCCACCCTCGATCAGCCGGCGCAGCTTGAGCAGACCGGGCAGGAACAGCTTGTCCTGGACCACGCCGTGCTTGATCCCGGCGGCCTGCGCGGCGCGCGCGAGATCGAGCGCGCCGGTGAGGGTCTCGGCGGTCGGCTTCTCGGTGTACACGTGCTTGCCCGCCGCGATGGCCTTGCGAATCGCCTCCTCGCGGGCCGTGGTCACCTGGGCGTCGAAGTACACCGTGTTCTTCGGGTCGGACAGGGCGGCGTCGAGGTCGGTCGTCCACTCGGCGATGCCGTGCCGGTCGGCGATCGTGCGCGGCTTCTCCGCGTCGCGGCCGACGAGGACGGGTTCGAGCAGTACGCGCGAGCCGTCGGCGAGGGGGACACCGCCCTGGTCACGGATGGCCAGGATCGACCGGACCAGGTGCTGGCGGTAGCCCATTCGGCCGGTGACGCCGTTCATCACGACGCCGAGGGTGTGTGTGGTCATGGGGGAACCTCTCAGGGGCGGGGCGGGATCAGGCTGGGCGGCGGCGCGCCCCGGGTCGGGCCCGGAATCCTCCGACGGCTTCGGCGGCAGCCCCGGGGCCGCCCGGACACGGACCGGGCAGCCCCGAGGAGGCGATGCCGTACCCGGATGCGGAAGTTTGCGGGAAAGCGCTTTCCCGTACGCTAGAGCGCGGCCCGCTCCGGGTCAACAAGGATTGGGAATGCGCTTTCCAACGGATACCCTGGGCCTATGCCCGCTCCCACCCCCACCGCACCGGACGAACCCGCTACCGGCGAATCCCCATCGCCCCACAACACGCCGAACGCTTCCGCGTCATGTGGCGGCACGGCCGGTTTCGGTGTGACCGGCGACGCGGGGGACGCGGCGGGGATCCACCCGGGGGGCGCTGCCGCGACGCGGGGTGCGGTGGGGACTCCTGTGTCGCGCGATGCCACGGCCGGTGCCGTGTCGCGCGATGCCGTGGGGACCCCCGTAACCCGCGAAGCTGCGGGTGCGTTCGCGGCCCGGGATGTTTCGGGCGCACCCGTGAATCGCGGGGCCGCGCACACCCTCGCGACTCGCGTGACTCGTCCCGCCGTCGGTCCGGTCACCCTTCAACAGGTGGCCGAACGCGCCGGTGTGTCTTCGGCCACCGCGTCCCGCGCGCTCCACGGCAGCAGCGGGACCCGGGTTGTCGGCGAGGACCTGCGCAGGCGCGTGGAGGAGGCGGCCCGTGAGTTGCGCTACGTCTCCAATGCCCCCGCCCAGGCATTGGCCCGTTCCACCACCGCCGTGGTCGGGGTGGTCGTCCACGACGTCGCCGACCCCTATTTCGCGGCGATCGCGGCAGGCGCCATGGGTGTGGCCCGCGAGCACGGGCTGCTGGTGATGTTGGCCGCGACCTTCCGCGACCCGGAACTCGAACTCGACTACCTGGCCCGGCTCCGCGCCCAACGCGCTCGCGCGGTCGTCCTGGCCGGCAGTGGCTTCGCCGACCGCGGGTTCACCCTCCGACTTGCCGCCGAGGTGGACGCCTATCGCGCGGACGGCGGCCACGTGGTGTCGGTCGGCGCGCACGGATTGGCCACCGACAGTGTGCGCCCGGCGAACCGTACCGGCGCCGCGCTCGCCGTACGCCACCTGTACGAGCTCGGTCACCGCCGCTTCGGTATCGTCACCGGCCCCCGCGCACTGACCACCGTACGGGACCGCCTCGACGGTGCCCGCCGCCAACTACGTTCCCTGGGCGTCGAGTTGCCACCGTCACACGTGGTCGACGGCGGCTTCACCCGCGAGCGGGCGCGCAGCGCGGCGAACACGTTGCTGACCCGGGTGCCCGACGTCACCGCGGTCGTGGTTCTCAACGACGTGATGGCCGCCGGCGTTCTGGCCGCGCTGCGCGACGACTTGGGCCTGCGGGTACCCGAACAGGTATCGGTGGTCGGCTTCGACGACCTGCCCTTCGCCGTCGACCTGAACCCGTCGCTGACCACGGTACGACTGCCGTTGGCGGACATCGGTGTCCAGGCGATGCGGATGATCCTGTCCGGCCCGGCGACCGAACCACGCACGGTGGACCTCGCCGCCGAACTGGTGGTGCGCAACAGCACGGCGGCGCGCTGAAACTCGATGGGCGGCCGGACGAATTCGGCCAAGGCCGCGAGCACATGGCGCAACAGCACGGCGGCGCGCAACTCGCTGGGCGGCTGGTGGCCCGGCGGCGGGTCTGTCGACTGGCCGGCTGGTTGGTTCGTCAGGTTGGTCAGGTTGGTCAGGTGCATCAGGTTCGTCGGATTTGCCGGATCAACCGGCCGGCCGGAGCGGCGCCGGTCCGCCGTGTCGGCGCGGCTGTCGTACGGGCCGCCACCCGCCTGCCCGGAACAGCCGGCTCGTAGCCCGTCACCGACCCACCCCCGCTCGGGGGTCGTCGTTACCTGTCCGCCCTCTCGTCCCGTTTCGACACTGACGGGCGGCCGTCGCCGCGGCCGGCCACACGCTTCGAGGAGCCGCCACGCCCTCGACAGCCATGCCGTGCACCACCACATGAACCCGCGTGACCACCCACCGTGCCTGCGCGAGCCGTCCGGAACCGCTGGCGATCCCCCGTACCCCCCCAGAACCGGCAACGGGCATCATCATCACCATCACCACCTCGGCGGACCGCCGTTTCGACGCCCGCCGCCGAGCGCCGGTGGACCGGCCGGACCGCAACGCGCGGCCCCGGCTTCCACCCGCTCGCGATGCCACGTCGACCCCAGCCGCCGGGACACACCATGCGTCGCGGCACGTCGGCTTGTGGCTCACCCACGGTGGACCACGTGGCAACAGCCGCTCGCCACGCAGCTTCTCCGGGCCTTCCCATGCCACCGGAGTGGTTTCCGAGACCCTCCGTCCTACACCGGAACCGCCGCCGTTCGACACACCGTCGACCGGCGGCGGAAACCTCAGTGCAGCGGGGGGAGCGCGTAGCGGGCGACCCAGTCTCGGGCGCCCGGCAGCACCGCGTCGAGCGCGGGGACGTCGGGGTACCAGGCCCGCTCCCATTCGAGCGATACCCAACCGTGCCAGTCCTGTTCGCGAAGGGTCGCGCCGATCTCCTCCAGTGGTACCGACCCGGTGCCCAACGGAACCGGCGTGGTGTCGGCTGCCGACACCGCGTCCTTGATCTGTACGTAGCCGAGCAACCCCGCGAGCGCACGTGCGGTGTCGGCGGGCGCCTCGCCGTGTCGCCACGGGTGCAGCGCGTCCCAGATCACCGCGACCGCACCGGCGAACGGGCGTACCAGGCTCGCGACGGCCACCCCGGTGGCGTGCGAGTCATGGGTTTCCACGAGCATCGTGACGCCGAGCGCGCGCGCCTCCGGGAGCAGCAACGCCAGCCTGCGCTCGGCCCGTTCGGCGTCGCCTTCGCCGGTGCCGCCGGGGAAGACCCGGATCGCGGGCGCGGCGAGGTCGTGCGCGAGGTGGAGCAGGCCGCGGATCCCGGTGAGGACGGTCTCGTCGGGGGTGGGGGCGCAGATGCCCGAGTATCCGGCCAGACACGGGATGGTGAGGCCGGCGTTCTCGACGCGCGCGCGTACGTCCCGACGTTGCTCGGCCGACATGTCCAGGTGGACTTCCTCGTCCCGATGGACGCGCAACTCGATGCCGGTACAGCCGTGCCGGACCGCGCGCCCGACATGCTCGGCGACGGGACGACCGGGCGCGCCGAGCGTACTGAAGGCCCATTGCGCGGACTCGGGAGTGCTCACGTGTTCGGCTCCCTCGTGTGGTCGGGCGGGGCCCGACAGAGTGGAAAGCGCTTTCCGAGTTTGGAGGCTAGGCGTCCGTAGGTTGATGGTCAAGGCCGAGGACGGCTGCGACTCGGATGATCCACCTCGGCCACCCCGGCGACGACGCCCTCGGCCTCCGCCGCGAACCCGGTGCCGCGAACCCGGTGTTGCGCAACCAACGGTGTGGAATCAGCGCGCAATCAGTGCCGCGCAACCAACGGTGCGAAATCAGAGCTGCGAAATCAGTGCTACGTGACCAATGGTGCGCAATCAGTGCCGCTCAGTCAGTACCGCGAAATCAGCGCTGCGAGAAGTCGGCCGCCCGCTCACGGCCGCGGAACGTGGGCGCGATAGGCACTCGGCGACCCCCCGGGTCCTGCCCGTGGATGCACTCGCCGCGCTCCGCGCCGCCGCAGGTCACCAGGTCGAGGTGTCGGGCCTGTACGCAATGCACCGGAACCCCGTCGTCGATGCCGCCGGCTACGACCGCCACCGGCGGCGCGGTTCAAGAGAAGAACGCGAGGCGGCGGCCGAGGAGTTGCGCGAGCGCCTGCTCGCGGCGCCGACGGCCGAGCCGATCCCGTACCGAACGCAGAACAGCGGACACCGCGACCACAACCTCGTGCTGCGCCCGGATGTGGCACCGGGCCGAGCCGGGCTGGGAACGCACGCGACCCGACGCCGACACGGAGACGACGCCGGGCGCCCACATCGGCACGACCCATGCCGCTTCCCCGGGCACCCAGTCCTTGGATCGCCTACACGGCAGCCGGCAAAGGTGTCCCGCTTCGTGCTCGCGAACGGAACGTGGGAAGCGAGCGGTTCCGAGACACCGCGGGCCCCGCCGACCGCAGGCCCGGCACCTGTGGGCCGAGCCGTGATCAGCGCGCCGTGGTGAGTTCTCCTCGACGACCTGCGATCACCCGCGCGGACCGAGGAACAGGCCGCCGCTTGCGTCGATGATCTGACCGGTGACCCACCGCGCGTCGTCGGAGGCCAGGAACGCGACCACGTCCGCGACGTCGTCGGGTCCGCCCAGCCGATCGAGCGCCGTCGTTCCGGCGATGAGGTCGGCCAGGCCCGGCACTTCGAAGATCGATCCGTTGCTCGCCGTCCGAGTGGCGCCGGGAGCAACCGCGTTGACCGTGATGCCGCGGACGCCGAGTTCGTTGGCCAAGGTCATGCTCATCGTCTCGACGGCGCCCTTCGTCATCGCGAAGGACGTCTGGCCCGGGTTGGCCATCCGGGTCGCCACGGACGAGATCGTGACGATGCGGCCACCGTCGCGAAGCAGCGGCAATGCCCGCTGGATGATGAAGTACGGCGCCCGCACGTTCACCGCGAAGAGGTGGTCGAACTCCCGGCGCGTCGTGGTCCCGAGCGGGCCGGCGGGCGCGGCCGCCGCGTTGTTGACGACGATGTCGAGTGGCCGTCCGGCCAGAGCCGCCTCGACTCCCGCGAACAGCGTTTCGACGTCGCCGTCCACGCCCAGTTCCGCCCCGACGGCGAGCGCGGTTCCGCCGGCGCGTTCGATCTCGTCGACCGTCGCGGCCGCACCTTCGGCGTCCGTGCCGAAGTGCACGACGACCACTGCCCCCTTCGCCGCCAACCGGGCCGCGATGGCCTGCCCGATGCCGCGCGACGCGCCGGTCACGAGAGCCGTCTTGCCGGTCAGATCACCCATGTCGACCACCCCAAGATGTTGGTCACTACCAATCTGGTAGTGACTATCACACAGGTAGGGTCTACCACATGCCCGACCAGCACTCAACCTTGCGCGCGCAGCGGCGCGCAGAGACGCAGCGCACGATCCAGGCGCATGCGCTGCGGTTGTTCACCGAGCGCGGATACGACGCCACGACCGTGATCGACGTCGCCGAAGCCGCCGGTGTCTCGCCCATGACCGTCTATCGGCACTTCCCCACGAAGGAAGACCTCGTACTCGCCGACCGGCACGGTCGGCTCGTCGCCGAGCGGATCGCCGCGTCGTCCGCCGCACAGCCCCTGGTCCGCCGCATCGGCAACGCGCTCGTCGAGTCCGCCGCGGCGTTGACCGACGGCGACCGCGCAGACGACCTGACGCCGAACGCGCAGTTCCTCCTTGCCCGTCTCCGGCTCATGATCTCGACACCGGCGTTGCGGGCGAAGCACCTGGACAACCACTACGCCCTTCAGCAGGCGATCGTCGACGCCCTCGGCGGCGATGCGGCCGATCCCGACGCGGCGTTTAGCATCCAGGCGGCGGCCGGCGCCTGCCTGGCCGCCATGCATACGGCACTGGTGCGCTGGGCCGAGGACGACGGCCGCTCCGAACTACCCGACCTGATCACGAAGGCACTCACGGCCGCCTTCGGCGACGACACCGTGAACGCCCCCCGCAACACACGAGAAAAACCACCACGTACCCACCCGACGTGACCCACGCCCACCGAGCGACCGTCCCGGGCGCCGAGCGATCAAGGCGGTCCGTGACGCGGTCGCCGTAGACGCCGGCGTTGTCACTTCGCTGCTCGACGACCCCGATCCGCAGGTGCGCCACGGGGGCCACGGGCGCCACCTACACCTTGGCGGCGGCGCCCGGGCGCGTGGGCAACGTCCGCAGCGCCATCGTCGCCCGTCGCCCGTCGCCCGTCGCCCGTCGCGCCACACACCCCTGAGCAGCCGACGTTGCCGTAGCCCGACGCGTAACGCGCGCAACTGCCTTGACAGGCCAAGCAACTCCGCCGTCGACGCGCCAAGTTCGCGGAGCATGCGCACGACGGTCGCAGGCCAGGCGCGGGCGTCGGCCCTCCTCGTACCGGTGGGCCCAGACAGGGCTTGAATCCTGTACCCGAGTACAGGTTTACCGTCGGAGCATCGCCCCGGCCGGCCCGGTCGGGAACCGAAGCAAAGGGAGTCCCGTCATGGGCTGGGTACCGCACTCCTGCACGTTGCCGGCCGAGGAGCAGCCGCTTCGGGTGGCGGAATTCGACACCCTGTTCGCCGACGCCCTGCTGGGGGCAGAGCGGCCCGGTACAACCAGGGCCCGGCTGGTCCTGGACACGGAATCGGAGACGCTTGCGCGCAACCTGGCCGAGCGGGAGACAGACTGCTGCTCGTTCTTCACGTTCGCGTTCGAGCACGACGCCGGTGGTCGGCTGCTGATGGACGTCACCGTGCCCGAGGCCCGCGTCGCGGTCCTGGACGCGTTGGTGGCCCGCGCGGGCGAGAGCGCGAAAGGGGCCCGGCGGTGAGGGCGGCGCGAGAGGTGCCGCTGCGGTCGGGGGAACTCGCCGACGCGGCCGGTGTCGGCCGGCAGACGCTGCGCTATCACGAGCGTCGGGGCCTGCTCGCTGAGCCGGATCGCACCCTGGGCGGACACCGGTTGTATCCGCCGGAGTCGGTGGCGCTGCTGCGGGTGATCAAGGCCGCGCAGCTCTCTGGAGGAGGTCGCCGAGCTCCTGGAGGCCGGCCGTCACCACCACGGCACCCGCGGCGGGGGCCTGCAACAACGGGCCGCGGCCAAGCTCGCGGAAGTCGACGCGCGGATCGCCGACCTGAACACCATCCGCGCCGCGCTCGTGACGGCGTTCGACGCGGGCTGTGACGACCTCGCGGTGTGTGCGCGACCATTCGTGCTGCCCGTTGCCGTTCACCGACCTCGCCGAAGGGGATCGCCACGCCGGACCCTGTTGCTGACCCTGCCCTCACCACCGACGGGCCGGCGTGGAACGCGCCGCCGGGGGCCTGGCCTGGTTGGTGGGAATCGCCTGTGCGGCGTGTTGCGCGTTGCCCGCGCTGATCGCCGCCGGCGTGTCGGTTGGCGGTGAGGCCGGGTTGGCGGCGTGGTCGCGCCCGCCACCGCGATCGTGCTCGTCGTCGCGTCCGTGGGGGTGTTCGTTGCC
>NZ_WWJX01000263.1 GCF_009865215.1 Streptomyces sp. SID3343 | reverse complement strand
AGGCGTTCGCGGATGCGCAGCAACGGCACGACGGCCTGTGCGGCGCCGTCGGTCCCACGCCACACCGCCACCACGGCGTTCGCCGCGTGCGCCCGGCCCAGCGACTCGGTCCAACCGAGCACCCAGTCGGGGGTGGTGAAGTACGAGGTCCCCGGTGTCGTGGCGACCAACTCGCGCCACGACGGGACGAGCGCCACGAGGTCCCCGGGCGCGCGCAACAGGGTCGGCAAAGCAAGCACGGTGATCCCCCCAGATCTCTCCCGGTCTCTCCCGGCCCGGTGCTATGCGAGAACGTAGCGTGTCGACGTCACCGTCCGCCGCGCAACGCGTGAACCGCCGGATGCAGTCCCGACACGATCGTGGCGAACCGGTCGGGCCCGGTGTTCGAGCCCACCCGCAACCGCGAGATCCGCAAAGGGTGTTCGGGCAGGCGCGGCCCGAGTCGGTGATCGAAGAGGAACGCGGTGCGATAGTCGAGGTCGGTGAGCAGTTGCTCGGCCCGCGCGTCCCAGTTGCCGTTGGGATACGCGAACGAGCGGGGCGCGCGGCCGAGCACGGCGGTGAGCCGCTCGTGCGCGTCCACGATCTCGGCGCGCACCACGTCGTCCGGGCAGCGGTCCAGGAGCGGATGGGTCAGCGAGTGATGCTCCACCCGGACCCCGCCCGACTCCAGGACGCCCAGCTCGGCCGCGGTCAACTGCGGGGTGAGCAACGGCTTCCGGCCCTCGCGCAGGCGCGCGAGCAGCGCCAGCCGTTCTCGGTGCGGGATGCTCTTGAGGTGCCCGAGCCACCCGCTTGCGGTGCGCTCCGGCTCGCCCGCGACCCGGGCCCCGGCAAAGACGTGATGCTCCACCTCGTGCCACCAAAACGGTGTGTCCGTGCCGAGCACCGACGCCACCACATAGGCCACGCCCGGAATTCCGCGCTCCTTCAGCAGCGGCAAACCATGCTCCAGGATGGAGCGTTCGCCGTCGTCGAAGGTCAACAACACCGCGCGCTCGGGCAGCGCGCGACGCCGCGCGATCGCGTCCTCGACGTCGTCGAGCGACACCGGACGCGCCGTGCGGCGCAACCGGTCCAGTTGGTCCGCGAACCGCTGCGGGTCCGAGATCCCGTGATAGCCCAACACCGCCAGTCGCACCCGAGCGCGACGCGCGAACCACACCTGCGCCGGCGACCGACGCAACAACGCGTCGCCCCCGGCACGCGTCAATCCCGAACGCAGGCCCGATCTCCAACCCGACCGCACGCCCGATCTCAGACCCGACTTCATCCCCGACATCGAAGCGCCCACCGTGCCTCCCCAGCCCTGTCGCCTCCGATGCGGGAACCGTAACAGCGAGGTCACGTCCCGTCAGCTCGTCCCGCGACCTCCCGGCGCCGAGGGCTGCCGGAGTCCGATATTCGTGAGCATCACGGACGATCGGTGGACGGATTGCGAAACACCCTTCACGCATGCCCCATACGGCCTAATCTGGTCGACGGGCGAGTCACGGGACGGCCGGGTGGGGGCCGCGTCGCGACTCGGACAAGGGTGTTTCGGTGCTGCTCACACCGGGACCGCGAGGTGGGGGCCGACCGATGCTCAATCGTGCGTCGACCCTGCGCGCCGAGGAGATCACAGGCGATCTCGCCCGCGCGTGGGACGAATTGGTAGTGGGACGGGGACTCCAGGCGGACGTCTTCGACACCCACGCATGGGCCGGCTCGTGGCTGGGCTCGCGCCCGGAGCGCGCCGAACACGTGCGCGTGGTGGGGGTGTTCGACGGAGCGCGTCCACTCGCGCTGCTCCCACTCGAACTGGGCCCCGGCGGACGCGCCCGCGAGATCGGCCGAGGTCAACGCGAGCGCACCCGCGTCGTGTTCGGCACCGAGCAACCCCGACTGCCGCTGATCCAGGCCCTGGTCGAGGAGATCGGGCGAAGCGGCGTGCGTGAACTCTCGCTCACCCGGATGCCCAGCCGCGACCCCGCCACCCTCGTGTTCGTCGAAGCGCTGCGCGCCGCCGGATTCGCCGTGGACGTGCGCGAACACCTGACCGACATGATCGAATCGACCCCCGACGGCTGGGCCGCGTATCGCGACCGGCACCGCGGATTCGACGGCGCGATCGGCCAGACCTGGCGCCGCGCAGTCCAACTGTGGCCGCTGCGCGTCGCCGCGTTCGGCGCGCCGGGCACCCCGCCGATCACCGCCGGCCTCGCCGACCACGAGGAACTGTTCGACCTGAGCTGGAAGGGCCGCCTGGGCGCGTCCCCCGACCGTCGCCGACGGCTCCTGCGCGCCCTCGACGCGCGCGGCCTCGCCCGCCTGTACGTGCTCTACGCCGCGGACCGCGCGATCGGATCGTGCACGAGCGTGCGCATCGGCGCCGTAGTGCACTGGCACACGGTCGCCTACGACCCGTCCGTCGCGATGCTCGGCGCCGGCAACATCGTGCACTGGCGCGCCCAGGAACTGGCTTTCGACGAAGGTCCGTTGGCGCTGATCGACCTGCTGCCCGGCGCGAGCCCGCTCAAGGACCGGATCAGCAGCGAACGCCCCGCGCTCCTGGACGTGTGCGCGGCCCGGGTACCGGCCCGCGTGCTGCCGATCCTGCGCGGCGCCCGCGAACTTCAACGCGCGTTGCCGATCGCCACCCGCGCACGAGCCCACCGCCTGCGCGACCGACTCGCCCGGCCCACACCGACCTCGCCGGGCACCGTGCGCCGCCTGGAAGCGAGACCCGCGACCACCGAACCCGCCACACCCTGCCCCGAACTGGCCCTGAACCCACGCGTCCTGCGACTGCTCGCGGTCGCCTGCGCCCGCAAGGGCCCCAAGGAGATGCAGGCCGACTGGGGCGTGAACGACATCTGGTATCGGGTCGGCGACGCCCCGGCCGCCCTCGCGCGCGTGGACACCGGCGAACCCGTGGCGACCCTGCGCGAGGTCGTGCGCTACGACCCGAACCACACCCTGGAGGCGATAGCGCTGATGCTGGCCGACCTGCTCGCCGCACCCGTCCGCTACCTGGACGAAGTGCCCGTGCGCGACCCGCGCCTGCGCTGGCCGGCGGGCTGGACCACGCCGGCCGAACCGGCGCCGACGCACGCGCCCGACCCGGGGCGACCAGCCGACTCGACCCGACTACCCGAACCGACCCGGCAACCCGAGCGCGTCGACAGGCCCGCCACCGCCCTCACCCGCACCGAGGGCGCCTGATGCGCGCCCGGATGATGCACCCCGAGGAACTGGACCCGACGTTCGCGACCGCGTGGGACGAACTCGTCGAGCGACGCGGCGTCTACGCCGACCCCTTCGACACGCACGCGTGGTTCGCGTCCACCCTGCACGGCCACCACGACCCGCTCGATGACATCCGCGTGGTCAGCGTGCTCGACGCCGACGACCGACCACGCGCGCTGCTGCCTCTGGAACGCGTCGGCCCCGACCGCTGGGGCGTGTTCGCCGCGCACCGCAGGCCCCGCTCACGCATCGTGGTCCACCCCGACGAGCCGCACGCCGCGGACACCATCGCCGACGCCCTCGCCCGCGACGGCGTGCGCGAACTGCGCCTGCACCGCATGCCCAGCCGCGACCCGGAAACCCACCGCCTGATCGCCGGACTGCGCGCGTGCGGCTACCGGGTGTCCGCCCGGGAGAAGGCGTCCGACATGCTCGCGAGCGTCGACGGCGGCTGGAGCGGCCACCGCGCCCGCTTCCGCGGCTTCGACCGCTACGCGCAACGCTTCGCCACCCGCGTCCGCGCCCAATGGAACCTCACCCTCGACACCATCGGCACCCCCGGCACCGCCGCCGACCACCACCTCGACGCCGGATTCGCCATCTACACCGACCTGTTCGCCCGCAGTTGGAAGGGCCCGTTGGAGAACGAGGCCGCCAACGCCCGCCGCGACATGCTCACCCGCGCCGCCGCCCGCGACTGGGCCCGCCTGTACATCCTGCGGGTGGACGGGGTACCCGCCGCGATGCACCTGTGGTTTCGCATCGGCGACGTCGCCACGTGGCACTCCACCGCCTACGACGAACGCTTCGCGTCGCTGGGGATCGGCACCGTCGTGCAATGGCAGGCCCAGGAACGCGTCCTGGACGAACCCTGGCCGGCCGGCAACCGCCCGCGCCTGGTCGACCTGATGCCCACCCGCACCCCGCAAAAGCTGCGCCTGGCCCCCGAACGCCCCGCGCTGTGGGACATCGAAGCCGTCCGAGACCGCCCGGTACTCGCCGTGACGCTGCCCGCGCGCGGCTTCGTCCGCGCCACCCGGATGTCGGTGGAGCAACACCTGCGAGTGCGCCGCAACCGGAGCGCCGAACCCGAACCCCTCCTGGTCGCCGAGACCGTCGTCGAGCCGGCCATCGACCCCCACGACGACACCGCCCCGAAGACCAAACCCGAGCCGATCCGCGCGGCGGGCACCACCGACAACCGCGCCATCGCCCTCGCGTGCGGCCACCGCGGCACCGAAACCGTCGACCGCGGCCGCGCCGAAGGCGACACGTGGTGGGTCCTCGGCGAACGACCGCACACCCTCGTCCACCTCGGCGCCGACCACGTCGTGCGCACCGTCGCGGCCCTGGGCACCGACCGGGCACACCCACACCCCTGGCGACCCGTCGAGGCGGTCCGCCTCGTCGCCACCGCGCTCGGCGAAACCCTGCGCCTGTACACCCCCGACCCGGCCGGCAGCGCCGGCACCCCCCTGCACGAAGAACCCGAACCGGTCCCGTGGCCCGCCCACGTCGTCTCGAAGGGCACCGCCCGATGACCGCGCTCAACACCGGCAGCGACCGTGTGCGCACCACGCTCAAACGCGGCCTGGCCGCCACCGCCGTCGCCCGCGGCCCCGCCCCCGGCGCGACCCTGCTCATCTACCACCGCGTCGGCGGCGGCAGCCACGACGAACTCGACCTGCCGCTCGACGCGTTCCGCACCCAACTCGACCTGCTCCCGCGCGCGCACGTGGTGTCCCTGGACACCGCCGTCGACCGCCTCACCGCCGGCGACACCACCCCCTCGATCGTGCTCACCTTCGACGACGGCTTCGCCGACCTCCACGCCAACGCGTGGCCCGAACTGCGCCGGCGCGCCCTGCCGTTCACCCTCTACCTCGCCACCGGCTGCATCGGCGCCGAGATGCGCTGGGAGGGCTCCACCGGAACCAGCGCCGGATCACCGGCACTGACCTGGGACCAGATCGACGAGATGTACGCCTCCGGCCTGGTCACCATCGGCAACCACACCCGCAGCCACGCCCGGCCCGAAGCGCTCACCGCCACCGAACTCGACGACGCCTCCGACGACATCGAACGCCGACTGGGCGTACGCGCCGCGCACTTCGCCTACCCGTGGGGCATCGCCGTCCCGGACATGGAACACGCGCTGCGCTGCCGATTCCGCAGCGCCGCCACCGGCGTGTTGGGCCGCAACCTGCCGGGCTGCGACCCGATCAGGCTGCGCCGCGTCCCGGTCCGCCGGACCGACCCACCGGGCTTCTTCCGCGCCAAGCTCCGCGGCCGACTGGGCCAGGAACGCGCCTACGCGGCGGTCGTCAGTCTCGGCAAGAAGGCCGGTGCGCATGCCTGACCAGCACCCCGCCGGCCCGCGCGGCCCGGGCGGCCGACCGCTGCGCGTGGCCCACCTGACCACGATCGACATGAGCCTGGCCCTGCTCCTGCGCACCGAACTGGAGGAGGACGTCGCGGCGGGCTTCGAGACGTTCGGAATCAGCGCCGCCGGCCCCTATGTAGCCGAGATCGAGGAGTTGGGCGTCACGCACGTCCCGCTCGACTCGCTCACCCGCGCGTGGAGCCTGCGCAGCGACGCCGCCGCGGCCCGCGAACTCGTCGGCGTACTCCGGCGGATCCGGCCCGACGTGCTGCACACGCACAACCCCAAGACCGGCGTGCTCGGCCGGATCCTCGGTCGGGCCGTGCGCGTGCCCGTCGTGGTCAACACGTGTCACGGCCTGTGGATTCGCCCCGGCGACCCGTGGGCCCGCCGGGCGTTCGTGCTGGGCACCGAGAGCGCCGCGGCCCGCGTCTCGCACGCGGAGCTGTACCAGAACGCGACCGACCACGCGACGCTGAGCCGCGCCGTTCCGCGATGGCGTTCGCGCGTCGTCGGCAACGGCACCGATCTGACCCGGTTTCGCCCGGATCCGGCCGTTCGCGCCGCCGTTCGGCGTGAACTCGGCGTCACCGAAGGCGAACTTCTGGTAGGCGGAGTCGGGCGGCAGGTCGAGGAAAAGGGCATCCTCGAATACGTGGAGGCAGCCGCACGACTCGCGGGCAAGGCACGATTCGTCTGGATCGGTCCACCGGACCCCGACAAACCCGACGCGGTGTCACACGCCGCCCGGAGCAACGACGTCGAGTTCCTGGGCGCCCGATCCGACATGCCCGAGATCTACAACGCGCTCGACGTGTTCGTGCTGCCCTCGCACCGGGAGGGCTTCTCACGATCGGCCATGGAGGCGGCGTCCAGCCGGCTGCCCATGGTGCTCAGCGACATCCGCGGCTGCCGCGAGATCGGCACGCACGACGAACACGTGCTGCTCGTACCGGCGGGTGAGCCCGGGTCGTTGGCCGACGCGATCGATCGCCTGCTCACCGACCCGCTCCTGCGCGAGCGGCTCGCCGAGGCGGCCAGAGCGCGCGCCCTGGCCGAGTTCGACCAGCGCCGCGTGGCCGCGGTCTCGATCGACACCTATCGGGCCGTGGCCTCGCGCCGCGGCCTGGGCTGGAACTGACCACCGGTCGGCGGCCGGTGAGGGAGACACCGGTCGCCGACGGCACAACCTCACATTCGACGCCACACCAGGGGAGGGGCATGGCATGCGACGGACGTTCGACATCACCGTGGCCGTGCTGGCATTGGTTTTTCTCGGCCCGGTCCTGCTCGCGATCTTCGTCGTGATCCGCACGACCATGGGCGGACCCGTACTGTTTCGACAGACCCGCAGCGGACTGCGCGGTCGCGAGTTCCGGATCCTCAAATTTCGCACCATGCTCGACGAGCGCTACCCGGACGAGCCCGACGCGGACCGCATCACCCGCGCCGGTCGGATCCTGCGTACCACCAGCCTCGACGAACTGCCCCAGCTGGTCAACGTGTTGCGCGGCGACATGGGGATCATCGGGCCCCGGCCCACGCTGCCCAGCCAGGTCGTCCACTACACGTCGCGCCAACGCGGCCGACTCGACGTGCGCCCCGGCCTCACCGGCTGGGCACAGGTCCAGGGTCGCAACGCGCTCAGCTGGCCCGTCCGCATCGAATACGACCTGTGGTACGTCCGCAACCACAGCGCGCGCGTCGACTGCGTCATCCTGTGGCGCACCATCGGCGTCCTGCTCAAGCCCTCCGGGATCACCGCCGCCGGCGGCGTCAACCCCGGCTTTCCGATCCCCGGCGAACACCCGGGCAAGGACGGCGTGGTGCACGAGGGCACGGCACGCGAGCGCGCCGCCGAGTCCTTCCCGCTGCCCAGACCCATCGTGTGGGCATCCCCGATCACGCACTCGCCGGTCGACCCGACCCGCCTGCTGCCACCACAACGCCCCGCGGGCGAACCACTCGCGGAAGAGATGTCCTGACCACTGGGTCGCCTCGCACGACGACCGAGACGGCGAACTCCGGGCCCGATCGTAGGGACCGGGCCCGGAGTTCGACAACAAGGCGTCGGATCAGGTCAGTTGGTGCAGCGAGCCTGCACCTGCCCGGCGGCCAGGTGCGCACCGCCGACGTTCCAGTCCACGCCGCGCGTCACGAGCTTGACGGCGATCTTGCCGTTGGTGACCGGGAACGTGCCCGCGACCACCCAACGGCCCTTGTTGCCCGCCTGGTCGACCGAGAACTGGTCGTACCACGTGCCGGTCTTGTCGTCGTCCTTGGTGCGCAGCACGTAGTACTTCGCCGGATTCCCGCCCACGTCTCGGGCGTTGCCGCTCGGTACGTAGACGCTGACCTGGCACTTGCGCGAGGCCGCGCCGACATCGAACCACCACAGCACGCGAGCGCTGGTGTCGTCCTTGTTCTTGTCACCGGACATCGGCACCGCGGCGAACTTGCCGTTGCAGCCGTCCTTGTTCCAGCCACCGCTGTTGACGGTGTACCAGCCCTTGTTGCCGTCGCTGTAGCGGCCCACCTCGGCGAAGCCGGCCGCGCCGTTGTTGGCGCAGCCGTAGCCCGACGTACCCAGGAAGGTCTGTACGGGCGCGAGCGCGGCCGGCGGGTTGGGCGACTTGACGGGCGGGTTGGCGGGCGGGGCGACCGGCTGCTTCGCCGGTGGGTTCGCCGGCGGATCGGCGGGCTGGTTGGGAGCCGGCGCGTTGACCGGAGCCTTCGCCGCCGATCCGCCGGGAGTCCCGCCGTTGGCCTGCCCGTTCGAACCGGGGGAGTTCTCCCGGACGGGGGCGCCGCCACCACCGGTGGAACCACCGGTCGATCCGCCGGTCGAACCACCGGAGGAGCCCCCGGTCGAGCCGCCGGCGGAACCGCCCGACGAACCTCCCGAGCTGCCGCCGGACGAACCGGACAGCGGAGACTGGTAGTTCGGCGGGCCCGGGTCGCCGGCGGCCGCCGTGCCGCCGCCGGTCGCGCCCGCGGGCGTTCCCGGGGGACTGTTGGACGGCGTCGCCGATTCGCCGGCCGGCGTCACCGCGATCGGCTTGTCCTGCATCGGCGCCGACTGGGCCACCGGCTTGAGGTGCTTGCCGTCCTGCTCACCGCCGAAGTCGACGGTGCCGGCGACGGCCACCATCGCCAGGCCGGCGGCGGCGAGCGCGGGCATGCCCAGGCTCACCATCCACACCCGGCGTCCCGGCATCAGATGCCGGCGCGGGGTGCGGACCGAGCGCGCGAAGACGTGCCCGAAATCCGTGCGAGGGTCGGGAGGTTCGGCCATGTTGTGCCTTTCGGGGTTGATCCCGCCGCTCACACGGGGTCGAGAGCGGCCGGGACGAGATCGGGGAGGTCCATCGCCCGCAACGACACGAGGTCGTCGGGGCGCACCTCGGCCAGGGACGAGATCCGCCGGGCGTGGCGTTCGGTCATCTCCTGGAACGCCTGACGCGCGGACCGGCCGTTGCCGAAGCGGCGATCACGCGGGACGGAGTCGAAGTAGGCCGACAGGCCCGCGCGCGCGCCTTCGTCGAGCGTGTACTCGTACGCCGCGGCCTCGTGCTCGACGATCTCCACGAGGTCCTTCGAGTCGTAGTCCTCGAAGACGACCGTGCGATTGAAGCGCGAGTCCAGGCCGGGGTTGGAGTCGATGAAGCGGTGCATCTCGTCGGGATAGCCCGCGACGATCACCACGACGTCGTCGCGGTGATCCTCCATCAGCTTCACCAGTGTCGCGATCGCCTCGACCCCGAAGTCGCCGCCACCCGCCGACGTGAGCGAATACGCCTCGTCGATGAACAGCACACCGCCCAGCGCCTTGCGAAAGACCGCCGTCGTGCGCGGCGCGGTGTGCCCGACGTACTCGCCGACCAGCATGCCCCGATCCGCCTCGACCAGATGACCGCGGCTGAGCATTCCCAACGCGGCCAGGATCCGCCCGTACAGGCGCGCCACCGTGGTCTTGCCGGTCCCGGGATTGCCCGCGAACACGAGGTGACGGCTCAGCGGCGGCGCGATAAGACCGGCCTCCTCGCGTCGCCGGACCAACTGCATGAGCTGCACGAGCGTGGCCACGTCGGCCTTGACCCGGGCCAGGCCCACGAGTTCGTCGAGTTCGGCCAGCAGCGTGGCCAGATCGGGGATCGCCTCGTCGGGCCCGTCCGGC
>NZ_WWJX01000262.1 GCF_009865215.1 Streptomyces sp. SID3343 | reverse complement strand
GGGCAAACGCCACTGGCTCGGCAGCCGGCGAGGCGCGTCCCACGACGCGGCGGGCTCGGGCCAATCGGCCACGGACCACCCCCTTTTGACCGCGATGGTCGAACTCCCCGACGGCGCGACCGTGCACACCGGACTCGTCGACGCGAGCACCCTGCCGTGGCTCGAAGAACACACGGTCGCGGGCACGGCCCTGCTTCCCGGCGCGGCCCTGGTCGATCTGATGTGGCACGTGGCGCACGAGGCAGGGCTCGATCGTGTCCACGAACTCGCGCTGTACGCCCCGGTGTCGGTATCGGCCCAAGCGCCCGCCCAACTTCGGGTCGCGGTCGGCGCGCCGGACGACCAAGGCTCGTGCGAGGCCACGGTGCACACCCGCGCCGAGGACGGTGCCTGGATCCAACACGCCACGGCGACCCTGGGAACGGAACCACCGCAGCCGGCCGACTCCCTGGCCGAGTGGCCGCCACCGGGCGCCGAGCCGATTGCCGTGGACGACCTGTACCCGGAACTGGCCGCAGGCGGCCTCGACTACGGGCCCACGTTTCGCGCCGTGCGCTTCGTGTGGCGCGACGACCGGCACACCTACGCCGAGGTCGCCCTGCCCGAGGGAACCGAAACCGCCGGCCACGCACTGCACCCGGCCCTGCTCGACGCCGCGCTGCATCCGCTCGCATCGGGCGCACCGGCCGGCGGGCGCGAGCCGACGATGCCGTTCGCGTTCACCGGGGCCACCCTCCACGCCCGCGACGCCACGCGGCTGCGGATCCGACTGACGGTGCACGGGCCCCGGACGCTGAGCATCCTGGCGGCCGACACCTCGGGAGCCCCCGTCGCCGTCGTCGAGGAACTGCGACTGCGCGCCGTTCCCGACGCCGCGGCCGCGCCGCCGCCCGACAACACGCTCTTCCACGTCGCGTGGCGCCCGGTCGAGCCGGCGCCCGGCGGCGACCGACCCGACGACGCCCACTACGCGGTGATCGGCGACGCCGCCCTGGCCGAACGCCTGGGCCGGGCCGGGCTGTCCACCAAGGTATGGCCCGATCTCACCACCGAGGACCCGGACCCTCCCGTCGCGGTCCTGCTCCACTACCCGCGCTCTCGGGTGACCGGCGCCCTCGCTGACGACGTGCTGTCGGCCGTCCGCGAACACGCCGCCGCCCTGCGCACCTGGCTCGACGACCAGGATCGCGCGGACATCCCGCTCGTCGTGACGACCACGGGCGCGGTCGCCACCGAGCCCGGCGCCGCGCTCGACCTGGTGCACGCTCCCCTGTGGGGGATGACCCGCACCGCGCAGGCCGAGCATCCGGGACGGATCCTGCTCCTCGACCTCGATCCGGCGGACCTCGACGGCACGCCCTCGGTCGACGCCGACGTCCTGCACGCGGCGCTGGCGTCCAACGAGCCCCAACTGGCCGTCCGCAGCGGGTATTTGCTCGCCGCGCGGCTCGCCCCGGTGCCGGTGTCCACGCTGTCGCCCATCGCCCTGGACCCGGACCGGACCGTGCTCGTCACGGGTGCCAACGGTGGGGTGGCCCGCCACATCGCCGAACACCTGATCGTCGAGCACGGCGTTCGAAACCTGCTGCTGCTCAGCCGTACCCGCCCCGACGCACTGGCCGAACACGTCACCGCGCTCGGCGGCACACCCATCGCCCGCGCGTGCGATGTCGCCGACCCCCGCGAGGTCGCCGACGCCCTCGCCGCGATCCCCGCCGAACACGCGCTCCAGGCCGTCGTACACACCGCCGCCGTCCTGGACGATGCCACCTTGCACCGCGTCACCGAGGCGCAACTCGCTCGCGTGCTGCGGCCCAAAGTGCACGGCACCCTGGTCCTGCACGAGCTGACCCGCGGTCTCGATCTCACCGCGTTCGTCCTGTACTCCAGCGCGTCGGCCGCCTTCGGCGGCGCGGGCCAGGCGGGTTACACCGCAGCCAACGCCTTTCTCGACGCCTTCGCGCACGAGCGCCGCGCCGCGGGCGAACCGGTCACCTCGATCGGCTGGGGTCTGTGGGACACCGGTACCGGAATGGCCGCCACCTTGGGCGAGGCGGACCTGCGGCGGGTGCGCCGCGGCGGCTTCGTCCCGATGAAACCGGCCCAGGCACTGGGTCTGCACGACCTCGCCCCGGGCACCGAGCACGCCTACCTGATCGCCGGCCCGGTCCGCACCCCGGATCGGACCCGTGCCGCGCACGCACTGCTGCGCGACCTGTTCCGGGGCACGAGTGCGCCTCGGCTGCGCAGTGCGACGAACGCCGAGGACGCGTCCGAACTCGCCGTGCGGCTCCGCGGCCGGACCGAGACCGAGCAGCACGAAACCCTGCTGGCCCTGGTGCGGGAGCAGGTCAACGTGGTCCTGGGCCACGCGGCCGACCATGTCGTCGACTCCGGGCAGCCCTTCCGGGAACTGGGGTTCGACTCGCTCACCGCGGTCGAACTGCGCAATCGCCTGCACGCCGCGACCGGGTTGCGGTTGCCCGCGACTTTGGTCTTCGACCATCCCCGACCGCACGCACTGGCCCGGCACCTGGTCACGTGCCTGGTGGGGACCGGCACGGTCGTGCCCGCCCGGGCGCGGGCGCGGGCCGACTCCGACGAGCCGATCGCGATCATCGGCCTGGCCTGTCGCTTCCCCGGCGGTGTCGAAAGCCCCGAGGACCTGTGGCGGTTGCTCGTCGAGGGCCGCGACGCCATCGGCGCCTTTCCCGCCGATCGCGGCTGGGACCTGGACGCGCTGTTCGACGAGGACCGGGATCGGACCGGCACCAGCCACGCCCGCGAAGGCGGCTTCCTGGACGGCGTCGCGGACTTCGACGCCGCGTTCTTCGGGATCTCGCCGCGCGAGGCGTTGGCGATGGATCCCCAGCAACGCCTGCTGTTGGAGACCGCGTGGCACGCCGTCGAGGACGCCGGCCTCGATCCGCTCACGCTGCGGCACACCGCGACCGGAGTCTTCACCGGCATCAGCAATCAGGACTACACGCTTTTGGCCCGCGACCTACCGCCGGAGGTCGAAGGCTATCTCGGCACCGGCAACGCCGGGAGCGTGCTGTCCGGGCGGCTCGCGTACGTCCTGGGTCTGGAGGGACCCGCGATGACGATCGACACGGCATGCTCGTCCTCGCTCGTCGCCCTGCACCTGGCGGCCCAGTCGCTGAGATCGGGCGAATCGACGCTGGCCTTGGCCGGCGGGGTCACCGTGATGGCCACGCCCTCGGTCTTCATCGAGTTCAGCCGGCAACGCGGCCTCGCCGCGGACGGGCGCAGCAAGGCGTTCTCCGCCCGCGCCGACGGGATGGGACCGGCCGAGGGCATCGGCGTCCTCCTGCTGGAAAGGCTGTCCGACGCCCGGCGCAACAACCACCGCGTGCACGCCCTCGTGCGCGGCAGCGCGGTCAACCAGGACGGTGCCAGCAACGGCCTGAGCGCGCCCAGCGGTCCGGCCCAGCAACGCGTCATCCGCACGGCACTCGCCGGCGCCCGGCTGAGCCCGCACGACATCGACGCCGTCGAGGCGCACGGCACCGGCACCGCACTCGGCGATCCCATCGAAGCCCAGGCACTCGTGGAAACCTACGGTGTCGAACGCACGACGCCGCTGTACGTGGGGTCCGTCAAGTCCAACATCGGCCACACGCAGGCCGCCGCGGGTGCCGCGGGGGTGCTCAAGATGGTGCTGGCCATGCGCCACGGCGTGGTGCCCGCGACGTTGCACGCGGACGACCCGACCCCGCATGTGGACTGGTCGGGCCCGGTCGTCCTCGCCGGCGCCAACACCCCGTGGCCCGAGACCGGCCGCCGGCGCCGCGCCGCCGTGTCGTCCTTCGGGATCAGCGGAACCAACGCACACGTGGTGCTCGAACAAAGCCCCGACCCCGAGGTCTCACACGTCCGGGACGACACCGGCCTGCCCGTGCCGATCCTGCTGTCCGCACGGTCGGCGGGCGGATTGCGCAACCAGGCGGACCGCCTGCGCGAGCACCTCGAACGCCCCGACACCCCGCCCCTGATCGAGATCGCCCGCCGGCTCGCGACCGGCCGAAGCTCCTTCCCGCATCGGCTGGCCCTGGTCGCCGGGCCGGGGCAGGACATCCGGGCGGCGCTCGCGAGGGCCGCGTCGGGCGAAACCGGTGCCGATGCCGCGGTGGGCATCGCACGTGAGGGACACAGTGCCTTCCTGTTCACCGGCCAAGGCGCCCAACGAGCCGCGGGCGCGGACCTGTACGCCCGTTTTCCCGCGTTCGCCAAGACCCTGGACGACGTGTGCGCGGCCTTGGACCCACACGTCGAAGTGTCCACCCGAGACCTCGTGCTCGACCCGGCGCCAGAGCAACTCGGCCGCACCGAACTGATGCAGCCCGCGACGTTCGCTCTCCAGGTCGCCCTGGCCGAGTTGTTGGCGAGCGAATACGACGTGCGGCCGCACGCGGTGCTGGGCCATTCGGTCGGCGAACTGGCCGCGGCGTACGTGGCCGGGGTGTTGGACCTCACCGACGCCGCCGCATTGATCACCGCCCGGGGCAGGCTGATGGCGCGGCTGCCCGCCGACGGCGCCATGATCGCGATCGCCGCACCCGAGAGCGAAGTGCTGGCCGCGATCACCGGTCGGGAACGGGAAGTGGCGGTCGCCGCCGTCAACGGGCCGACGTCGACCGTGCTTTCGGGGGTCGAGGCGGTCGTGACGGACGTCGCGGCGAGCTTCGCCGCGCACGGTGTGCGCACTCGGCGACTGCGCGTCGCCCGCGCGTTCCACTCGCCCCAACTCGACGAACTGCTCGACGAGTTCCGGTCGGTCGTCACCGGACTGTCGTTCGCCGCCCCGCGCGTCGCGCTGGTGTCGAACGTGACCGGACGCGTGGTCGACGACGAGATCCGCACGGCGGAGTACTGGGTCCGCCAGGCGCGACTGCCGGTGCGCTTCGCCGACGGCGTCGGCGAACTCGTGCGCCTGGGTGCGACCCGGTTCCTGGAACTTGGACCCGACGCGGTACTGACGCCGCTGACCCGGGACTTGGTGCCCGCCGGGCACGTCGTCGCGCCACTGGTACGGCGTGAGCGGGACGAGGCGGACACGCTGACCCGGGCTTTGACCGGCCTGTGGGCGGACGGCGCCCACGTGCGGTGGCGGGGGCTGCTGCCGGACGACGGCGCGGTCGGCGACGTGCCCGGCTACGGCTTCGACCGGGCGCGCTATTGGCTGGACGGTACGTTCGTGCCCGCCGCGGCGGGTCGGGCTCCCACGCACCGCGTCGAGGAGGACCTCGCCGCGTTGCCGCGGTCCGAGTGGCCCGCGCGGGTGGCGGAACTGGTCCGGCGCACCACAGCCGCGGTGCTCGGCCACGGTGACGACGGGGCCGTCGCCTCGGACACGCGGTTCACCGATCTCGGGATCGACTCGATGACCGCGATGGAGTTGCGGGGCCGGCTCGACGCCGCCGCGCGCGTTCGGCTCGACGGCACGGCCGTGTTCGACCACCCCACGCCGAACGCGTTGGCGGCACACATCACGAGTCTGCTGGAGCGCCCCCGCGAGGACGCGGTCGTCGGCGGGAGTATCGGGGCCCTGTACTGGGCCGCCCGCGCGGACGACCGTATCAGCGAGGCGGGGGACCTGCTGCGCACGGCGGCCCGCCTGCGCCCGGCCTTCACCGCGACGACGCTGCCGGCGCCGGCGGCTCCGGTGTCGCTGCGCGACGGTGACGAACCCGTCCCGGTGGTGTGTCTGCCGTCGTTCAGCCCGGCGGCCGGGCCGCACGAGTTCGCCCGGTTCGCCGCCGCCCTGCCCGGGGCGCGCGAGGTGTGGGCGCTGCCCCAACCCGGCTTCGGGCCGGGCGAGTCGATCCCGGCCGACCTCGCCGCGCTGATCGCCCTCCAGGTCACCGCCGTGCGGGGCGTGACCCGAGGGCGACCGTGCGTCCTGGTCGGTCGCTCGGCGTCCGGGTTGCTCGTCAACACCTTGGCCGCCGCGCTGGAGAACTCCGGCGACCCGCTGCACGCGGTCGTCGTGCTGGACGTCTATCCGCCGTCGCTGACCCGCGCGCACCCGTGGATCGAACGGGAACTGACGCGGGCGGTCGCCGCGCGAGAGGACCTGGCGACCTTGCACAACGACGCCCGACTGATCGCGATGGGACGCTACTTCGAGGTGTTCGCCGACTGGGAGCCCACGCCGACCGCGGCGCCCACCCTGCATGTGCGCGCCGAGAGCCCCTTCGCCGCCGAGCTGACCGATCCGGAATCGGGTTACGGCGACTGGCGCTCGGCCTGGAGTCTTGCGCACGACGCGGTCGACGTTCCCGGTGACCACTTCGGCATTCTCGACGCCTTCGCCGCGTCCACGGCCGCGGCGGTCGGCGCCTGGCTGCGCGAGCGTTGACCACACGCGAAGCCCCCCGGCCCATCAAGGGCCGGGGGGCTTCGCGTGTGCTCGGTGGGCCGGAACCTATCGACCGGGCGCGCCGAACCAGGTGCGCAGGGCGGCGTCGAGGCGCTTGGCGTGTCCGGGACTGTCGTCGTGGTCGGGCGCCACCCAGCAGACATGACCGTCGGGCCGCACCAGCACCCCCGTGGCGCCCCACCGCGACAGGTCGCCCCGGGCGACCTCGACCCGGTCCGCCCACGGTGCGGCGCAGTCGCCGTACGCGGCGTCGGCGACCAGCAGGCCGCGGGCACCACGCAGCCGACCGAACAACGTCCCTCGGTCCAGTGCGAGGTCGGGCATGCGCGCGCCCAGCACCCGGTGTTCCGGCTCGCCGGGGATCTCGTAGCGCACGTCGAGCCCGGAGAGCATGCCGGCGAAACGATCGTTGACCTCACGCATGCCCAGCAAGGTGACGAAGGTGCGGCGCAGAGCGTCGAACTCGGCCGCCGGATGGGTCAGATACGCCTGCACCCGGGTGTTCTCCAACACGCGTGCGCCGATCGACCGGCGCTCGGTGTGGTAGGTGTCCAACAGTGCGGCGGGTGCCCGACCGAGCACGGCCGCGGCGAGCTTCCAGCCGAGGTTCATCGCGTCCTGCACACCGACGTTGAGCCCCTGCCCGCCGGCCGGGATGTGGATGTGCGCCGCGTCGCCGACCACGAACACGTGGCCCAGGCGATAGTGATCGACCAGGTGGGCCGCGTCGGAGAGGCGGGAAGCCCACTCCACCTCGGCGATGTCGACCTCGTCGCCGTAGCGCTGGACGACGGCCGCCCGGACCTCCTGCTCGGTGACCGGCCGGGCCGCCTCGACGGCACCGCCGTACTCGGCCCACACGACCCGATACCGCCCGTTCGGCAGGGGAACCAGGGGATAGGCGACGTTGCGTCGATCACCGCGCTCCTCGCCGAGCAGGTCGGCGGTACGACGGGGACGGGTGAGCACCTCGGCCGGCGCCGCGCGCAGCACGACATCGGCCACCACGCCGGAGAAGTCCGTCGAGGTACCCGGGAAACCGAAACCGCCCAGCCTGCGCACGGCGCTGTCGTGGCCGTCGCAACCGATCACGTACCGCGTGCGGAAGGCGACCTCGCCGTCCGGTGTCGCCACGATCGCGGTGGCGCCGTCGTCGTCCTGGGTGAGCCCGACGAGCTCGTGCGAGCGCAGGACGCGCACACCGCGGCGCGCGAGTTCGGACTCCAACAACTGCTCCAACAGGTTCTGCGGGTAGATCAGGTGATAGGGATGCGCGCTCTCCCACCGGTCGTAGGTCAGCGGAACCGGCAATCCGGCGAAATGGCCGTCCGGGATACGGGCGACCGCGTCCACGAGGACGGCGTCGAGCAGGGCGCGCATGTCCAGCACTTCCACGGTTCTGGGCTGGAGACCGAGGCCCTTGGAGTGGCGGTTGGCGACGGGCAACCGATCGACCACCGTCGCGCGCACACCCGCCAGGGCCAACTCGTGGGCGACGGTCAGGCCGGCCGGGCCTGCGCCCACCACCAGGACGTCGACAGTGTGGGTGGCGCGGCTCATCGAAACTCCTTCGTCGGCTTGGCAAACGCGGGAACGGTGGGTCAGCCCTCGATGCCCTGCGGGAGCCGGAACAGCCCCCCGGGGTCGTAGTGCCGTTTCACCCGAAGCAGTCGCGGGTGATTCGCGCCCCAATAGGCCCTGGTCCACTCGGTCAGGTGCGGATCGGGAAAGTTCACGTAGGAGTGGCCGCTGGACCAGGGATCGAGCAGGGCGAAGCCGCGATCCACCCAGCTCTGGGCCCGCGCCGCGCGATCGGCGGCGGGTTTGGCCTCCGGCAGCAGCAGGGCGTGGCCGACGAGGAAGAGCGCGTCGCGATGCGCGTACGCGGTCGCCTCCGGGGCGACTCGGTTGACGGCGCCACCGAGTGCGGTGAGATTGACGAACCGGGTCTGGTCCGCCTCGCGGTCCGCGTCGAAACCGCGCACCAGGGCGGCGATCTCGGCGCGCTCCAGCGGGCGGTCGAACAACCGGTTGCGTTCGCGTTGGAACTGCTGACGGGGCAATACCGCGCCGGGACGGGTCCCGACGCGGTGGCATTCCTCGACGGTGCGGGTTCGGCCGCCACCGTAGAGCCACATCATGGAGTCGTAGTAGGACTCGTCCAGCAGGACCCGGGCGACCGGTTCGACGCCGGCCCGCGCGACGAGGTCCGCGATCAGCGCGCGGGCCTGCTCCACCGGGCCCATCAAGGTGCCGATCAACACCACGGTCAGCGGGGCCCCGGGCGCGGCGTCGCCGAGCACGAGACTGATCGACGTACTCGCCTCGTCGGGCGCGGCCAAGACCCATTCCTGCCACGCGGACAGCACGTCCACGGCGCTTTCGCCGGTCCACACGAGCTGGAAGAGCACCAGATGCGGGATGCGGCGGGCGAGGACCTCGAAGTCGACGACCGCGCCGAAGTTCCCGCCACCACCGCCGCGCAAGGCCCAGAACAGGTCCGGGTGTTCGTCGGCCGAGCAGCGTAGGACGCGCCCGTCCGCGAGCACGACCCGGGCCGAGACGAGGGCGTCACACGCGAGCCCGAATCGTCGGCTCTGCGGCCCGTTGCCACCGCCGGAGACGAATCCGCCTGCGGCGACCGTGGGGCACATGCCGTTGGCCACGGCCAGGCCGTGCGGCCACAGGGTGGCCAAGGCGTCGACGGCCTGGGTGCCGGGGCCGAGGTGGACGGTCCGGCCGTCGGTGCGCACGTGTGCGAGTCGGGACAGGTCCAGCACCAGGCCCGGGCTGGTCGACCAGCCGGCGAAACTGTGTCCACCGCTGCGCAGTCGAAGCGGCACGTCGTGCGCGGCCGCGAAGGCCAGGCCGGTGCGCACGTCCTGTTCGTCGGCGCAGTAGACGACGCACGCGGGCGAGACGTCGTCGTATTCGGCGATCTGCAACTGAACGGCCAGACCGTAGCCCGAGTCGCCGGGACGCACGGCGTCACCGCTCAGGGCCTCGGCCAGGGACGCCCAGTCGGGCGAGCGTCGTTCGAGCCCGGTGTCGGCGGACGAGGCAACCATGCTTCCTCCGAAGGAGAGTCTTCCCGAGTCGGTCAGACGACCAGCGTCTGGGTGGCCACGACCGGGAGCCCCACGAGGTCGCAGATCGTCTGCGGACCCTGGTCGCCGCCGTTGACGACAATGACTCGACGACCCGGTGCGAACGTGTACAGGCCGGTCTCGGTCGCCTCGAACCTGGTGTGGCCGCCGCTGAGCAGCACGCCGTGGCCGACCAGGGCGGGTTCCACGTTGGTCAACCCGTACGCGATCGGCTCGGCATCGCCGGCGCCGCCGACGGCCACCCCCAGACGACCGCTGATGTCGTTGGCGGGGCGCGCGAACTTGGTGCCGTGCAAGGTGCGCAACGTCAGCCACAGGTCGATGTACGCCCCCCGGCGCACGACCACCGGCGCGGTGATGCCGAACTCGATCTCGTCCTCGATCGGTTCGGCGCGTTCGGGGAGTGTGCACGAGTAGGTCGCCCGCACGGTGCCGGTGTGCACGACGCGCACCACGCCGTCGAGTTCGGCCGCGGCCGCGACGGGGTCGGCCAGTAGCGCGGCGGTCAGGACGGAGGAACCGGTAATCACGTCGAAACACCTCGTCGTCTATTCGGTCGAATAAGTGCGGAGGCACCGCAAGGCGATGACGTCCGACGGTGGAGTGACCCAAGGTCACCCATTCCCCGGGCCGGGGGCAACCCCTAGGGACACCCCCTAGAAAAGCCGCCCCGAGCGCGAAACACCGGTATTTGTCGGCGACATCGAGGTGGCCTCTTTCCTTGAGCGCGAGCAACCGCCACGATGCCCTTACGGATCGATTCGGAGCCGAGCCTTCAGCGGACATGGAAAGGTCGGATCATGACGAAGACGCGCAACCCCAGCCCTGCGGATGTGGGTGCGATGTACGATGGTTTCGACAAAATGGACGTGCTCCATTTCGGTTATTGGGAGGACCCGGACGACGAAACGCCCGTCGCCGAGGCGGCGGATCGTCTCACGGATCTGGTGATCGATCGGCTCGGCGTCACCGCGGGCGCGCGCCTGCTGGACGTCGGCTGCGGCATCGGTACGCCGGCGGTACGCATGGCGACTCGCACGGGCGCGGACGTACTGGGTATCACCATCAGCGGCAAGCAGGTCCAACGGGCGACCGAACTGGCCGCGTCGCAGGGGCTGGGGGAGCAGGTCCGGTTCGAGCTCGCCGACGCGATGGACATGCCGTTCCCGGATGGGTCGTTCGACTCCGTGTACGCCCTCGAATCCATCATTCACATGGACCGGCCGCAGGCCCTGCGGGAGATGGCCCGGGTGGTTCGGCCCGGTGGCAGGATCGTGCTCACCGACATGTACGACCGCATACCCGCGCCCGAAGGGCAGCCCTCGCTCATCCACTTCATGACCGAGGCGTGGATGATGAGCGAGCTGATCGGGGCCGAGGACTATCCCGACCTCGCCGCCGCCGCGGGACTGCGTCTGGTCGAGGTCATGGACCTCAGCGAGAAGGTGCTGTGGCGCACCCTTCGGGTGGTCGCCCACCAGCTTCGCGCCCAAAACGACGCGCTGGTGCCGGAACAGATCGTGGACCGGATCAACGCGGAGGAACCGAGCGAGGCACTCGACCTGCCGAGCCTGTTGGAGAACTCGCGCGAGTTGGGCTGTCAACTGGTCGTCCTGCAACGCGACTGACCAACGACCCGAAGCGTGGCCGACGACCACCCGGCGGTGCGAAAGCCGGATACCGGCACTTCGGATATCGCCGGTCGGGTATCCCTTGCTCGTCGTCCGCGCCCGCCGAAAGCCGATTGGACAGTGGTGGCGATATCCGCTTCCCGAAACCACGGCCCGGCCCGAAACGCCACCATATCCGTGTACGCCGAAAGCACACGGCCGTGGCATCACGGCCGCGGCCCGTGCGCGCCGATCGATCGCGCTCGACTCTCGATTCGAGGTGAGGTATGAGCGGAAAGCTGCTCTCGAAGTACGACGAATGTCTCGAGTCCCCCGAATCGAGTTCGGAATTCGCGGGGGAAAGAATGCGGACCAAGCCGAGAATAATAGGCGTCGGTTCGGCCGTGCCGCCGTTCTCCTACTCCCAGGAGGAAGTTCTCGACATCTTCGGGGTCACCGACCCCCGGATAAGGTCGGTGTTCCTCAACGGCGCGATCGACCGCCGCTTCCTCCACCTGCCCCCGGAACTTCCCGACGGCAGCCGGCGGGTGGAAACCCAGGGCGAACTGCTGCGCAAGCACTGCGCCGACGGCCTCGACATGGGCTCACGGGCCCTGCAGGAGTGCCTCAAGCAAGCGGAAGCGGAACTGAGCGACGTCCGCTACCTGTGCTGTGTCACCTCGACCGGCCTGCTCACCCCCGGCTTCAGCGCGCTCCTGATCAAGGAACTGGGGCTGCGCCCGGACACCAGCCGGCTGGACGTGGTGGGAATGGGCTGCAACGCCGGACTCAACGCACTCAACGCCGTGGCCGGCTGGGCCGACACGCATCCGGGCGAACTGGCCGTGATGGTGTGCGTGGAGGCATGCTCCGCGGCGTACGTCTTCGACGGAACGATGCGCACCTCCGTCGTCAACAGCCTGTTCGGCGACGGCGCGGCCGCGGCCGCCGTGCTCGCGGGCGAGGGCGACGCCCGGCCCGGGCCCGCGGTACTTAAATTCGCCAGCCACATCATCACCGACGCGGTCGACGCGATGCGCTTCGACTGGGACGACGACCAGGGAAAATTCAGCTTCTTCCTCGATCGCGACGTCCCCTACGTCGTCGGCGCCAACGCGGAGACCGTCCTGCAACGCCTGCTGAGCGGAACGGGCCTGCGCGCACACGACATCGCCCACTGGATCGTGCACTCCGGCGGCAAGAAGGTCATCGATTCGGTGATGGTCAACCTGGGACTGACCAGGCACGACGTCCGATACACCACCGAGGTGCTGCGCGAGTACGGGAACCTCTCCAGCGGGTCCTTCCTCTTCTCGTACGGGCGGCTGACGGAGTCGCGATCGCCCCAGCCGGGCGACTACGCAGTGTTCATGACCATGGGGCCCGGCTCGACCATCGAGACGGCACTCCTGCGTTACTGACCCAGTTCAGGAAAGCGGTGGCGAGATGTCTTCCGGAAGCACGCCCGGTGGTGTCCATCAAGGCCCGACCCACCTGGAGATCGGCGACGAACAAAGACCGACACCCGCACTGATCGCGGCGGTGGAAGCACTGTGCGACAGCACGGACAACGCCGTCGGACAACCGCCGGCGGTGCTGCGCCTGGGATCGAGGTCGACCCCGTCGGCACCGGCCGAACCGAGTACCGGACTGGCCATCCACCTGGTGAGCAGGTGGGAGCGGGCCCTACGCAGGCTGGAGCGGATCGGGGCGGTGACGATCGCCGTCGCCGAAGGCAGGTGCGCGGGACCGGCGTTGGAGGCATTGCTCTCCTGCGACTACCGAATCGCCACCCGTGACCTGCGCCTGGAACCCTCCACCACGCTCGGCGAACCCTGGCCCGGCATGGTGGTACACCGGCTGGCCAACCAACTCGGAGTCGCCCGAGCCCGGCAACTGGTGCTGTTCGGCACCGGCATGTCCGCCGCACAGGCCCTGGAGGTCGGCCTGGTCGACGAACTCACCGACGACGTGCCCACGGCCGTGGCCACCCGGATTGCCCTGCTTCGCCCACTGACGGGCTCCGAGGTGGCCATCCGCCGCCGGCTCCTGCTGGAGGCGACCGCGACCAGCTTCGAGGACGCACTCGGCGCACACCTCGCCGCCTGCGATCGCACGCTGCGGCGAATACCGAACGGCACGGCGTCATGACCACAACCGACGAGAAAGGAGGATCGGTCATGGTCTCGGCCGCAACGGTCCGCGGTGACGAAAAGCCCGAAGCGATGATCACCGGCGAGTTCGCCACCGACACCGCGGCCCTGCGCGAGCACACCGAACGCGGTGAAGACCTACTGGCCGCGCTGCCGGCCAAGGCACAGCGCTCGAAGACGCAACAGGCCGCCGTCGAACACGCACATCACGGCAGCCGCCGGCTGCGCGCGCGGTTCATGACCGTGCACGCGGAACGCGTCTACGCCGAACTGACCGACGGTTACGCGAACCGACCCCGAATCGCCGAACTGGCGACGTCGGCGGGCGGGCGATTCCCGGGACTGGTACCCGATCGCGCCCAACTGGCAACGGAGTTCGCGCTCAGCCAAGAACACAAGGAAGGCCGGGAGATCGACCAGGCCATCCTCTTCGCGCAGTTCCTGCGACAGCCCACCGTCGGCGCCCACCTGATCGAGTCGATGCTGCGACCGACGCCGCGCGCGCTCGCGCTGTCGGCGGACTTCCACCGCCTCGGCGAACTCGACCTGGGCTCGGTACGCATCGAACGCCGGGCCGGCATCGCCCACCTGACCATCTGCAACGTGCACTGCCTCAACGCCGAGGACAACGCGCTCACCGAGGACCTGGAGACCGCCGTCGATCTGGCCCTGCTGGACGACGGCGTCCGGGTGGGCGTGCTACGCGGCGCCACCATGACGCATCCGCGCTACGCGGGCCGACGCGTCTTCAGCGCCGGCATCAACCTCAAGCACCTTCGGCAGGGCAAGATCTCCTACGTCGACTTCCTGCTGCGCCGGGAACTGGGCTTCATCCACAAACTGTGGCGCGGACTCGCCGTCGAGGACACCTCCCGGATCTGGCCGCAACAAACCCTGGAAAAACCCTGGGTCGCCGCAGTGGACACCTTTGCCATCGGTGGCGGGGCACAGCTGCTCGCGGTCTGCGACCGAGTCGTCGCCGGCTCGGACGCCTACTTCAGCGTGCCCGCCGCGCGCGAAGGAATCGTGCCCGGCGCCGCCAACCTGCGCCTGGGCAGGTCCACCGGCGGCCGATTGGCGCGCCGAGTCCTCCTGGGGGATCGGCGCATCCACGCCGACGAACCCGACGCGCGGCTGGTATTCGACGACATCGTCGATCCCGGCGAGGTCGGCGACGCCGCCGAACGCGCGGCCACACAGCTCGACAGCCCCGCGGTGACCGCCAACCGCCACATGCTCAACCTCGCCGAGGAACCGATCGATCGATTCCGCGTCTACATGGGCGAGTTCGCCCTCACCCAGGCGATTCGCCTGTACAGCACGGATGTCCTGGCCAAGGTCGCCGGAGCATGGTCGGGAAACGCCGACGGCACCGGGGGTGATCCCCGGTGAGGCCGGTGCAGGCCATGCTGAAGGTGCTGCGCGACGAGGGCGTGGACAAGGTCTTCGGAAACCCCGGCACCACCGAACTGTCGTTCGTCGACGCCCTGGTGGACTCCGGTGACATCGAATACGTGCTCGGCCTCCAAGAGGCGTCCGTGGTCGCCATGGCCGACGGCTACGCCCGCGCCACCGGCCGCCCGGCCTTCGTCAGCCTGCACGCGGCCGCCGGGCTGGCCAACGGCCTCGTCGGCCTGCTGAACGCCGGCCGTTCGCGAACCCCACTGGTGGTCACGGCGGGCCAGCAGGACCGGCGACACCTGGTGCAGGACCCCATGCTCAGCGCCGACCTGGTGCGACTTGCCGGCGCCGCGGTCAAGCACTCCTTCGACGTGCAACACGCACCCGACCTGCCCATACTGCTGCGCCGGGCCTTCCACCTCGCGACGC
Organism: Streptomyces sp. SID3343; assembly: GCF_009865215.1. Lineage (GTDB taxonomy): Bacteria > Actinomycetota > Actinomycetes > Streptomycetales > Streptomycetaceae > Embleya. The sequence continues at coordinate 3,819 of NZ_WWJX01000262.1, read as the reverse complement.
AACCCCCGGCCGGCCCGATCTTCCTGTCCGTGCCGATGGACCTGCTCGCGGAGGACACCGACGTCGACGTGCCGGGCCGATCCACCGTCGTCCCGCTCGGCCCCGCCGACCGCATCGACGACGCCGCCGCCATCCTGGCGGGCGCCCGACACCCCGCGATCGTGGCCGGCGACGGCGTCGGACGCGACGGCGCAACGGCCGAACTGACGCTGGTGGCCGAGGCACTCGGCGCCACCACCTACCACCAACCGATGAACGACGGCCTGGATTTCCCGACGGCCCACCCCCTCTACGCCGGCGTCCTCGCGCCGGTCAACGCGCTGATCCGCGAGGCGCTCGCCCCCCACGACGTGGTCCTGATCGTCGGCTGTCACGCCTTCATGGCCCACCACTACAGCCCCGGCTCGGCGATACCCGACGACACCCGCGTGGTGCAACTCGACGCCGACAGCGCCGAGATCGGCCGAAACTTTCGCGTCGAACTGGGACTCGTGGGCGGGATACGCGCGAGCCTGGCCGCCATGGCCGATGAGCTGTCGGCGGCCACGCGCGAAAACTCGGCCGAGATCCGCACCCGGACAAGGGCCCGCGCCGACCGTACGGCGGACGAGCGCGGACGATGGGACGCGTCGGCTCTCGCGGCCTACGGGCCCGCGCCCCTGGACCCCCTCGCCGCCGTCCACGCGATCGCGTGCGCACTGCCCGAGGACGCGGTGGTGATCGAAGAGGCCATCACGAGCGGAGTGTTGCTGCGCCGGGTGCTGCGCCAGACCCGGCCCAAGTCCTTCGTGCACACCGTCGGTGGCGGCCTGGGCTCCGGTATCGGCGCCGCCATCGGCAGCCGCATGGGCGATCCCGACCGACCGGTGGTCGCGGTGCTGGGAGACGGGTGCGCGATGTTCGGCCTCCAGGGTCTGTGGAGCGCCGCCCGCTACGCGGTGCCGGTCACCTTCGTGGTGATGAACAACGGCGAATACCGAACACTCAAGGAAACCCTCGACTCCCGGCCGGGGGATCCCGGGCGATCGACCGGACACACGGGACTGAGCCTGGGACCGCCCGCGCTCGACTTCACCACGGCCGCCGCGTTCTTCGGCATGGAGACGGTCCGGGTGAGCGATGCGCGAGAACTCACGGAGATCATCGGCAAAGCCGGGCAACGCGTCGCCCCACTGCTGGTGGACGTCCCCCTGCGCGGCCACCGAAGCGGCGGTGCGCGATGAACCCGGAGCAGGACGCGTCGACCCCGACGCCTTCGCCACCCAGGGTCCGCTACGACAAGGACGGGCACCTCGCCCGCATCACCCTCGATCGACCGCACGTGCTCAACGCGATGGACGTGCGCACCCACGAGGAACTGGCCGAGATCTGGGACGACTTCGAGCGCGACGACAACATTCGGGTCGGGGTCCTCTCCGGTGCCGGAGACCGCGCCTTCAGCGTGGGACAGGATCTCAAGGAACTGGTGGCGCGGACGGAGAACGGATCCGCGCCCCCCTCGACCTTCGGCAGCCGGGGCAAGCCGGGCTGGCCTCGACTGACCGAACGGTTCTCCCTCTCCAAGCCGATCATCGCCAAAGTGCGCGGCTACGCACTCGGCGGTGGCTTCGAACTCGCCCTGGCCTGCGACCTCATCGTGGCCTCCGACGACGCGTGCTTCGGCCTGCCCGAGGCACGTCTGGGACTGATGGCCGGCGCCGGTGGCGTCTTCCGCCTCACCCGGCAACTGCCGCTGCGCACGGCGTTGGGCCATTTGATGACCGGGCGCCGGCTCGGGGCGGTGCGCGCGTTCGAGTTGGGGTTGGTCAACGAAGTCGTGCCGGCCGCCGAACTGGACGACTGTGTGGACGGCTGGGCGCGGGACTTGCTCAAGTGCGCGCCGCTGTCCCTGCGCGCGATCAAGGAATCCGCGTTGCGATCGGCCGACCGATCCCTGGAGGAAGCGTTCGCGACCCGCTACGTGTGGGAGGAACGCCGCATGCACAGCGAGGACGCGCGGGAGGGCCCGCTGGCCTTCGTGCAAAAGCGCCCACCCCGATGGCGGGGACGCTGACTCAGGGAAGCGGATCGGACAGCCGTGAGCCCGTGGACCCGTGAGCCGTGAGCACCGGGTTCGCCGGATCGCCCCCGCTCGACAGTGATTCTCGTGCCGAGGAAGCAGGTAGATCGTGCGCACCGAATTGATCCGGCCGCTCGCGGAGTTGCTCAAGCAGCAGGCTCACCGACTGGGCGACAAGATCGCGTTCCGCGATCCCACTCGCGAAGTGAGCTACGCCGAACTCGAACGGCGCACGAGCCGGATCGCCGGGCACCTGGTGGCCCACGGCGTACAGCGCGGGGACCGGATCGTCATCAGCCTCGGCAATCGAGTCGAGACCCTGGAGGCGTACTACGCCGTGAACCGGGCCGGCGCCGTCGGAGTGCCGGTGGACCCTCGGGCCGCCACCCCGGAGTTGGCGTACCTGCTCGACGACAGCGGTGCCACCGCAGTGCTGACCGACCGCGCGCATGTCGACCGGATCCTCGAACTGGCCGCCGAACGCGCGCTGCCGACCACGATCGTCGTCGTGGGCGACGACGCGGTGCCCGCGCCGCTGCTGCGCTTCGAGGACCTGGCGACCATCGATCCCGTCGTGCCCGCCCGGGACGACCTCGGACTCGACGAGACCGCGTGGATCCTCTACACGTCCGGCACCACCGGGCGGCCCAAGGGAGTGGTGTCCACCCAGCGCAACTGCCTGTGGTCGGTGGCGGCCTGCTACGCACCCGTACTGGGCCTGTCCGAACAGGACTACGTGCTGTGGCCCATGCCGTTGTTCCATTCCCTGGCCCATGTGCTGTGCGTGCACGGCGTGGTGGCCACCGGCGCGACCGTGCGGATCACGCCCGGCTTCGCCGCCGACGACGTGCTCGACCTGGTGGCCCGAGAGCCGTTCACTTTCCTGGTCGGCGTGCCCACCATGTTCCACCACCTGCTGCGGGCCGCCGACGGGGCGCAATCGGTCGTGCCGTCCCTGCGCATGTGCCTGGTCACCGGAGCGGTGGCGACCGCGGCACTGAAGGAGTCGTTCGAGACGGCCTTCGCCGTGCCGCTCGTCGACAGCTACGGCAGTACCGAGACCTCGGGCGCCATCACGATGAACCACCCGGACGGCCCGCTGGTCGCCGGATCGTGCGGATTGCCCGTACCCGGACTCGACGTACGCGTGGTCGACCCGCAGACCGGGGTCGACGTCGCCACCGGCGAACCGGGAGAGGTATGGGTCGGCGGCCCCAACCCGATGCGCGGCTACCACCGCCAACCCGTGGCCACCGCAAGCGCGTTGCGTGACGGCTGGTACCGCACCGGCGACCTCGCCCGCCGCGACGCACAGGGCTACCTGACCATCTGCGGCCGGATCAAGGAACTCGTCATCCGAGGCGGCGAGAACATCCAACCCGCCGAGATCGAGGACGTGATCCGCGACGTCCCCGGCGTGGCGGACGTCGCGGTGGCCGGACGGCCGCACGAAGTGCTCGGCGAGGTACCGGCCGCCTACGTCGTACCCGACGCGGGCGGACCGCTCGACGTCGAAGCGATCTTCGCGGCCTGCCGCTTGCACCTCGCCCACCACAAGGTGCCGGAAGAGGTGTACGAGATCGAGGCGATCCCGCGCACGGCCTCCGGGAAGATCAGCCGGCTCGCCTTGGCCTCGCGGCCCGCGCGGTTGGTCGCCACCCTGGCCGCCCGCAACGAGTGGCTCTTCCGCGTCGACCGGCAGCCGTGGTCGGCGATGCCGGCCGCCCCGCTGGGCACGTGCGCCGTGGTGGGCGACGACC
>NZ_WWJX01000261.1 GCF_009865215.1 Streptomyces sp. SID3343 | reverse complement strand
GCCTGCTCGCCGCCGAGGCCGAGGCCGGCAACCAGGCGTGGCTGACCGCCGTGCGCCTGGGCCGCCCGCACGTGACCTGGAAGTACGCCGCGACCCTGGACGGCCGGATCGCCGCCGCCGACGGCACCAGCCGGTGGATCAGCTCCGCCGAGTCCCGCGCCGACGCGCACACCCTGCGCGCCCACGCGGACGCCGTGATCGCCGGCTCCGGCACCTTGATCGCCGACGACCCGCACCTCGCCGCGCGCGACGTCCCCGGCGCGCGCCAACCCCTGCGCGTGATCGTCGACACCAACGCCCGAACCCGTACCGACGCCCGGGTCCTGGACGACGCCGCGCCCACCCTGATCGCGGTGGGCCCACAGGCCGACGCCGCGCACCTTCCCGGGTCGCTCGTGCTGCGGGTACCGCGCGCCGGCACCGGCCTGGACCTGCACACCCTGCTCAAGGAGCTGTACGCGCGCGACGTGCGCGCGGTCCTGCTCGAAGGCGGCCCCACCCTCGCCGGCGCGTTCGCCGCGGCGGGCCTGATCGACGCCGTCGTGGGCTACCTCGCCCCGACCCTGCTCGGCGCCGGACCCGCCGTACTGGGCCCCGCCGGAATCGCCACCATCACCGAGGCGTTGCGACTGAACGTCCACGACGTGACCCGCCTCGGCCCCGATCTACGCATCACCGCCCGCATCGAGCCGGCGCCTGCCACCCGTACGAAGGAGTCCTGACGCATGTTCACCGGAATCGTTGAGGAGCTCGGCGAGATCGTGGCCATCGAGCGGCTGGCCGACTCGGCCCGGATCACCATCCGCGGCCCCGTCGTCACCGCCGGCGCCCGGCACGGCGACTCGATCGCCGTCAACGGCGTGTGTCTGACCGTCGTGGACGACAAGATCGACCCCGCCGAGGCCACCTTCACCGCGGACGTCATGCAGGAAACCCTCGACAAGTCCAGCCTCGGCGCGCTCGACACCGGCTCGCGGGTCAACCTGGAGCGCCCGATGGAACTGGGCGGCCGGCTCGGCGGACACCTGGTCCAAGGACACGTCGACGGCACCGGGTCGATCCTGTCCCGCACCCCCGGCCAGGAGTGGGAGGTCGTCGAGATCGCGCTGCCCGCCCACCTCGCGCGCTACGTCGTCGACAAGGGCTCGATCACCGTCGACGGCATCAGCCTCACCGTGGTGCGCGCGCACGACGCGAGCTTCACGGTCAGCTTGATCCCCACCACGCTGGCGCTGACCACCCTGGGCGTCAAGGTCGTCGGAGACCCGGTCAACCTGGAGGTCGACATCATCGCCAAGTATGTCGAACGGCTCGCCACCCACGGGAGCGCGTCGTGATCGAGTGGCTCAACGACGCGGCGTTCACCATCGCCGACAAGCCCGTGCCGTGGTCCGACCTGCTCGGCAACATCGCCGCGCTGGCCACCGTGTGGCTCGCGCTGCGGCGCAACCTGTGGTCGTGGCCCGTGCAGATCGTCGGCTCGGTGCTGCTGATCGCCGCGAGCATGTCCGCCCACCTGGGCGGCAACGCGATGCGCCAGGTGGTGATCATCCTCGCCGCGAGCTACGGCTGGTGGCGCTGGTCACGCGGACGCCGCTCGACCGGCGAGGTACAGATCCGCTTCGCGACCAACGTCGAGCGGATCGCGCTCGTGACGCTGATGGCGGTCGGCACCGTCGGCTTCGCGCTGCTGCTGCAGGCCACGAAGACCTCGTGGGCGCCGTGGCCGGACGCGTACATCTTCGTCGGCTCCCTCGTGGCGATGCTCGCGCAGGCTCGCGGCCTGTTCGAGTTCTGGCTCGCGTGGATCGCCGTCGACCTGGTGGGCGTACCGCTCGCGGTCGCGCACGGCCTGGTCTTCAGCGGGCTCGTGTACGGCGTCTTCTTCGTGATGTGCGTCGCGGGAGTCGTCGACTGGTGGAAGCGCTCTCGCCGGTACCGCAACGACCACGAGCCGCACGACCGGCGTGACCTGCACGACCGGCCCGGCGACACCGAGCACGACCGCGACCACGTCGAGGAGGCCGCACCGGTGACGGCGACGGCACAGACGGTGCGGACCCCCCAAGCGGCAGACGTGGCAGTACGGCACCTGGAAGGAGCAAGGGCGTGAGCATCGGCACAGAACCCACCGAGATCGAGGTCCCCGCGCAAATGAACGCTCGCGACGACGCGCAGGCTCGCGGCAAGGGCCACCCGGGTGCCGGCGAAGCACGACCCGGCTCCGCCGACGGACACCCCGGTGCCGCGGACGACCTGCGTCTGGACTCGATCGAGGACGCCGTCAAGGCGATGGCCGCCGGCGAGGCGATCGTGGTCGTCGACGACGAGGACCGCGAGAACGAGGGCGACCTGATCTTCGCCGGCGAACTCGCCACGCAGGCGTTGATGGCCTTCATGATCCGCTACTCCTCCGGCGTGGTGTGCGTGCCCATGCGCGGCGCCGACCTCGACCGGCTCAAGCTGCCACCGATGACCGCCGTCAACGAGGACCGCAAGGGCACCGCCTACTCGGTCTCCGTGGACGCCAAGGACGGCGTCGACACCGGCATCTCGGCCGCCGACCGCACGCACACCGTGCGCCTGCTGTCGGACCCCGCGACGCAGCCCACCGAACTGACCCGGCCCGGCCACATCTTCCCGCTGCGCGCGGTCGAGGGCGGCGTGCTCGTGCGCCCCGGTCACACCGAGGCGGCGGTCGACCTGGCCGAACTCGCCGGTCTCGCACCGGTCGGGGTGATCTGCGAAGTCGTCAACGACGACGGCACGATGGCCCGGCTGCCGCAGTTGGTGCCCTTCGCCCGCGAGCACGGCCTCAAGATCGTCACGATCGCCGACCTGATCGCCTACCGTCGGCGTACCGAGCGCACCGTCGAGCGCGCCGCCGAGACCCGCCTGCCCACCGCCCACGGCACGTTCCAGGCGATCGGCTACCGCGGCATCGCCGACGGCGTCGAGCACATCGCACTGGTGGCCGGCGACCTCGGCGACGGCGAGGACGTGCTGGTGCGAGTGCACTCCGAGTGCCTCACCGGTGACGTGTTCGGCTCGCTGCGCTGCGACTGCGGCCCGCAGTTGGACGCCTCCCTGGAGCGGGTCACCGCCGAGGGGCGCGGCGTGGTCCTGTACATGCGCGGTCACGAGGGCCGCGGCATCGGCCTGATCCACAAGTTGCAGGCGTACCAACTCCAGGACGCCGGTCACGACACCGTGGACGCCAACCTCGAACTGGGCCTGCCCGCCGACGCCCGCGACTACGGCACCGGCGCGCAGATCCTGGTCGACCTCGGCGTGCGCTCGATGCGCCTGCTCACCAACAACCCGGCCAAGCGCGCGGGTCTGGAGGGCTACGACCTGGAGATCCTGGGCCGTGTCCCGCTGCCGGTGCACGCCAACGCCGACAATCTGCGCTACCTGCTGACCAAGCGCGACCGGATGGGCCACGACCTGCCCTGGCTCGAACTCGCCGAAGGGGCGGCCCAGGCCGAGGACGTCGTGGACGCGGTGGAGCCGATCGTCACCGTCTGAGCCGGCGCGGCGATCGTCCGTGGGTTGTGGTGGCCCGGCCCGTCACCCGTGTCTCGTCACTCGTATCGGTGACACGGGCACGGCGTCGGCGGGGCCGCGCCGATAGGTTCGATCCGCCGCACCCGGTCCACCGCGCTTCCGGTTCCACGCCTTCGCGCAGACCCACCGGCCCACGGCCCGCAGCTCACGGCCCCACGGCTCACGGGCTCACGAGCCCCCAGTCACCCACCGTTCACCACACACCCAAAGGACACCCACAGACATGAGTGGCGCAGGAGCCCCCCAACTGACGATCGAGGGCTGCCAGGACCTGCGCGTCGGCGTGGTCGCCGCGCAGTGGCACACCGTCGTCATGGACGGACTCGTCGCCGGGGCCGTCAAGACCCTGAACGACCTGGGCATCACCGAGCCCACGCTCGTGCGCGCGCCCGGCGCGTTCGAGCTGCCGGTACTGGCCAAGGCCCTCGCCGCGGACCACGACGCGGTCGTGGCCCTGGGCGTGGTCATCCGCGGCGGCACCCCGCATTTCGAGTACGTGTGCTCGGCCGCCACCGACGGCCTCACCCGGGTCGCGCTCGACACGGGTGTGCCGGTGGGCTTCGGGCTGCTCACCGTCGACACCGAGGAGCAGGCCCTGGAGCGCGCGGGCCTGGAGGGCTCGCGCGAGGACAAGGGCCGCGAAGCGGTGGAGGCGGCCGTCGTGACCGCGCTGGCATTGCGTACGCTCTCGGAAACGCGGCGTTCCGCCTGAGCGCGGTCCGCACCGGGCGACACACCCCCTCCCGCATCACCACGCGATATCCACCACCACGCGATGGGCACCATGAAGACGTTTGAACAGCTTTTCGAAGAGCTGCGGGCCAAGGCGGAATCGGGGCAGGAAGGCTCCCGCACCGTCGAACTCGTCACCGCCGGCGTGCACGCCATCGGCAAGAAGGTCGTCGAAGAGGCCGCCGAGGTATGGATGGCCGCGGAGCACGAGGGCACCGACCGCACCGCCGAGGAGATCTCGCAGCTCCTCTACCACCTCCAGGTGATGATGGTCGCTCGCGGTATCTCCCTTCAGGACGTATACGCTCACCTGTGACATCCGCCGTCCCCGGTCCGCTGCCCGGGCCGGGGATGTCGTGCTTGTCCCGGTAGTTCCCTGTTCTCTACGTCGTTCGGCACCACCCCGAAGGGTCATTTCATGCTGCGCATCGCCGTCCCCAACAAGGGTTCCCTCTCCGAGCCTGCGTCGGCGATGCTCCATGAGGCCGGGTACCGCCAGCGCAAGAACTCGAAGGAACTGGTCCTCACCGACCCCGAGAACAACGTCGAGTTCTTCTTCCTGCGCCCGCGCGACATCGCCATCTACGTCGGTTCCGGCCGCCTGGACGCGGGCATCACCGGCCGCGACCTGCTGATGGACTCCGGCGCGGAGGCCGAGGAGATCATGCAACTGGGCCTGGCCCAGGCCACGTTCCGCTACGCCGCGCCCGCCGAGGTCGCCCGCGAGCTGGACGGCCAAGGCAAGAAGGGTCTCGCCGGTCTGCGTGTCGCGTCGTCCTACATCGGCATCGTCGAACGCGACTTCGCCGAACACGGCATCGAGGCCGCGGCCCTGGTCAAGCTCGACGGCGCGGTGGAGACCGCGATCCAACTCGGCGTCGCCGACGTGATCGCCGACGTCGTCGAGACCGGCACCACGCTCGCGCAGGCGGGCCTGGCGGTGTTCGGCGAGCCGATCCTGCACTCCGAGGCGGTGCTGATCCGCCGCGCGGGCGCCGAGACCTCGGCCGCGTTGGATCAGCTCGTGCGTCGTCTCCAAGGCGTCCTGGTCGCGCGGCGCTACGTGCTGATGGACTACGACATCCGGGTCGAGCAGGTCGAGGGCGCCGTCGCGCTGACGCCGGGCCTGGAGTCGCCGACGGTGAGCCCGTTGCACAACGAGGGCTGGGTCGCGGTGCGCGCCATGGTCCCGAGCAAGGACGCCCAGCGGATCATGGACGACCTGTGGGAGATCGGCGCCCGCGCCATTTTGGTCACCGGTATCCACGCCTGCCGGCTCTAGGGCCTACAGGGCGTGTCCTCGACCCCCGGCCCCCGCCACACCTTCTCTCGGAGTATCGCTTCATGAGCACCCCAGCCGCCTCCCTCCCGCGTACCTGGTACGCGAAGCGCAGCCGTGCCATCACGGCGGTGCTCGGCGTGGTCGTCTTCGTCGGCCTGTGCGTGCTGGCGGTGATGCTGCCGGAGAAGGGCGGCTGGGGGCTCGGCTCGCGCCTGGGCGTCGCGGCCACGGGGGTGCTCGGGCTCGGCGCGATGCTGATGCTCGGACGGCCCAAGGTCGTCGCCGACGCGAGCGGGGTGACCGTGGTCAACCTGCTGCGCACGACGCACCTGGAGTGGGCGCAGATCGTGCGCGTGTACCTGCGCCAGGGCGACCCGTGGGTCTACATCGACATGTCCAACGGCGACACGCTGCCGGTGATGGGCATCCAGACCTCCAACGGCAAGGCCGAGGCGATCACCGCCGCGCGTGAACTGCGCGCACTGTCCGAGTCGTACGGGACGGCGACCGAAGCGGCCTAGGCCCGAGATCGGCCGCCGCGAACCGCCGGTCCGCCCGTTCACGCGCCCACCGGCCCACCGGCCCGATCGACCCCCCGACCGCTCCCGTGCTCACGGTCGCGGCACGTTGCGCAGGTTCGAGCGGGCCATCTGGACCATCCGCCCCACACCACCGCTGAGCACCGTGCGGCCCGCGCTCAGCGCGAAGCCCTGGACCTGTTCCGCGGTGATCTTCGGCGGGATCGACAGCGCGTTCGGGTCGGTCACGATGTCGACCAACGCGGGGCCGGGGTGCGCGAACGCGTCCCGAAGCGCGCTGCGGACCTGCTTGGGCTTGTCGACTCGCACCCCGAACGCGCCGGCCGCGCGGGCGATCGCCGCGAAGTCCGGATTCTTGTTCGTGGTGCCGAACGGCGGCAAACCCGCGACCATCATCTCCAGTTCGACCATGCCCAGCGACGAATTGTCGAACAGCACGATCTTCACCGGCAGGTCGGACTGCACGAGGGTGAGGAAGTCGCCCATCAGCATCGAGAACCCGCCGTCGCCGGACATCGACACCACCTGGCGCTCCAGGTCCAAAAACTGCGCGCCGATGGCCTGCGGCAGTGCGTTGGCCATCGAGCCGTGCGAGAACGAGCCGATCACCCGGCGCCGACCGTTGGGGGTGAGATAGCGCGCCGCCCACACGTTGCACATCCCGGTGTCGACCGTGAAGATCGCGTCGTCGGCGGCCTCCTCGTCGAGGATCGCGGCGACGTACTCCGGGTGGATGGGGACGTGCTTTTCGACCTTGCGCGTGTACGCCTTGACCACGCCCTCCAGCGCGTCGGCGTGCTTCTTGAGCATGCGGTCGAGGAACCGGCGGTCCTCCTTGGCCCGCACCATCGGGGTGAGTGCGCGCAGCGTCTCGCGGACGTCGCCCCACACGGCCAGGTCCAGCTTGGTGCGCCGGCCCAGGTGCGCCGGGCGTACGTCCACCTGCACGGTGGCCACCTCCTGCGGGAGGAAGGCGTTGTACGGGAAGTCGGTGCCCAGCAGGATCAGCAGGTCGGCCTCGTGCATCGCCTCGTACGCGGCGCCGTAGCCGAGGAGCCCCGACATCCCCACATCGAACGGGTTGTCGTACTGGATGTGCTCCTTGCCGCGCAACGCGTGTCCCACCGGGGAGTTGATCCGCTTCGCGAAGGCCATCACCTCCTCGTGCGCGCCCGCCGTACCCGCGCCGCAGAACAGCGTCACCCGCTCCGCCTCGTCGATCATCCGGGTCAGCGTCGCCAGATCCCCGTCGCCGGGGCGAACCGAGGGCAGCCCGGTCGGCAGCGCCACCTGGTAGCCCTGCTCGGGCGCGGGCCGATCCGCGACGTCGCCCGGCAGTGCCACCACCGACACCCCGCCGAGCCCCACCGCGTGCTGGATCGCCGACTGGAGCACGCGCGGCATCTGCTCGGGAGTGCCGATCAGCTCGCTGTAGTGGCTGCACTCGACGAACAGCCGCTCCGGATGGGTCTCCTGGAAGAAGGCCGTGCCGATCTCACCGCTGGGGATGTGCGACGCGAGGGCGAGCACCGGCGCGTGCGAGCGGTGGGCGTCGAACAGGCCGTTGATCAGGTGCAGGTTGCCCGGGCCGCAACTGCCCGCGCACGCCGCCAGCTTGCCGGTCAGCTGCGCCTCGGCTCCCGCCGCGAAGGCGGCGACCTCCTCGTGCCGCACGTGCACCCAGTCGACGGCCGCGTTGCGCCGCACCGCGTCCACGATCGGGTTGAGACTGTCGCCCACCACGCCGTACAGCCGGCGCACCCCCGCCTGGGCGAGGATGTCCACGAACTGTTCGGCGACGCTCTGCTTGGCCACGGGTAGCCCTTTCGTCTCGTGCTCCCACGCCCCGATCATCCGAAACGATGATCAAGGGAGATCGGGGGAGATCGAAGGAGATGGCTACCCGTAGGCGCGCGCCGCTACCCTCGGCCGTCGGCGAGGTCCCCGTACGCCTGGAACAGGTCCGAGAGTCGCAGCGTCGTCAATTCGGCCAGATCCGGCCCCTCGGGAAGCTCCACCAGGCGTACGTCGCGATACATGCAGCACTTCTCGTACAGGGTGCGGACGAAGCGCGCGTTGCCCAACTCGTCGATCCAGCCCTGCTCGCGCACGTGTCCGGTGATGCTGCGCAGCTCCGCCGCGGCGTCCTCGTCCCACCCGTCGCCGCCGCCGGCCGCCATCACCTCGGCTATTCGGGCGAGGTCCTCGGCGCCGTAGGAGGGGAACTCCACGCGGGTGGTGAATCGCGACATCAGGCCCGGGTTGGAGGTCAGCAGGCGATCCATGCCCTCCGGGTAGCCGGCCAGGATGATCACGAGCCGGTCGCGGTCGTCCTCGGCGCGCTTGAGCAGCACCTGGAGCGCCTCGTCGCCGTACGCGTCGCCCTTGGAGTAGCCCACGTTGGTGAGTCCGTACGCCTCGTCCACGAACAGCACGCCGCCGAGCGCCGAGTCGATCAGTTCGCTGGTCTTGACCGCGGTCTGGCCCAGGTACTCGCCGACCAGGTCCGAGCGTTGCGCCTCGACGAGTCGGTCGCTCTCCAAGAGCCCGAGCGCGGCGAACACCCGGCCCAGCAGCCGCGCGACCGTGGTCTTGCCGGTTCCGGACGGCCCGGAGAAGACGAAATGTCGCTTCGGGGCCTGCGCGGGCAGCCCCTGCGCCTCACGCAGCCGGGCCATCCGCATCTGCGCGGACAGCGCCCGCACCTGCCGTTTGACCGGCTCCAGGCCGACCATCGACTCCAATTCGGCCAGCACCAAGGCGAGTTGCTCGGGGGCGGCCTCGGGGCGCATCGGCGCGGACGCGGTCGCGGCGCGGACGTCGGCCTCCGCCTCGACGTCGACCTCGGGAGACTCGGGCGTCCCGGGGGCGTCGACCGACCCGGGAGCGTCGATCGCGCCCGACTCGCGCTCCGT
>NZ_WWJX01000260.1 GCF_009865215.1 Streptomyces sp. SID3343 | reverse complement strand
CCGAGGTCGAGCAGGCCGGCACCGCCTTCGCCGAACGGGTACGCGCGTGGGCGCACCCGCTCGGCGAGGCGGCCGCGCCGATCCTGGCCCTGGTGACCGCACCACAGGACGACTCGCCGGCCTTGGAGGATCGGGCGCTGCCGGCCGAGACGCGCGACGAGGTCGAGCTCGCCGCGCGCACGATCGTGGATCCGCTCACCGCCGCGCTCGACGCGCGCCGCGACCGAACCCGCGAGGCCGTGCGGGCGGCAGCCGCCGAACTCGACGCGCTGCGCGCCGAGCACCTCGCGTGGACACGAAGCTCGGACCCCGAGCCCGAGGCCGGGCCCCACCGGACGGCGGTCCGCGCCCCGGGCACCGGCGCGCCGCTGTATCGCCTGGTCGACTTCGCCTCCCACCTGACCGCTGCCGAACAAGCCGGTCTGGAAGCCGCGTTGGAGGCGTCGGGGCTGCTCGACGGATGGGTCACCGCAGAGGGACACGTACTGAGTGCGGACACCCGGGACGTACTCCTGTCGCCGACCGAAACGTCGGCCGGCCCGACCCTGGCCGATGTGCTCGACCCGGTAACCGTGCCCGGCAGCGGGGTGAGCGGCCGACAGGTCGTCACCCTGCTGCGCTCGATCGCGCTGCGCTCGGCCGCGCCGCACGAGCAGGCCGACCGGATCGCCCCACACGGGGAGATCAGCCGGATCTCCGCGCCCGAGCAGACCAGCCGCATCGCCCCCGACGGCACCTGGCGGCTCGGCGTGGCATCCGGCGCGCACACCAAGGAGCGGGCCGAATACGTCGGTGCCGAGGTCCGCGCCGCGACCCGGCGCCGCAGGCTCGCCGAACTCGACGCCCGGATCGAGCACACCCGCCTCGAACACGAGAGCCGGCAAGCCGTACTCGTCGACCTCGATCGTCGCCGCGACGAACTACGAGCGCTCCTGCGAGCGGTGCCCACCGGCCGCGAACTGCACGCCGCCTGGATCAAGTTCGGCGAGGCGCGCGAGCAGGCCCGCGACCTTGCGGGCCGGTCGGCCGACGCGCGTCGGGAGGCGGACGCCAAGCGGGTCGTCGAGGTCAAACGCCGAGAGAGCGCCCAGGCACACGCGACCGGACACGCGCTTCCCGTCGACCGCGCCGAACTGGCCAAGCTGCGCGGGCTCGTGGACCGGGTCCGACACGACGTCGAGGGACTGCGTCGGCGCACGTCGGCGGCGCGCGACGGCCTCGGTACGCACTCGGACGCGCGCGCCGGATGGCGAACGGCTTACGAGGAACACGCCCGCCAGGTGTCCGCGCACGAGGAGAGTCTGCTGCGCCTCGCCGAGGAACAGGCCGGGCTCGCCGTACTGGAAGCAGCCCTCGGCGAGGATCCACAGGCCATCCTGGCCCGGGAACGGGAAGTGTCACGACGCCTGGAGGACGCGCGTCGGGAGATCCGCCCGGCCGAACTGGCCGTGAACGAGACCCACGACCAGGCGATCCGGGCGGAGGCCGAACGCGACGCCCGCAAGGCGGACCTGACCGCCCTGGAGGAAGCGGTGGTCACCTCCGGGAGCGAACTGCGCCGCGCGCTCGCACTGCCCGAGGTCCAGCGCGGAGCCGGTCTCGACGCGGCCGAGACGTTGATCGCCCCGGAGACCCCCGGTAGCGACGTGCGGTCGCGCATCCGCGCCCTCGACGGGCTCCTTCGCGAGATCCGCGAGCGGCTCGGCCCGCGGACGAAGGACGTGTCCGACACGACCCTGCTCAACCGCTACACCGAGCTGCAGGCCGGCCTGCGCGGTGGCTACGACGCGGTGCTGACCGAGGTCGACGGCGTCAAGCTGTGCCACATCACCGACGACCACGGTCGACACGACGTCGCGCTGATCGCCCGCCGGCTCGCCGAGCAGGCCCAGGACGCGCGCACCCGCCTCTCGGAGCGCGAGCGCGAGGTCTTCGAGCGCTACCTGCTCGGCGAGTTGGGCGACAATCTGACCGGACAGGTGTTCGCGGCGAAATCCCTGATCGCGCTGATGAACGAGACGCTGGACGGCGTACGCACATCGCACGGCCTCGGCGCGCGCCTGGTCTGGAAGATCCGCGAGGACGCCGACGCCGACATCCGCGCCGCGGTCGACCTGCTCGACGGGCCCGCGGCCCTGCGCTCGCGCGAGGACGCGGAGAGTCTGCGCGTGGTACTGCAGCGCCTGATCGAGACCGAACGGCACAAGGACCCGACGGCCGGCTACGCGCTGCATCTGCGCAGGGCGCTCGACTACCGGGAGTGGCACACCTTCGCCGTTCAGGTGCTCGACGACGCCCGCCCGGGCACTGCGCGTACGCTCAACGCCCGGATCGGCCTGAGCCAGGGCGAACAACGGGTGATCTCCTACCTCGTCCTGTTCGCCACCGCTGCCGCGCACTTCGAGTCGGTCGCGGCCGGCGCGGTGCAGGCGCCGCGCATGATCCTGCTCGACGACGCGTTCGCAAAGGTCGACGAACCCACTCACGGGCGCCTGTTGGGCCTGCTGGTACGCCTCGACCTCGACTTCGTGCTGACCAGCGAACGGTTGTGGGGTACGTTCCGCGAGGTGCCGTCCCTGCACATCTACGAATGCCTGCGCGACCCGCACCATCGTGGCGTGGCGACGCTGCACTTCACATGGGACGGCTCGCAAAAGCGCCTGGTCGCAACGTGAGCGCCCACCCACCCGACGGTGCGCCGGCGGCGACCCCAAGCCCCCGCGAGAGGGCGCCGGATCCCGCCGTACATCCGAACGCGCCGGCCTCCGCCCCACAACCCGACGCGCCCGCTCCCGCCCCACAACCCGACGCGCCCCCCTCCCGGACGGTTTCCCCCGACACCCTGGCCTGGCTTGCCCGCCCCGAACTCGCCGGCCTGTGGCAACGCCTGCGCGCCCGCCTGGAGCGCAACGGCCGCGCCGTCCGCGGTCACCTCCGTAGCGCCCACTGGGACCAGGCCGAGCGGCGCGAACTGGCGATGCTGCTCGGCAAGTCCGTCCCGCCCACCGGCAATGTCACCGTGTCCCTGGCCGACGTGGACGCCCGCCTGCGCGCCGGCACCGGCGGCCTCGTCGCCGCGCTCGAAGCCCTCGGCGACCCCGTACGCGACCGCCAGGGCGAACGCCGCAGCGCGCACGACACCACGACCCGACTGTGGGACGAGGCCGCCGTGATCGCCGATCACGACTGGGTCGACTCCGTACGCCGGTCGGGCGCCTTGGCCCGCCTGGACGCGGACACCGCGCTCCGCCTGATCGAACAGGGTGCACGCGTGCTGACCACCATCGACCCGGACCACCCCGTCGGCCGCGGGGACCTGGCCGCCCGCGTCACCGGTACCGCCCACGGCCTCGACGACGGCACCCTGCTGGCCCGCATCGTCCTGCGCGGATTGGCCCGAGAGCACACCGGCGGCGTACTCCCCACGAATGCCCGGGCTCGCCGCGACCTGTGGCGCGCGGCCGGTGCGACGACCGACGAGGTCTCGGCCACGGTCCTGACCCTTGGCCTGCGCCCGCCCGGCTCCACGCCGGCGGCGAGGATGCTGCGCGAGCGCGCGGACGCGGGCTTCGAGACGCACCTGACGATCCGTGAGATCCGCCGTCTGGCCGGGCCACCCGTTGCCCCCGGTACGACGGTCCACGTCTGCGAGAACCCACGTGTGGTCGAACTCGCCGCCGACCGCGGCGCCCGAACCCCGCTCGTATGCACCGCCGGCAACCCGGCCACGGTGGTGACCACTCTCCTCGGCGCCCTCGCCGAAGCGGGCGCCGACCTGCGCTACCACGGCGACTTCGACTGGCCGGGCCTGGCCATGGCAGACCGGATCCTGAGCCGCTTCGGTGCCCACGCCTGGCGCATGACAGCCGCCGACTACGAGGAGGGCGTGACCGCAGCCGCCACCGAAGGCGTGCCGCTGGAACCCCTGACCGGCCGACCCCACGAAGCCTCCTGGGACTCTGAACTCACCGCAACCATGCTCGCCCTGCGCGTAAAACTCGAAGAGGAATCCGTCCTCGCCTCCCTGGCCCTGGACCTGACCTGACCTGACCTGACCCCCAGGACCACCCACACCCAGACCCACACCCACACCGGTCCGCAATCTGCGACATCTCCACAAGTCCGATTCCGAAGCCGCCTTCAGACCCGCGCGAACCACCCGCACAAGCCACCTGCACAAACCACCTGCACAAACCGCCCGCGCGAACAGCCCACACGAACCGAAAACGCCCGAAAGGCGGCCCGGTTACCCCGGACCGCCCTTCGGAATGCGCCTACCACGCCGGCTACGCGCCCAGCGCACGCAGCGCACCTACACGCCCACCACGCCTACACGCCCACCACACCTACCGCGGCACCGACGCAACCCCCACCGGGAGGAAGCGCCTGCCCACGGTCTTCTCGCTGACGCCCGACCGGTCCAGGTACGGTGTGATGCCGCCCAGGTGGAACGGCCAGCCCGCGCCGGTGAGCATGCACAGGTCGATGTCCTGCGGGGCGGCCACGACGCCCTCTTCGAGCATGCGGTTGATCTCGTCGGCCAAGGCGGCCAACGCGCGCTCGCGGACCTGCTCCTCGGTGGAGGGGGAGTCGCCCACCTCCAGGAGGGCGGCGACCTCCGGGTCGATCTCCTGCGCGCCCGACGCCCACGTCAGGAACGAGCGCTTGCCCGCCTTGACGACGCGCTCCAGGTTGGCGGAGACACCGAAGCGGTCCGGGAAGGCGCCGTGCAGGGTGCCGCCGACGTGTGCGGCGATGGCCGGACCGACGAGTTCGAGCAGCACCATCGGCGACATCGGCAGGCCCAGCGGGGCGAGCGCGTTGTCGGCGACCTCGATCGGGGTGCCCTCGTCGACCGCGGCGAGCACCTCGCCCAGGAAGCGGGTGAGGATCCGGTTGACCACGAACGCCGGGGCGTCCTTGACCAGGACCGAGGTCTTCTTGAGCTGCTTGGACACGGCGAAGGCGGTCGCGAGGGCGCCGTCGTCGGTCTGCTCGGCCCGAACGATCTCCAGCAACGGGAGCACGGCCACCGGATTGAAGAAGTGGAAGCCGACGACCCGCTCGGGGTGCTCCAGCTTCGACGCCATCTCGGTGATCGACAGCGACGACGTGTTGGTGGCCAGGACACACGTCGGCGAGACCACGGCCTCGACCTCGGCGAACACCTGCTGCTTGACCGACATTTCCTCGAACACGGCCTCGATCACGAAGTCGGCGTCGGCGAACGCGTCCTTCGTCAGCGAACCCGACACCAGCGCCTTGAGGCGGTTCGCGGCGTCCGGCGAGATGCGCTTTCGCAGCAGCAGCTTGTCGACCTCGTCGTGCACGTAGCCGACGCCCTTGTCCACGCGCTCCTGGTCGATGTCGGTCAGCACGACCGGCACCCGCAGGCGACGCGCGAACAGCAGTGCGAGCTGAGAGGCCATCAGGCCGGCGCCCACGACGCCGACCTTGGTGACCGGGCGGGCCAACTTGCGGTCGGGCGCGCCGGCCGGGCGCTTGGCGCGCTTTTGGATCAGGTTGAACGAGTACAGGCCCGCGCGCAGTTCGTCGCCCATGATCAGGTCGGCGAGCGCGTCGTCCTCGGCGTCGAAGCCGGCCTCTAGGGAGGCCACGTCACCGAGGCGGGCGTCGCGCGCGGCGTCGATGATCTCCAGCGCGCGGTACGGCGCGGGGGAGGCCCCGTGCACCTTCGAGTCGGCGATCGCGCGACCGCGGGCGATCGCCGCGTCCCAGCCCTCGCCGCGGTCGATCTCCGGGCGGTCGACGACGATTTCGCCGCTGAGGACCTTGCCCGCCCACACGAGCGACTGGGCCACGAAGTCGGCCGAGTCGACGAGCGCGTCGGCGATCCCGAGCTTGTAGGCCTTGGGGCCGTTGAGCTGGCGGTTTTGGTTGAGGGCGTTCTCGATGACGACCGTGACCGCGTTGTCGGGGCCGATCAGGTTCGGCAGTAGTACGCAGCCGCCCCAACCCGGGACCAGGCCCAGGAAGCATTCCGGCAGCGAGAACGCCGGTACCGCCGTGGAGATGGTGCGGTAGGTGCAGTGCAGAGCGATCTCGACGCCGCCGCCCATCGCCGCGCCGTTGTAGAACGCGAACGTGGGCACGCTCAGCGTGGTCAGGCGCTTGAACGTGTCGTGGCCGGCCTTGCCGATGGCGTGCGCGTGTTCGCGGGCGCCGACCTTCTCGACGCCCTTGAGGTCGGCGCCGACCGCGAAGATGAACGGCTTGCCGGTGACCCCCGCGGCCACGACGTCGCCGGCGGCGGCGAGCGCCTCGACCTTGTCGATCGCGTTGTCGAGTTCGCCGAGCCCCGCGGGCCCGAAGGTGTTCGGTTTCGTGTGGTCGAAGCCGTTGTCGATGGTGATCAGCGCGAACTTCCCCGCGCCGCCCGGGAGATCGAGCACGCGCACGGGGAAGTGCGACACCAGTTCGTCCGGGAACACCTCGGCGGCCAGTTGCGTGAGGTCGCTCACTTGTCGTCCCCCTCGGAGGTCGCGGTCCAGTTCGGGTTCTCCCAGATGACGGTCCCGCCCATGCCGAGCCCGATGCACATCGAGGTCAGGCCGTAGCGGACCTCGGGGTGGTCCTCGAACTGCCGTGCGAGCTGCGTCATCAGCCGGACTCCCGACGAGGCGAGCGGGTGGCCGTAGGCGATCGCGCCGCCGTACTTGTTGACGCGCTCGTCGTCGTCGGCGATGCCGTAGTGGTCCAAAAACGACAGGACCTGGACCGCGAACGCCTCGTTCAGCTCGAACAGGCCGATGTCGTCGATGGTGAGACCGGCGCGCTCCAGGGCCTTCTCGGTGGCCGGGATCGGGCCGATGCCCATCACCTCGGGCTCGACACCGGCGAACGCGAACTGGACGAGCCGCATCTTGACGGGCAGGCCCAGTTCGCGCGCGGTGTCCTCGGAGGCGAGCAGACACGCGGTCGCGCCGTCGTTGAGGCCGGCCGCGTTGCCCGCGGTGACTCGGCCGTGCGGACGAAACGGGGTCTTGAGCGCGCCGAGGCCCTCCAGCGTGGTGCCGGGGCGCATCGGCTCGTCGGCCGTGGCCAGGCCCCAGCCCTGCTCGACCGATCGCGTCGCGACGGGCACCAGGTCGGGCTGGATCAGGTTGTCCGCGTACGCCTTGGCGGCCTTCTCCTGGCTGCCGAGCGCGAACGTGTCGGAACGCTCCTTGGTCAGTTGCGGGAAGCGGTCGTGGATGTTCTCCGCGGTGTTGCCCATGACCAGCGCCGAGGGGTCCACGAGTTGCTCGGAGATGATCCGCGGGTTCGGGTCGGCGCCCTCGCCCATGGGGTGGCGGCCCATGTGCTCGACGCCACCGGCGACGACGACGTCGTACGCGCCGAACGCGATTCCGCCGGCGGCCGTGGTGACCGCCGTCATGGCGCCCGCGCACATGCGGTCGATCGAGTAGCCGGGCACCGACTGCGGCAGGCCCGCGAGCAGCGCCGCGGTGCGGCCGATGGTCAGGCCCTGGTCGCCGATCTGGGTGGTCGCCGCGATGGCGACGTCGTCGACGCGGGCCGGCGGCAGCGACGGGTTGCGGCGCATCAGCTCACGGATGCACGCGATGACGAGGTCGTCGGCACGCGTCTCGTGATAGATGCCCTTGGGGCCGGCCTTGCCGAAGGGGGTACGGACGCCGTCCACGAAGACGACGTCCCTGACGTTACGAGGCACGAGCGCACACTCCTCCTGCGATGGGTACGGGCCCCATGCTACTCATGAGTAACCAAAGGTCCTAGCCCTCGGTCCCCTTGTCCGGATTCGGGTCGTACGTACACGCGAGCGGGTGAGGGCGAGCGCGCCGGCGTGTGGGTCGGGGCGAGCGAGGCGACCCGCGGGGCGCACGCGCGCGGTCCACCGATGTCCGGATACGTGCATCATCCGGAGGTCGGCCGGGCGACGTGACGAGATCCACGCGTGAGGGCACCGGCCTTTGCCTGGTCTTGACTACAGGTGGACTTCCGGCCGGCAAAATGAGCCGAGCCTAGCCTTGGTTAGCCTTGCCTAACCTTTGTACTACGTTTGTCCCGGTATTTCGTGAGCCTCGGTCCGGATTCGTCCCGGCTTCTCGGCCGCTCGCAGTCTGCCCCACTCCGTGGTTCCACCATCTCGATCGCCCGCTGTTTCCGTCCTTCGTCCTGTCTCCATCCTTGTGTGTTCCGTCCCCGGGAGAGTCCATGCCTGCCGTCCACCGCCGTTCCACCGCCCGCGTGGTGGGTGCAGGTCTGCTGCTCGCGATGCCGCTCGCGCTGACCGCGTGCAGCAGCGACAAGTCCTCCGGCGACGCCGTCAAGGTCACGGCCAAGGACAAGTCGTGCGACGTGGCGAAGAAGGACTGGCCCGCCGGCAAGAACAGCATCAAGGTCACCAACAAGGGCAACCAGGTCACCGAGCTGTACGTGTACGCCCAGGGCGACCGGATCGTCACCGAACGGGAGAACATCGGCCCCGGTACGTCCGCCACGCTCAACTTCGAGATCAAGGCCGGCACGTACGAGGTCGCCTGCAAGCCGGGCATGAAGGGTGACGGCATCCGCCAGACGGTCACCGTCGCCGGCACTCCCGAGCAGAAGCCGGTGGACCCGCGCCTGGCGACCGCCGTCGCGCACTACCGCGCGTTCACGACCGAGACCGTCGACATGATGATGCCGCTCGCGACGGAGTTCGTGAACGCGGTCAAGGCCGGCGACGTCGCCAAGGCCAAGGAGTGGTACCCGCAGTCGCGCCTGGGCTGGGAGACCATCGAGACCGTGGCCGAGAGCTTCGGCGACCTCGACCCGCAGATGGACGCGCGCGAAGCCGACCTGGAGCCGGGCCAGGAGTGGACCGGGTGGCACCGCCTGGAGAAGACCCTGTGGACCACGGGCACGATCACCGACGCAGACAAGGGCTACGCGGACCGGCTGATGGCCGACCTCAAGACCCTCCAGTCGAAGATCGGCACCGCCGAGATCACCCCCACCTCGATCGCCAACGGCGCCAAGGGCCTGCTCGACGAGGTCGCCACCGGCAAGATCACCGGTGAGGAAGAGGCGTTCAGCCACACCGACCTGTGGGACTTCGCGGGCAACGTGGACGGCGCCAAGAAGGCGTACGAGTTGCTCAAGCCCTACGTGGCGGAGAAGGACGCGGCCCTTGCCGCTACCCTCGACGGCGAGTTCGCCAAGATCCAGGGTCTGCTGGCCAAGTACAAGCAGGGCCAGGGCTACGTCTCCTACGACACGGTCACCGAGGAGCAGCGCAAGGAACTGTCCGACTCCGTCAACGCGCTCGGCGAGCCGCTGTCCAAGCTCGCCGGCGTCGTCGCGTAACTCCCGACGGGGGACACGAGCGCAACCGCCCCCGAGACCGGAGGACACGAGCGGTACCGCTCGACGACGGGCAGCAGCGCCCCGACCAGGACCCGCGCGGCACCGCGTCAACCGAACATCACCAGGGAGGGCCCCATGACCGAGATCGAACACGTCGACGAGACGGTCGAGTCGGACGAGTCGGCCCCGCCGGCAGACGGCGGTTTCAGCCGCCGGGCCCTCCTGGGGTGGACCGGCGGCGCGTTGGTCGTGGGCGCGGCGGCGGCCGGTGGAGTAGCCGCCGCGGTCACCGACGACGCCACACCGGCCGGACCCTCCCACGGTGCGGTCGCCTTCCGGGGCGCCGTCCAGGCCGGCATCGCGACGCCGGTTCAGGACCGGCTGCACTTTTGCGTGTTCGACGTGGTCACCGACGACCGCGCCAAGCTCGTGCGGATGCTCCGGCAGTGGACCGCCGCGGCCGCCGCGATGGCCGCGGGGGACGCGATCGGGACCGGCGCCGACAGCGGCGTCCCGGAGTCCCCGCCCGACGACACCGGCGAGGCGATCGGGCTGCCGCCGGCCAACCTGACGCTCACCGTCGGGTTCGGTCCGTCGCTGTTCACCAAGGACGGCAAGGACCGATTCGGCATCGCCGAGAAGAAGCCCGAGGCGCTCGCCGACCTGCCCGCCTTCCCCGGCGACAACCTCGACCCGCAGCGTTCCGGCGGCGACATCGCGGTCCAGGCGTGCTCCGACGACCCGCAGGTCGCGGTGCACGCGATCCGCAACCTGGCCCGGATCGGCTTCGGCGTCGTATCGGTGCGCTGGTCGCAGCTGGGCTTCGGCAAGACGTCCTCGACCACGCCGGACGCGATGACCCCGCGCAACCTGTTCGGGTTCAAGGACGGCACGCGCAACATCGCCGGCACCGAGACCGACCGACTGCACGAGCACGTGTGGGTGCCGGCCGGCGAGGGCCCCGAGTGGATGACCAACGGGTCCTACCTCGTCGCGCGCCGGATCCGGATGCACATCGAGACGTGGGACCGCACCTCGCTCGTGGAACAGCAGGACGTGATCGGGCGCTCCAAGGGCGTGGGCGCACCGCAGGGTGCCACCGGCGAGCACGACCCGGTGCCGCTGAAGGCGCTGCCGGCGAACGCGCACGTGCGCCTGTCGCACCCCGACAGCAACGGCGGCGCGACCATCCTGCGCCGCGGCTACTCGTTCGTCGACGGCTCGGACGGCCTCGGCCGCCTCGAGGCGGGCCTGTTCTTCCTGGCCTATCAGCGCGACCCGCGCAAGGGCTTCGTCCCGGTCCAACAGAACCTGGCCGGCAAGGACGCGATGAACGAATACATCCAGCACGTGGGCTCGGCCCTGTTCGCCTGTCCCGGCGGCGTCGCGCACGCCGACGACTACTGGGGCAAGGCGCTGTTCGGGTAGGCGGCGGGACCTCTTACGCACGACCCGGGGGTCGGCACCGGTTGCCCGGTGCCGACCCCCGGGTCGTGCGCGCGTTCGGGTCAGGCCGCCGCGGGCTCGCGCGGGGCGGGGACCCCGGCCTTGGGCGTGCCCTTGGGGAGCAGGAAGAACAGGAGCATGACCGGGACCAGGTAGAGCGCCCACACGGTGACCTGCAGGACCGTGGGGTCGGACTGGAAGTTGAGGATGCCCTTGAGCAGCGTGCCGTACCAGCTGTCCGGGGGGATCGTGTCGGTGATGTCGAACGCCCGGTTCGTCAGGCCCGGGAGGAAGTCGGCCTCCTGGAGGTCGTGTACGCCGTACGCGAGCACGCCCGCCGCGACCACGACCAGGCCGGCGCCGGTCCACAGGAAGAACTTGGCCAGGTTGATCCGCACCGCGCCGGCGTAGAAGAGGTAGCCCAGGACGACGGCGGTGCCCAGGCCGAGCGCGACGCCGATCATCGGCTCGGTGTTCTCGCCCGTCGAGCGGGCCGTACCCCACACGATGACCGCGGTCTCCAGGCCCTCGCGACCCACCGACAAGAACGCGGTCAGCACGAGCGCGCCGGTGCCCATCGCGAGCGCGTGGTCGAGCTTGCCCTGCAACTCGGCCTTGAGCGCGTGCGACGTACGACGCATCCAGAAGATCATCCAGGTGACCAGCAACACCGCGACGATCGACAGCGAACCGCCGAAGAGTTCCTGCTGCTCGAACGTCATCTCGGCGGAGGTCAGTTCGAGCGTCGCCTCCAGGGCCACGCTCAACGCGACCGCGGCGCCGACGCCGAACCACACGGCGGGCAGCGCGTCACGGCGGTCGCTCTTCACCAAATAGGCGATCAGGATGCTGACGACGAGGGCGGCTTCCAAACCCTCGCGCAGACCGATCAGGTAGTTGGCGAACACTGGCCACCCCGCTTGCTCGAACACATATCGATATTTAGGCGAGGCTAACCAAACCACTTGCCCCAATGTGTCGTCAATGCAGGCAAAGCAAAGCTCGGGTATGGCCGTGAGCGCGACCCACCGGGCGGGATCACCGCCCGGCGCGGGTCAGGCGGTGCTCGTACCGTTCGCCGCGTGCGCGGCCAGGCGCAGGAACGCGCCGGACAGGGCCGGCGCGGTGAGCGCGATCTGCCAGGGGCGCGCACCGAACACCCGCAGGACGTCGCCGACCGCGTCGGAGGTGGGCACCGTGGGCGGGGCCCAGGCGAGCCGGCGCACGTAGTCGGGCGCGAGCAGGTTCTCGGTGGGCAGCGTGTGCTCGTCGGCGATGGCCGCCACGGCCGTCTTGGCGGCCGTCAGACGCTCCGCGGCGGCGGGGTCCTTGTCCGTCCACGCGCGAGCCGGCGGCGGCCCTTCGTGCGGCAGCGTGGACATCGGCAGTTCGACCTCGGGCAGCGCCCGAGCCTCCTCGATCGCGGCCAACCACACGCCGGCCTGGCGGCGGCTGTCGCGACCGGTGAAGCCGGGCAGCGCGAGCAGGGCGGCCACCGACACCGGCCCGGCGAGCGCGGCCTCGACGATCGCGGTGTCCGGAATCACCCGCCCGGGAGAGACGTCCTTGTGCCGCGCGATGGCGTCGCGAGCCAGCCACAGGGACCGCACGATCGCCAACTGGCGACGCCGGCGCACCCGGTGCAGGCCCGACGTGCGGCGCCACGGGTCCACCCGCGGCGACGGCGGCGGCGCGGCGGCGATCGCGGCGAACTCCTGCAGGGCCCAGTCGAGCTTGCCCTGTTCGCCGAGGATGTCCTCCAGCTCGTTGCGCAGCTCGATCAGTACCTCGACGTCCAGCGCCGCGTAGCGCAGCCACGGCTCGGGCAGCGGGCGCGTGGACCAGTCCACCGCCGAGTGCCCCTTCTCCAGCGAGAAGCCGAGCACCGACTCCACCATCGCGCCCAGCCCCACCCGCGGAAACGCCGCGAGCCGGCCGGCCAACTCGGTGTCGAAGATCCGCCGCGGCACCATGCCGACCTCGGCCAGGCACGGCAGATCCTGCGACGCGGCGTGCAGCACCCATTCGGCGTCGACGATCGCGGCGCCGAGCTCGGACAGGTCGGGACACGCGGCGGGATCCACCAGGGCGCTGCCCGCGCCGGCCCGGCGAAGCTGGATGAGATACGCGCGTTGCCCATAGCGATAGCCCGACGCCCGTTCGGCGTCGACGGCGACCGGTCCCGCTCCGGCGGCGAAGGCGGCGACGGTCTCGGCGAGCGCCCGCGGATCCGCCACGACCGGCGGAACGCCCTCACGAGGGGCCAGGAGAGGGACCGGCGCCGGGGGGACCGGCGCCGGAAGTTCGGATGAGGTTTCGAAGGAGGCGTCGGTCACCCCACCAAAATAACCCTCCTGTCCATCCGAATGGGCAGGTCCCCGCCAAGGTGGGCGCGCCACACACGGTGTACGGGGGTCGGAAACAGCACGAAAACGGAACGTGTGGGTCACGCCGGCGACCGACGGGTCGGAAAAAGAGACCGACAGGTCCGGAAACGCCGAATCCCGGCGGGTGGTGTTCACCCGCCGGGATTCGGCCGTAACTGCCATACCTGAGTTGTAGCTGCCATGCCTGAGCTGTAACTGCCATACCTGATGTGATGCCCGGCCTCGATGGGCCCGGCCGTGCCGTACAGGGTGTACCTGTCGTGCGGTGTGTACCTGTCGTGCTTGCTGGTCTCGCTGTGCCTATCGGTCCTGCTGTACTGCTTGCCTGAAGCCTCAGCTGATGATGCCCGCCCGCAATGCGAGGGCCACCATGCCGGCACGGTCGCCCGTGCCCATCTTGCGGGCGATGCGGGCGAGATGGCTTTTGACCGTCAACGCCGACAGGCCCATCGCCTGGCCGATCGCCTTGTTGGATCGGCCCTCCGCGACGAGGCGCAGAACCTCGATCTCGCGCGCCGAAAGCTCCCGGACGCCGGAGCCGGGCTCCGTCCCGCGTGGTTCCGACGGACGCATGCGGTTTGCCTGGGGCATCCCGTGGTGCATACCGGCTTGCCGTGCGTGTCCCGGGTTCAGTCCCGCCCGCGCACCGGTGACGACATAGCCCCGAACGCCCGCGGCAAGCGCGGAACGAACGGCACCGATGTCGTCGGCGGCGGAAAGTGCCAAGCCGTTCGGCCAACCGGACGCGCGCATCTCGGTGAGAAGCGTGAGTCCGGAGCCGTCCGGCAGGTGCACGTCGGCGACACAGAGGTCGCGCGGCGTGCCGGCACGGGATCGAGCCTCGGCGATGGTCGACGCCCCGACGACGTCGCGTACACCGAGGGCCCACAGGTGGCGGATGACCGCGTCACGAACCCGAGGGTCCGCGACGACAACCATTGCCGTGGGCTTGGAAGGACGGTAGGCAAGCAGGTTTGCAGGGTGATCGAGAAGTACCGACACCGGGCCTCCTGCGCAGTGA
This sequence comes from Streptomyces sp. SID3343, assembly GCF_009865215.1. Classification (GTDB taxonomy): domain Bacteria; phylum Actinomycetota; class Actinomycetes; order Streptomycetales; family Streptomycetaceae; genus Embleya. The sequence continues at coordinate 2,976 of NZ_WWJX01000260.1, read as the reverse complement.
TCGCGATTCCCGAAGAAGCGGCCCGACCAGCTACTCCTTCGGGGTGGTCATCCTGTCCTTCGGCACATATGGCGCTCGGCTTTAGAGGAAGATCCAAATCCGTTATGCGACGTTGACCCGGGTGTGTGACCGCAGGGACCCGGCGGGGTGATTCGGCGGGTCAGGAGCCGGGCCGCGCGGGTCGACGCGGCATGGCCACGACGCCCTCGCCGACCGGAACCGGGGGCAGCCCCGCGCACGTGCACATCAGTTCGGTCCACGCCAACAGATGTGGCAGAAGGTCGTCGCCGACGGGGGTCCACGACGCTCTGACCTCGATCTCCGTCCTGGCGATCTGCCCGGACAGGCCGCCGAAGCCCTGCGACGTGCTGCGGCTGACGGTGCCGCTGGGGGCGCGAAAGCGCGCGTCGACGGCGTGCAGCGACTCGGTGAGCCAGGTCCAGCCGACCTCGGGCAGCAGGGGGTCCATCGCGAGTTCGGGTTCGAGTTCGGCGCGGGTCATCGTGACCACGCGAAACGTCCCCTCCCACGCGTCGTGGCCCGCCGGGTCGTGCAGCAGGACGATCCGGCCACTGCCCAACTCGTCCTCGTCCTCGTCGCCCACCGCGACCTCGCCGGCGAACGCCGCCGAGAAGGGCGCCAGACCCCGTGGTCGGGACATCTCCTCCAGCACGATCTCGGGTCGCAGAACCGCGGCCCGCCACCCGGCCAGCGCCTGCCGGAACTCCTCGGGCTCCACGGTCTCGCCGACTGCTGCCATGCCCCGCAGCCTAGGCGGCCCCGGGGGCGCGATGCCCGGGCGACGCGCCGGGCGGGACGGTCCGTCTGGGCCGCCCCCGGCGGTCTGGGACCATGGCGGACGTGACCGAATCGAGCCTTCCGCACGCCGCCGTCCGTGACTCCGCCTTCCTGCGCGCCTGCCGCCGTGAACCGGTTCCGCACACACCCGTCTGGTTCATGCGTCAAGCCGGGCGTTCGCTGCCCGAGTACCACAAGGCGCGCGAGGGCATCGCGATGCTCGAATCGTGCACGCGGCCCGATCTCGTCACCGAGATCACCTTGCAGCCGGTGCGCCGGCACAGGGTCGACGCGGCCGTCTTCTACAGCGACATCGTCGTCCCGCTCAAGGCGATCGGCATCGACCTCGACATCAAGCCGGGGGTCGGCCCCGTGATCGCCGACCCGATCCGTTCGCGCGCCGACCTCGCGCAGTTGCGGGACCTCACTCCCGAGGACGTCCCCTACGTCACCGAGGCGGTGGGCCAACTCGTCCGCGAACTCGGCGCGACCCCGCTGATCGGCTTCGCCGGGGCGCCGTTCACCCTGGCGAGCTACCTGGTCGAGGGCGGTCCGTCGAAGAACCACGAGCAGACCAAGGCGCTGATGTACGGCGACCCGCAACTGTGGGCCGACCTCGTGGACCGGCTCGCCGGCATCACCTCGGCGTTCCTGCGGGTCCAGATCGAGGCGGGCGCCTCGGCGGTTCAGCTGTTCGACTCGTGGGCGGGGACGTTGTCCGCCGCGGACTATCGCGCGTCCGTGATGCCGGCGAGCGCGAAGGTGTTGAAGTCGGTCGAGCACTACGGGGTGCCGCGGATCCACTTCGGGGTGGGTACGGGAGAACTGCTCACGATGTTCGGCGAGGCCGGGGCCGACGTGGTCGGCGTCGACTGGCGGATCCCGTTGGACGTGGCCGCGAAGCGGGTCGGGCCCGGCAAGGCGCTCCAGGGCAACCTGGACTCGGCGGTGGTCTTCGCGCCCTGGGACGTGGTTCGGGCGAAGACGGACGACGTGCTGGCCGCCGGGCGCGCGGCGGAGGGGCACATCTTCAACCTCGGTCACGGCGTGCTGCCGAACACGGATCCGCAGGTTTTGACGCGCCTGGTGGAGTACGTCCACGAGGCGAGTGCGCGGTAGGCGCGCCGCAGGGCCGGTCGGCCGGTCGGCCGGCTCGTCGCGGGCAATGGCTCGGTGTGCCGGACGGGCCGGGCCGGGCCCGTCCGGCGGGTGGGTGGGTGCGCCGGGTGGGACCGGCTAGTCCTCGTCCCTGTTCTCGTCGTCCCTGTTCTCGTTTTCCTTCGGTGTCGTGGCCGGGGGCGGGGGCGGGGGCGTGGTCGGTGGGAACCGGTCGTGGGGTGGGTTGCCCGAGGCGGGAAGCGAGTCGCCTCGGTGGCGGGCGGTGGCCAGGAGCCGGTTGACGGGGCGGCCGGTGAAGCGGTTGGCCAGCCACAGGAGTACAAGGATCAGCGCGAACGGGAAGACCGCGGCACAGACGACCGAGACCACGCTGCCCGCGGCGTAGAGGGCGTGCCAACCGCCCGACCACGCGTCGCCGACCGAGTCGGCGAAGCCCGAGTCGTCGTCCTCCCCCTTGTCTTTCGGGGGTGCGGCCTTGCCCGGTTCGCCGTCGATGGTGAGCGTGATCGTCGACAGATCGGTCTGCGCGGTGAGCGACTGTTGGCGCTTGAGCAGCGACTCCAGGTCGGCTTCGCGGCGGGTCAGTTCGCTCTCCACGGTGACGATGTCGGAAATCGTGGTGGCCTTGTCCATCAGTTGTCGAGTGCGCTCGACGCTGCGGCGCTGCGACTCGATCCGGCTGTTCACGTCCACGACCTCGTCGGTGACGTCCTTCGCGGCGCGCTGCCGGTTGAGCACCTTGCCGATGCGGCTCAACTCGTCCAACGTCTTGTCGAACTCGGCCGGTGGGACCTTGAGCGTGAGCACGGTGGTCGCGGTCGAGCCGTAGCGCTCCGCCGAGGAGGGGTCGGGCGCGCGTGAGGTGCGCTCGTCGGAGACGAGGCCGCCGTGCAGGCGGGCCACGCCCTGTGCGTCGCCGGTGGCCCGGTCCGGGTCGGGTACGCGTATCCGCAGTTCCGCGGTCAGGACGACCTTGCGTTGGGCGGCGGCCGGGTCGACCGCGGCGGCCGGGCCGTTGCCGGCCGCAGCCTCGTTGGATGCCTTGCCCGGGGTGGGTTG
>NZ_WWJX01000031.1 GCF_009865215.1 Streptomyces sp. SID3343 | reverse complement strand
GGCAGCGGCCTCGCGGGGATGCGCGAGCGGGCGGCGGTCTACCGTGGCAGCGTGGAGGCGGGCCCGGTCGCGGAGGGCGGCTGGCGCGTGTCGGCCCGTCTGAACCTGGCCGAACCGGCGTCGGAGGCGGGCTCGGAGCGGTCGCGCTCCGCCGCCGGCGTGAGTCCGGACCGGATGCGACCCGACGTGACCTCGGATCGGGTGCGACCCGACACGACCCCGGGGCGAACGCGATCCGACACGACCTCGGACCGGGGGCGACCCGACACGACCTCGGCGCGAACGCGA
>NZ_WWJX01000259.1 GCF_009865215.1 Streptomyces sp. SID3343 | reverse complement strand
ACCGGCGCGGCCGCCAGTTCGGCCGCGACCCGGGCGGCGAGCAGCACGCGCTCCTCGGCGGCGTCGAGCGGGTCGTTCGCTTCGTCGAACGAGGACGGCCCCCCGTCCTGGGTGAGGAAGAGCAACACGTCCGCGACCGACTCGGCCACCGCCCGGGCCGGCGCCCGCAGGTCGCCGGGCTCCGCCGTCGAACAGCGCCGGCCGGCCGCCTCCAACGCCGCGCGCAGGTCGTCGTACTTCCCGGTGCCCATCAGCAGCACACCGGCAGGTTCCCCGTCCACGACGGGAGCCGGCAAAGCCGCTTCCTCCCAGGTCAGCTCGAAGAGCTTGCCGTGCGTGGTGGTGGGCAGATCGACCGCGGACACCCGCCGCAGCAGGATGCCGGTCGCCTCGACCACCACCCGGCCGTCCTCGGTGAGCAGGTCCACATCGGCGAGCAGCGCACCGTCCTCGCCCGCCGCACGCAGCCGGGCGTGCGCGACGGCGACCCCGTCGAGACCGGCGTGCACGCGCAGGCCGCCGACCCCCGCGGGCAGATACGTCTCGGGCCGCTCCAGGACCGCTGCCGCGATCAGATGGAACCAGCCGTCCAGCAAAGCCGGATGGACCTGCATCAGCGGGTGGGCGACGGCGGTCTGCGGCCGGGCCAGCCGGGAGAGCACGGACAGTTCCCGCTCGCCGTCCGCCGGACGCAGGGACAGGGCGGCGGTGCCGCGGAAGGCGGGACCGTGGACCTGGCCCGAGGCGCGCATCCGGCGATACAGCTCCTGCGGATCGCGCCGATCGGTGTGGTCCGCGACCAGCCGCTCGACGTCGCGGTCGGCCGGCGTGGCCGCGGGCAGGAGCCGCGAGACGGCCGTGGCGTGCACCGTGCGACCGTCGGGCCCCGGGCCCGCCGACACGACCTCCACCACGGCCCGCTCGGGCCCTTCGACGCGCACCGCGACGGTCACGGTCACCGGGCCGTCCAGGACGAGCAGCGCCTGGTAGTCGACGTCCTCCAGCGCGATGCGCTCCGCGGGGACACCGAAGGCCTGGCAGGACGCCGCCAACGCCATCTCGCAGTAGCCCGTTCCGGGCAGCACGGGAACGTCGTTGACCGCGTGGTCGCCCAGCCACGGCAGCGCCTCGACGGAGATCTCCGCCTGCCACAGGTGCTGCGCGCGGGCGCCGGGCACGACGACGTGGACGCCCAGCAGCGGATGCACGTCCACCGCGGGCCGAGTCGCGGGCGGACCCTCGCGCAGCCAGTAGCGCCGATGCTCCCACGCGGTGGTGGGCACGTCGGCCAGGCGCCCGCCCGCAGGGCTCGGCAGGCTCGGTCGCGCACCGTGGCAGTGCAACGCGCCGAGATGGGTCAGCAGCGTCAGGTGCTCGGGCTCGCCCCGGCGCAGCGAGGGGACGACCACCACGTCCTCGACGCCGGCGGCCGCCGCGGTGGCCACGACCTGCGGCTCACACGCCGGGTGCGGAGAAATCTCCACGAACACGCGGTGGCCGTCCTCGACGGCGGCGGTGATCGCGTCGGCGAACCGCACCGGGTTGCGCAGGTTCAGCGCCCAGTAGTTCGGGTCGAACGCCGACTCGGCGCGCGGATCGCCCGTCGAGGTCGAATAGAAGACCGTCGTGGGCACCGTCGGCCGCAGGTCACGCAGACTCTCCCGCAAAGGCGCCAACAGGCCGTCCATGCGCGGGGAGTGGGACGCGATCGTCGCCCCCTTGATCCTGCGGGCGAGCAGTCCCTGTGCCTCCCACTCGGCGACGAGCCGGTCGACGGTGTCCGTCGCCCCGGACACGACGGTGGACTCGGGACTCGAAAGCACGGCCACGCTCACGTCGTCGTAGCCGGCCAAGCGCTCGGTGACCTCGTCGACGGGCAGGTCGACCAGGGCCATCGCGCCCCGCGCCGCCGCACTGGCGGACGCCAGGCGCGAGCGCCGGCAGATCACCCGCACCCCGTCCGCGAGGGAGAGACCGCCCGCGACGACGGCCGCGGCGACCTCGCCCATCGAGTGGCCGACGACCGCCGCCGGGCGCAGACCGTACGACTGCCACGTGCGGGCGAGCGCCACCTGCAGCGCGAAGATCAGCGGCTGCGAACGGGCCAGGTCGACATCGGGTTCGGAGCCCTCGGCGAAGACCTCGCGCACGGAAAACCCGGACTCGGCCCGTACCAGCGGGTCGATCTCGTCGACGGCCGCCGCGAACGCCGGTTCGCGCTCCAGCAGTTCGCGGCCCATCCCGGCCCACTGGCCGCCCTGGCCGGGGAAGACCCACACGGCGCCGCCGTGCGCACCCGGGAGCACGCGACCGTGGGCGAGGCCGGGCGCGGACTCACCCGCGGCGAACGCGCGCAGCAGCGCGGCCAAGCCGGGGCCCTCGCCCGCCGTGCCCGTACTCGTGACGGCGGCGATCCGCTGTTCCAGGTGCGAGCGCCGGCCCAGCGTGTGGGCGACGTCGGCGATGGGCACGTCCCGCCCGGGGCCGTCGAGCCAGTCGGCCAGCCGCTGCGCCTGGGCGCGCAGCGCACCGGGCGAGCCGGCCGACACCGGTACCACGCACGCGCTCGCGACCGCGTCGGCGCCGTCGGTGACCTCGTCCACAGGCGGTGCGGCCGGCTCGGGAACGGACGCGGACAGCACCACGTGGGCATTGGTCCCGCCCATACCGAACGCCGACACGGCGGCGTAGCGCACCGGCCCCGGGACCGGCCACGGCATGGCGTGCACGGGGACGACCAGGCGACCACCGGACATGTCGATGTCCGGGTTCAGCGAGCGAAAGTGCAGGTTGCGCGGGACGACGCCCGCGTTCAGCGCGAGCACCGCCTTGATCAGGCCGGCCACCCCGGCGGCCTCCTCGGTGTGCCCGATGTTGGTCTTGATCGCGCCGAGCGCGCACGCGCCGCGCTCGCCCGCGGCGTACACCGACGCCAGGGCCTCCACCTCGATCGGGTCGCCCAGGGCCGTGCCCGTCCCGTGGGTCTCCACGAGGCCCACATCCTGGGCCGACACCCGGGCCCGACGCAGCGCGTCGGCGATCACGTCGCGCTGAGCCACCACCGACGGCGCGGTCAAACTGGTGGAGCGGCCGTCCTGGTTCACGGCACTGCCGCGGATCACGGCCAGCACCCGGTCGCCGTCGCGCTCGGCGTCGGCGAGGCGCTTGAGCACCACCACGCCGCACCCCTCCGCCCGGGCGATGCCCTTGGCGCCGGCGTCGAACGTCTTGCAGCGGCCGTCCTCACCGGCGAGCCCGGCGGAACCGAGCCCGAAGCTCGTCAGCACCGAACTGATCACATGCACGCCGCCCGCCAGCACCAGATCGCTGTCACCCCCCTGCAGGCTCTGGCACGCGAGGTGGATGGCGACCAGCGAGGACGAGCACGCGGTGTCCACCGCGACCGACGGTCCGCGCAGGTCGAGCAGATAGGACAGGCGGCCCACGGCGGTGCTGTGAATGGCACCGGTGATGGTGTGCAGGTCGCCCCGGGTGGCCGGATCGTGCAGCCGCTCGACGAGATAGTCCGGGGCGGCGATGCCCACGTACACGCCGGTGCGGGTGCCGCCCAGACCGCGCGGCGCCATGCCCGCGTGTTCCAACGCCTCCCAGGCGACCTCCAGCAGGATGCGCTGCTGGGGATCCATCCCGACGGCCTCACTCGGTGCGATGCCGAAGAACGCGGCGTCGAACCCCTCCGCGTCGTCCAGGAAGCCGCCGCTGCGGATCGGATTGCCGTCGTCCGGTGCATCCGGCCGCAAACCGTTGACGGGACCGGCCCAGCGTTCGGCGGGAAAGGGACCGATCGCGTCGTGTCCCCCCTCCAGGAGATTCCAGAAGTCACCGGGGGAGGCGACCCCACCGGGATAGCGGCAGCCGATGCCCACGACCGCGACCGGCTCGGCGAGGGTGCGGTCGGCCGGCTCGGCGCCGTCGGGGCCGCCGAGACGTCGCAGCAGCGCGGAGCGCGCCGGTGGCGAGAGTTTGTCGATGAGTGCGGACAGGTCCGTCATCGTGCGGATTCCTCCGAGGTGCCGTCAGCGGCGTCGAGTTCGGCGGCCAGCAGGATCTGCGCCATCAGGTCGTCGTCGTGGGAAGAATGCTGCGGATCCGGCTCGTCGACCGGCGCGTCCAGGCCCAGCCCCAACCGCTCGGCGAGGTTGTCGGCCAGGGCCGACAGATTCGGATGGGCCCACATCAAGGTCGCCGGCAGTTTCAGATCGAGGTCGCCTTCGAGCCGGTTGCGCAGCTCCAGCGCGGTCAGCGAGTCGATGCCGAGGGCGCCCAGCGGCGCCGACGGGTCGACCGGGGTACGGCCCAGCCGCAGTACCGCCCGGACGAGCTCGCCCACATGGTCCTCCAGGAGTCTGCGGCGGACCGGCCCGGGGGCGGCCGCGGCCAGGCGCGCGGCCAGTCGTTCCGGGTCCGCGGCTTTGCCGTCGCCGGTCGTACGGGCCAGGGCGTACACGGGGGAGCCGGCGGCGGCGGGGGAGGCCGCGAACCATTCCCGCGCGTCGAAGTCCAACACCCCGGTCCTGGTCCGACCCTGAGCCACCAGCGCCTGCAACGCGGCCAGTCCGGTCGGCGGCGAGATCATCCGATATCCCAGGTCGGCCAGGTCCTGGCCGCTGCCCACTCCCGCCCACGGGCCCCAATCGATGCTCAGCGCGGGCAACCCCCGTGCCCGGCGCAACTGGACGAGACCGTCGAGGTAGGCACAGGCCGCCGCGTAGTTGGACTGCCCCGGGGCGCCCAGGAGCGACGCCGTGGACGAGAAGCCCACCCACCAGTCCAGGTCCCCCTGCGCGGCCTCGTGCAGTCGCCAAGCCCCCACCGCCTTGGGCCACCAGACCCGGCGCAGCTGCTCCGGGGTCTGCGCGAGCACGGTGGCGTCGTCGAGGGCGGCGGCGGAGTGGATCACCCCACGCAGCCGCAGGCCGCCCGCCCCGGCCGCCGCCACCAGGCGCTGGGCCGTACCCGGCGCGGCGACGTCGCCCAACACCACGTCGACCCGAACACCGGCGGCCCGCAACTCCTCGATCACCGAAGTCGCCTGCGGGCCGGGCGCGTTGCGGCCGTTGAGCACCAGCGCACCGGCCCCCAGCCCGCCCAGTCGGCGCGCGGTCGCCAGACCGACACCGGTCAGGCCGCCGCTGATCACGTAGGCCCCGTCGGGCCGCACGAACGGCTCGTTCTCCGGCCGCGTGACCGCTTCGACCGGGCCCTTGTCCAGATCGACGACCAGCTTGCCGATGTGCTCGGCCGCGGCCATGGTGCGCAGCGCGTCCACCGTGCGGTCGAGAGCGAACACGGTGGTCGGCAGCCGGTCCAGACGCCCGTCCGCCACCGCTTCGACGCTCTCGCGCAGGATGCGGCCGACGACCGCGGGTTTGGTGCGGCACAGCAGATCGAAATCGACCGCTGCCAGGGTCAACGCCCCGGCGAAGGGCAGCAGTCCCAACCGCATGTCCTCGTGGATGTCGCGCTTGCCGAGTTCGACGAACCGCCCACCCGGGGCCAGACACGCCAGGCCGCGCCGAATCGCCTCCCCGGTAAGGGAGTTGAGCACCACGTCGACACCCGCGCCGTCGGTGAGCGCACGGATCTCGTCCGCCCAGTCCAGGCTGCGCGAGTCCATGATGTGCGATACGCCCAGCTCGCGCAGGAAGCGCCGCTTGGCCTCGCTGCCCGCCGTCGCGTAGACGTGCGCGCCGCGCGCCCGGGCGACGGCCACCGCCGCGAGGCCGACGCCACCGGAGGCGGAGTGCACGAGCACGCTCTCCCCGGCCGCCAACCGGCCCACGTCCACCAGGCTGTACCAGGCGGTGCCGTACGCGGTCGGCAGCGCCGCCGCGGCCGCCATCTCCAACCCGTGCGGGAGCGGCACCACCAGCTCGTGCCGGGTGACCACGTGCGACGCGAAGCTGTGGAACGCGATGGCCACGACGCGGTCGCCGACGTCGATGCCCTCGACGCCCGGACCCACGCCGGCGACCGTGCCGGCGCACTCGCCGCCCAGGTGCAGTTCGCGGTGATCGCCCTCGGGCAGTCGATACCAGCCCATCGACTTGAGCACGTCACTGAAGTTGACACCGGCGGCCTCGACCCGAATCTCGACCTCGCCGGGCCGCAACCCGACCCGCTCCCGGTAGACGGGGCGGACCGAGTCCACCACGCCCGGCTGCGTGCTCTCCAACCGAAACGCCGAGTGCCCGTCGACGAGCGGCCGCAGCGGCAGTCCTCCCCGCCGGTGCGGGGCGGCCACCAGGCGCGCCACCGAGCGGACTCCGCCGCGATGGGCCACGTCGTCCTCGTCGGTGGCCGCGGCCAGTTCGGCCAGCAGCGCCGCAGCCGCCTGCGCGGGGTCGCCGGAGCCCACGTCGACCAACGTGGCCCGCAACTGCGGGTGTTCCCAGCCCAGCGTGCGCACCACGCCGCGCAACGCCGCCTGTTCGGGGGCGACCGGCTCGGTGTCGGTGAGCGCGTGGGCGGCACGGGCGGCCACCCACAGCCGACCGCGCCCGCCCGTGGCCAGCCGGCGGGCCAGTTCGGTCAGGTCGGCCACCCTGCGTTGGGCCAGCGCCAGGGCCGCGTCGGGGTCCCGCTCGCGCAGCGCGTCGTCGTGATCTCGCGACGGCAGGACGAGCACCGCGGCGGCCGTCGCCGGGTCGGCTGCCGCGGTCGCGGCCTGTGGAGCGTCCACCGGCAGGACGACGACGTTGTTCTGCTCGCCGATTCGCTCGCGCAGGGCCACCACCATCGAGTCCGCCGGGTCCTCGACCAGCAGCAGGAGGGGCCCGGCGGGCAGTGCGTCGGGGCGGGGCAACGGTGCGCTGTGCCAAGCGAGTTCGTGAAAAAGCCCGGTGACGTCCGCGGCGGTGTCCGCGCGGCGCAGCCACGTCAACCGGATCCCGGACGCCTGGACCACGACCGCGCCGTCGGCATCGAGCAGTTCGACGGCGCCGATCACCGCAGCGTCCGACGCGTCGATGGCGGCCGCCTCCCGTGCCACGGCACGGCACAGCACGCCGGTGTCGGGGTCGCCCCACACGCGCAACGCGTCGATCGCCACCGGCAGCAGGACGCCGCCTTCGTCGTCGTTCGCGGCCAGCGCGGCGACGGCAGCGGGGGTGGCGCCCAGAACCTGCATGCAGGCGTCGAACAGGGCGGGGTGCAGATGCAGTCCGCGCCCGCCCCGACGCGCCCCGGCAGGCAGCGCCACCGTGCCCAGGGCGCTGTCGCCGCCGCCGTCCATCGTCGCGGTGAACACCTCGCGAACGCCCGCGAACGCGGGTCCGTGATGCTGGCCGGCCGCGCGCAACCGGGCGTACAGCTCCGCGGAATCCCGGCGTAGCGGGTGGAGTTCGGTGAGCGCGGCCAAGTCGTGGACCGGCCGGTCCGGCCTCGGTCCTTGCCCCTGTCCCTGTCCGTGCTCCCGGCCGCGGACGCGGGCCCGAGCGTGCACGAGCGATCGGCCCGAGGCGTCCCGCGAGGTGATCTCGACCCGGCCCGTTCCCGGGGTCTCCTCGGTGAGGACGGTGGTGAGGGTGACCGGTTCGCCGATCGGCAGCACGCTCAGATAGTCGACGTCGTCCACGCCGACGTCGGGGGCCGGCACGCCGAACGCCTGTGCCGCGGCGGCGAGCGCCATCTCGCAATAGGCCGTGCCCGGCAGAACGGGTACGCCCTCCGTGCCGTGGTCCGCCAGCCAAGGCAGGCGATCGGTGTCCACCACCGTCTGCCACGCGTGCTGAGCCGGGGAGCCCGGCACGCGCACCCCGCTGCCGAGCAGCGGGTGACCGTCGGCTTCGCGGGCGGAGCGGCCCGAGCGGCCGGAGCCGGTGGAGGTGTACCAGTGACTCTCGTGCTGCCAGCGGATGTTCGGCAACGTGGTCGGTTCCCCGCGCGGGTGCAACCGCGACCAGTCCACGCGCACCCCGCGGGTGTGCAGTGCGGCCAGCGCGCCGAGGAGGGTCCACTGCTCGGGCAGATCGCGACGCAGTGTGCCGGTCACCACGACGTCGGCGACGCCCGCGTCCGCGAGGGTCTCGGTCACGGACTGGGTGACGATCGGGTGCGGGGACACTTCGAGGAAGATCCGGTGGTCGTCCTCGGCCGCGGCGACGACCGCGCCGGCGAAGCGCACCGGGTTGCGCGCGTTGTCCGCCCAGTAGCGGGCGTCGAAGTCGGGGACATCGCGCGGATCCGCCAGCGCCGTGCCGTACACGGGCACGTCCGCGACGCCGGGGACGACGTCCGCGAGCGCGTCGCGGATCAGCGGCATCATCGAGTCGACCTGCGGGCTGTGCCCGGCTCCCAGTGCGCCCTTGACCCGCTTGGCCATCAGGCCCTCGGCGGTGAGCCGGGCCAAAAGCGCCTCCACCGCGGCCTCGTCGCCCGCCACCACCGTCGAGCGCGCCGAGGAGTGCACCGCCACGGTGACGCCCGGGTGTTCCACGAGCCGCGCGGCCACCCGGTCGGCGGGCAACTCGACCAAAGCCATGACGCCCTTGCCCAGCAAGTGGTCCTCCAACAACCGGGACCGGCGGCACATGACCCGGGCGCCGTCGACCGGGGTGAGCGCACCGGCCACCACGGCCGCGGCCACCTCGCCCATCGAATGGCCGAGCACAGCCGCCGGGCGCAGGCCGTACGAGCGCCACACCGCGGCCAGCCCCACCTGCACGGCGTAGATCACCGGCTGAGCCTGGGCGACGGTGCCGAACTCCCCCGAGCGCAGGCACTCGCGAAGACCGAAGCCCGACTCCTCCCGCAGCACCGGCTCCAGTTCGTCGACAACTGCCGCGAACTCCGGCTGTGTCTCCAGGAGTTCACGGCCCATGCCGGCCCACTGCGAGCCGAAACCGGAGAAGACCCACACGGCGTCGGTCGCGCTCCGGGCCCGCGCGAACACCGCGTCCGCAACGGACACACCGTCGGCGTGCGCGCGCAGGGCGCACACCAGTGCGGCGCGGTCCGCGGCCGACACCACCAGGCGCTCGGGCAGATGGGTACGGTGCACCGCGAGCGTGCGACCGATGTCCTCCAGGGGCGTGTCGCGGCCTTCCCCCTCCAGCCACGCGGCGAACTCCCGCGCGGTTCGGGTCAGTGCGGGCGAACTCGCCGCGCACAGCGGGTAAAGCACCGGCATTCGCCGGTCCGCGCCGGTGGGAGCCGCCGCGACGGGCCGCCGCTCACCCCGTTCGGCGCCTTTGTCGTACGCCTCCAGCACGACGTGTGCGTTGGTGCCGCTGACGCCGAACGCGCTGACGCCGGCCCGAGCCGGACGCTCCGGCCGCGGCCAGGCGGCGCCCTCGGTGGGCACGACCACCCGGGAGGCGCGCTCGCTGATCCGCGGGGTCATCTCGTGAAAATGCAGGTGCGGCGGAATGCGGCCGTGGTGGAGCGAGAGAACCGACTTGATCAGCCCGGCGACCCCCGCCGCGGCCTCGGTGTGCCCGAGGTTGGTCTTGGCGGAACCCACGATCAGCCGATGCTCCGCACCACGATCGCCGAACGCGGCGGCCAGAGCCTCCAGTTCGATGGGATCACCGATCGCGGTGCCGGTGCCGTGGGCCTCGATGTAGTCGATGTCGTCGGGCCCCAGACCCGACCGCTCCAACGCGGTACGGATCACCGCCTCCTGGGCCAGGCCGTTGGGAGCGGTGAAATTGCTGCTCGCCCCGTCCTGGTTGACCGCCGTCCCGCGAATCACCGCCCAGACGCGGTCCCCGTCGCGCCGGGCGTCGGCCAGTCGCTTGAGCACGACGACCCCGCAACCCTCGCCCCGGCCCAGGCCGTCGGCGGACGCGTCGAACGTCTTGCACCGCCCGTCCGGTGCGAGCGCACCCCACCGGGTCATGGTGATGCTCGTCTCCGGCATCAGCATCAGATTGGTGCCGGAGGCCAGCGCCAGATCACTCTCCCCGGTGCGCAGGCTCTGGCAAGCCAGATGGGTGGTGACCAGTGAGGACGAACAGGCCGAGTCCACGGCGATGCTCGGACCCTGCAGGCCCAACTGGTACGAGATCCGACCGGAGGCGTAGTTGGGCAGACAACTGGTGACCGAGTAGGCGTCGATGTCCTCGGGGCCCAGATGGCGCAACTGCCGCACCGCGTACTCGTTGAGCGTGATGCCGGTGAACACCCCGGTGCGGCTGTTGCGCACCCGGTCCGCGGGTATCCCGGCGTGCTCCAGCGCCTCCCACGCCACCTCCAGCAGCATGCGCTGCTGCGGATCCATGGCGGCCGCCTCGCGGGGGTTGATCCCGAAGAACGCGGCGTCGAAGCGGTCGGGATCCCAATGGGTGAGAAAGCCCGCGGCCCGAGCCCGGATCGTGCCGGGGGCGTCGGGGTCCTCGCTGTGGAAGTCCTCCTGTTTCCAACGGCTTCGCGGTACCTCCACCACGGCGTCGCGCCCCTGGTCGAGCAGGCGCCAATACGCGTCCGGACCGTCCACCCCACCGGGGAAGCGACAGCCGATGCCGATCACCGCGACCGGCTCGTGCCGCGCCCCCTCGGCCTCGCGCACCCGCTCCTGGAGGCGCTCGATGGTGTTCATCGCCTCGATCAGCACATTGCGGCGGTCGTCGCTGGGGGCGCTCATGACAGGGACCTCATCTTCTCGGTCAGGCGTCGCACGAGTTCCTCTTCCGTGAGACCGTCGGCGTTCGCGTCGGCGCCGGCCGGGCCCGAGTTCCCGCCCTCGTGCGCCGGGCCGTCCGCCGAAGCCGGCGTCACCTCGATCGGCCCGGTCGCCTTGTCGGGCGCGGACAACAGCGGCAGCAGCCGATCCGTCAGGCCGTCCACGGTCGGATGGTTGAACATCACGGCGGGCGCCAACTCGCAGCCGAGGTCGTCGGCGAGCCGACGCTGCGCCTGCAGGCTCATCAGCGAGTCCATGCCCAAGTGGAAGAAGCGTTCGTCGGTGGGCAGTTGCGCCGGCTCGGCGAAGCCCATCACGTGGGCCACCGTGGCGCGTACGTGGTCACGCAGCAGCTTGCGCTGCCGGGCGGGCGCAGCGGCGGTGATCCGGGCGCCGACCTCACCCGCGTCCTGCGCGCGCACCAGTGGGGCGAGTTCGTCCAACAGCGGAACGAGCGCACGGGAGCGATAGGCGCCCGCCAGTTCCGCCCAGTCCGCGTTGGCCACCACGTGCTGTGCCCGGCCACCGTGCAGGACGCGGTCCAGGATGCGGATCGCGGTGTCGTCGTCCAGGCCCCGCATCCCGGACTCGCGCATCAGGTCCGCGTACGACGACGTGGTGTACCACGATTCCCAGGCGCCCCAGTTGACCACCTGAGCGGGCAATCCCTGCCTTCGGCGGGCGTGCGCGAAGGCGTCCTGGAACCGGTTGGCGGCGGCATAGTGGGCCAGCCCCCGGGCACCGAGCAGGGCGGTGGTCGACGAGAACAACACGAAGTGGCGCAGCGGCTGGGTCAGGCCGAGCCGGTGCAGCAGCGCCGTGCCGTCCACCTTGGGGTGCAGCATCTCGGACACCTCGGTCCGCCCGAGCCGATCGGTCTCGGTGTAGCCGCCGGCCAGCGCCGCGTGGAACACCCCGTGCAGCGGCGGAAGTTCGGCGCCGAACCGGGCGAACAACGTGCCCATCGCGGCCGCGTCGGCGACGGAGGCCGCCACCGCCGTCACCTCGACGCCGACCGAGCGCAGCCGCTCGACAAGCTCCGGGGCGGGGCCTCGCCGGGACACGAGTACGAGATGCCGCGCGCCCATCGCCGCCAGCCGCTCGGCCAACCGAGGCCCGATCAACCCGCTCGCCCCGACCAGGAGATGACACCCGTCCGGGTCCAGCCGCGTGGTGCCTCGCGGCATGACCGCGCGGACCAGACGCGGCACCAGACGCTCGTCCGCGCGCAGCGCGACCTGCGGCTCGTGACCCGACTCGCCGGGCCGGGCCCGAAGCAACTCCGCGACCAGGCCGCGAGCGCCGTGCTCGGGGCCGCCGACGTCGAGGTCGACGACACCACCCCACACGTGCGGGTAGTCCAGGGCCAGGGCGGCGCCCAGGCCCCACAGCGCGGCGCCGCCGGGCCGCACCTCGGTGGCGTCGTCGGTCGCCTGCGCCAACCGGGTCGCCACGTGGAGCACGCTCGTCGCCTTCGACCGAGCCAGCAACCGAGCGACCCGCAGGACGCGATACACGTCGTGGTGCACCGCGGCCGGATCGCTCTCCAAGCCGGCGGAGCGGGCCACAGCGCCCAGGTCGACGACCCGGTCGGCCCCCGCGAGCAGGGCGGCCACCGCGTCGTCCGCCGCCCGGGCGACCTCCGGCGCACCCACGCGCGTCGTGCGACAGCCCAGGGCGTCCAGTTGCTCGGCCACCGCAGCCGCGATGCCCTCGTCGTCGTCGCCCAGGAGGAGCCAGTGGCGGCCGGTGAGGTCCGCGGTCGACGTGGCCGCCGCCGCGGCGGGTGCGGGGCGCCAGACCAGATCGTGCATCCACTCCTCGGGCAACCCGGGCTCGCCCGCCGGCGTGGCGGATATGCGGCGCGGCGCGGGAGCGTGTGGCGCCCGCCCGTGCCGGCGGTGCTGCCAGGCGTAGGTGGGCAGGTCGGTCAGGCGACCACCGGCGACCAGGGCCGTGAGGTCCACCGGCGCGCCCGCGCAGTGCAGGGCGGCGGTGGCGAGCAGTACATCGGCCGCGGCGTCCCCGTCCCGGCGCAACGTCGCGACGGCCGCGACCTTCTCGTGGCCCCGTTCCTCCGCGACCCGGGCGATCGCCCGGCCGACCACGGCATGCGGGGCCACCTCCAGGAAGAGCCGATGCCCGTCGTCGAGCGCGGCACCGATCGCGCCGCCGAAACGCACCGGGCCGCGCAGATTCGCGGCCCAGTACTCGCCGTCGTACGCGGGGACTTGCCGGGGGTCCTCGTGGACGGTGCCGTAGACGGCGATCCGCGGTTGCCCGGGCGTCAGTTCCGCGACGGCTCGGGCCAGCAGGGCGGCCGGCCGCTCCATCTGCCGGCCGTGGAAGGCGACGTCCGAGGCCACCCGCCGAGCCGGTGTCCCGTCCGCCGCGCACAGCTTCAATACCGCGTCGACGCGATCCGGGGCGCCCGACAGCACGACGGAGGCGCCGGTGGAGTGGACCGCGACGTCCACGTCCTCGTCGCGAAAGCGCCGGGCCGCCTCATCCGCCGACATCTCGACGGCGACCATGGAGCCCTGTCCCGTCGCGTCCGCGAGCAACCCGGAGCGCCGAAGAATCAGCCGCGCACCGTCGCCCCGGTCGAGCGCCCCGGCCACCACGGCCGCGGCGATCTCCCCCA
This sequence comes from Streptomyces sp. SID3343, assembly GCF_009865215.1. GTDB lineage: Bacteria > Actinomycetota > Actinomycetes > Streptomycetales > Streptomycetaceae > Embleya. The sequence continues at coordinate 308 of NZ_WWJX01000259.1, read as the reverse complement.
TGGAGTGCCCCACCACGGCGGCCGGGCGCGCGCCGCGGGCCAGCAGGACCTGCGCCAACGCGACCTGGACGACGTGGATCAGCGGCTGGACGCGATCGGCGGGCGCCCCCGTCAGGTCGGCCTCGGCCAACTCGGCGCGCAGGTCGACCCCGGCCTCCTCGGCAAAGATCGGGGCCAGTTCGTCGACGACGGACGCGAAGACCGGCTCGGCCGACAGCCCTCGGCCCATGCCGGTCCACTGCGATCCGTGTCCCGAGAAGACCCACACCGCGCCCCGGGCGGCGGACGGCCCGGCCACGCCGTGCGCC
>NZ_WWJX01000258.1 GCF_009865215.1 Streptomyces sp. SID3343 | reverse complement strand
GAAGGCGGTGCCGGCCTGCTCGACCTCGGCCGTGTGCCGGTCGACGCGCCGACGCGCGGTCTCCACGAGGGCGTCCAGGCGCTCGACGTCGGCCGCCGCCGTGCGGGCGGCGTCGCCGGCGTCGAGCGCCGTCTTGAGGAGTCGTTCGAGTTCGTCCACTGCGCGTGCCCGGGCCTTGACCACGGGCCCCGCGGAGTCCAGTTGCGCCGCCCATTCGGCCAGGGCCGCCCGCAGGGGCGCGACGTCCACCGCGGTCACCGCGGGCGCGAAGGTCTCGACGGGGGTGGTCGGCGCGACGCCGGTCGCGGTGGCGTCGAGCCCGGCTTGGACGACGGCCCGTACCAGGGTGCGGTGTTCGGCCGCGAGTTCCTTGACGGCGCCGGCGATCCGCTCGACGTCGGCGGCAAGCCGGGCCGCGGCGGCCTGCTCCGCCCGGCGGGCGGTATCGGCGGCGGCGCCGGCGGACCGGGCGGCGTCCGCGATGGCTGCCACCCGCGACGTACGGTCCTGGATCTCGGTCAGACTGCGGTAGGCCGCGCTCTCCTGGAGGGCCCGCAACTCCGCGCCGGCTGCTCGGAACAGGTCGCGCCAGTGGGTGAGGCCGGCATTGCGGCGTTCTTCCTCGGCCCGCAGATCGGCGGCCTTGCGCTCGCTGTCGCCCGCGGTTCGGCGACCGGCGGCCAGGCCGGTCAGCCGGTCGGCCACCGCCTCGGTCCGGGTCCGCAGTATGCCGTGCAGATATCCCTGATAGCCCGTCAGGAACCCGGCCAGGGCGCGGTCCAGCTCTTCGAGGGCGTGCAGGTCGTGTCGGATCGCCGCCAGGTCGTCGAGATGCTTGGCCACCGTGGTGAGGATGTCCTCGTCGAGCGGCGGCAGCGCCTCGGTGAGTACGGCGGTCAGGCCTCCGGCCTCGATCCTGTCCCCCACCGTGGGCCGGCGCAGACGGTGCAGGAGATGGGTAAGGCTGCGGTAGCGCGCGGCGTCGGTGAGGCCGAACAGGTCACGGGCGACCCGGCCGCGGTGCTCGGCCGCGCGATCGGTGACGTTGTTCGCGCCGACCCTTTCCTTGAGCCGGTCGACCGGGAGGGATTGGCCGTTCTCGACGAGGGCCAGGTCGTGGTCAACGCGCAGGTCGGTGACGAAGAAGAACGGCTTGGCTTCCTTGGTCGAGTTGGACGCGCGCACGGCCGCGCCGAGCGTGAGGTGGCGGGTCTCGCCGTCCTCGTCGACGCGTTCGAACTCGACCCACAGGTAGCCGAGTCGGTTGGTCGAGGTGTAGCCGTCCAGCATCAGCCACTTGAGCGTGGTACGCCCGGTGCCCATCGCGTCGATCGAACGTTGCTCACCGTCCAGGAGGTACGGCAGCAGCACTTCGAGCGCCTTGGACTTGCCCGCGCCGTTCTTGCCGCGCAGCAACATCCGGCCGGCGGCGAAGTCGAAGCGCGCGTCGTCGTATTGCCAGACGTTGCGGATGCCGGCCCGGGACAGGCGGAAGCGGTGGGGGTGTTGGGGGAGCGCGAGCGGAGTCCGTGCGGGGAGCGGCCGTGGAGTCGGGGCTGTCCCGGGGGACGCCGCCGGCGGCGTCGCGGGAGTCGTCGCAGGGGGCGTCTCAGGGGGCGTCACAGGGGCAGACCTTCCTGAATCGCGCGGGGGCGGTGCTGCTCGCGGAGTCGGGACGCGTAGCGGGCGGCGACGGCGGGGACTTCCCAGGTGGTGGTGCCCGTGCCCGTGTCCGTGTCTGTGTCTGTGTCCGTGCCCACGCCGGTGTCCGTGTCCGTGCCTGCGCCCGTACTCGTATCGGCGTCGGTGCCGACGCCCGCCGCCGAGCGGCGCCTCACGCGCAACAGGCGCATGTGCACCAGGAGATCGGTGACCTCGGCCCGGAATCGGAGCGGATTCTCGACGAGATCACGCTGCCACCCGGCCTTGCGCGCGTACTCCGTCACGAGCTCCGCGAGCGTGTCGTCGATCAGCACGGCGGGCAGCGGGACCGAGGCGGCCGGTTCGTCGGGACGCAGCCGGCCGGCCAGGCGTTCGATCAGCAGCAACGCGGCCTGCGCGACGGTACCCCGGCCGGGGAACGCGACGTCGGACAGTTCGTCGGCGGGATCGAGCAGGGCAACGCCCTCGGCGCGAATCTCCGCGTGCAGGGCCAGGAACTCCTCGAACGTACGGGCTTCGCGCCGCTGGTTCTTGCGCAGCCATTCGTCCTCGTCGGGATCGAGTTCGTCCCGGAACACGACGGGTGACTCGACCAGGCGTCGGCGCACCGCCACCCGGACACCGTGGTGCCCCGGGTCGTGGGCGAGCGCGATCAGGTGCACGGCGTCGCTCGCCTGCGCGAGTGGCCCGGCGATCAACGCGCGCGCGAGGTCACGGTCGACGCTCAGCAACGCCTCGGCATCCTCCTTCTCGACGTAGTTGCCAAGGCTGCCGTCGACCTCGACCAACACGCCCCACTGCACGAGTTGGCGCAGCGCGGCGGCCAGCGTGCGGCGCTCGACCTGCCTGCCCGCGTCGTCGAGCTCGATCCGGGCGTCGGCGGCGGCGCCCCGGATGTCGCTCACGAGCTGCGACAACAGGACCTGTTCGGACGCCGTGACCAAGGCGGCGAGGCCGAGGGTGAGATAGACGTAGGTCCGGGGGCTGAACGGTGTCCCCGTGGACCGGACAAGCGCCCGACCCGCGCCGGGCCCGGGCCCGGCCTTGAGCAGTCGGGCGAAGCGCGCCTCGACGACGACCTCGTAGCCGAGCAGTTGCCGAAACGCGGTCGTCAGCCATTCCGCGTGCCTGCGGATCGCGGCGAAGTCGTCGCGGTACGGCCCGTCCGCGAGGACGAGCGCGTCGGCGAGCAGTCGGCGGGCCGCCACGCGACGTTCGTCGGCGATGGCGGCGTCGTGGTCGTGCTCGCTCATCGCCCCTCCCCCACCGCGTCGAGGTCCCACTCGGCCCCCGCGCGGCCCAACAACACCCGTAGCCCCTCGATTTCGAAGTCGCCCTCGGCGCTGCGCACGACCGTACGAGCGACCGGATCCACCCGCAGGCCGACCGCGATGTCGAGTTCGTCGAGATCTCGGCGCGCGCCGTCAAGGGCCGCCAAGTCACCGCTGACGCTGTTGAGCGCGCCGGTGAGCAACTCCTCGAACAGCGCCTTGGCCGCCGTCGAGAGCCTGGCCCGGTCCAAGTGGGCCGCCACTGCCCGCAGTTCGGCGGCGGCCTCGGTGCGGGCGGTGGCCTCGGCCCTGGCCCGCGCCATCAGACGCTCCTTTTGGACGGTGTGGTCCTCGACCGACGCGGCCCGTCCGCGCTGCGACCGTTCACCGCGTTCGCGCAGCGCGACCGGTACCTCCGCGACCGGCGCCTCCCACCAACTCGTGCCGGCGGGTATCGCCGTGTCGAGATCGCCGACCACACCCAGGTGGCGAGCCCCGTACAACCCGAACGCCGCCGCGTACAGATCGTGCGCGCCGGCGTCGTCGCACCCGTCGAACCACGCGGCGAGCCGAATCAGGTCACCCCTTCGGGACTGCCCGGAGGTGGTCGAGCGGATCATCCGCTTGGCGTTGGCCAACAACGATCCGAGCGCGCGCATGGTCGCCGCCCGCAACTGGTCCACCTGGCTGCCGCGCCCGTCCACATCGACGAACCACGCGCGCAGCGCCTCCCAGTCGGCGAGTTCGCGCCCTCGGCTGCGCTGCACCCGGGACCCGGTCACCTCTTCGAGGCCGGCCAGTCCGCCGCCGAGATCGTCGATGCGAGCGAGGAGCTCCGGCAGCCGCGGCACCAGCGCGTCGAGCGAGGCCCGGATCCGCGGCGAGTGGAACGCGACGTCCTCACGAATGGCCTCGACGTAGTCGAGCAACAGTTCCTTGAACCCGCGATACTCCTCACCGTCGAGGTCGTAGCGCGCCAACACCTGTCCGAGGTAGGCGTAGAAGTCCCGCACCGAATCGGCGAACTCGCCGAACTGCACGAACAACGTGGCCACCGCGTCCCGCGCCCGCTCGGCGTCGACCCCACCAGGCGCGGCCATCCCACCCGTCAAGGCGGCCAGTTCACGATCCACGAGCGCGAGCAACTCGGCGGCGACCTCACGCGCCGCGTCGGCCCAGGTGAGCACCTCGTCCACATCCCGCTGGATCCGCTCACCGAGCTTGGATACCTGGTAGCGCGCCCGCGCCCGCTGAAACTCCGCGATGCTCGCGGCCCGCACCCGATGCGTACTACGAATCAGATTGCCCCACCCGACCAACGCGTCGAGCCGCGCGGTGACAACCTCCACATCAACCCGCCCAAGCCGCTCGGCCACCTCGTGCGCCGACAAATCAGCCATGAGCGAAGCCCCGAACAACCGCATGACAGCGAGATAATCACCGCGCTCAGGCACACTCAGATAACTGTACGCAACAAGCCGCTCCGGACTCCCCCGCCCATCCCCCCGGTTGCCCCGCATCATGCGCCCACCCTAAGCGACCCTCTTTGACTTCGTCGTGCGTTCGGTTTGTCGGGATCCGTTATTCGGTTCATTGATCACCGTCGGCTACTACGCTGAACTGTGGGTGCCCGCAGCCACGTGGGCCACGGGAACGGGGAGCCCATGCCACTGCAGCCACGATTTCGCAGATCCGCCGGATCCCAACGCCGGTTCGTGGACCGCGAGGAGGCCACCGCCGTCTTCGAAGAGCACTGGACAGCCGCCGGAAGCGCCCTGCGGGTGCTGAACGTGACCGGTGTCGGGGGGATCGGAAAGTCACGTTTCCTGCGGGAGTGCCAGGCGCGAGTCGTCGGGAAGAGCCGCACCGCGCACCTGGATCTCCAGGTCCCCGCGCTGCGCGAGCAGGACGCCGCACTGGCGGTCCTGCGGGCACAGTTCGGCGCGCAGGGGCTGTCGTTCCCCCGCTACGACATCGCCTACCTCGCCCTGTGGCAACGGCTTCATCCGCATCTGCAGATCTCACTCGCCGATATCGCCGCCCGGCAGGAAAGCGGCATCCTGACGGACATCGCGGACGCGGTCGGTGGCATGCCGGTCTTTCGCACCGTCTCCGGGTTGCTCCAGCTCACCGGGCAGTCGTCGGCCCGTTTCAAGCGGTGGCGCTGGCTCAGGAACGACGAGACGCTGCACCGGCTCGACGAGCTCGATCCGGCCGAACTCGCCGACGCTGCGACTTTCTTGTTCGCGGAGGATCTGCGGCGGGAGAGTGGTCGGGAGCAATACCTCGTCACCGTCGACGCCTACGAGGCACTGGTCGGCGGCAGCACGCGAGCCGGTCGCAGCGCGGGGCTCGACGCGTGGCTGCGGGATCTGGTGTCGCAGCTCGACACCGGCCTGGTGTTGATCGCCAGTCGCGAACCCGTGGGGTGGCAGGCCTACGACACCCAATGGAACGCGCACCTGGTCCACCTACCGCTCGGCGGATTGCCGATGCCGGCCCGAGTGGAACTCCTCGAAGCCCACGGCGTCTCGGATACGCGTGCACGTACGGCACTTGCCCGCGCCAGTTCGGGTGTCCCCTTCTACCTCAACCTCGCTTTGGACTCGAACACCGACACCTCCGTGGTGGCCGTGCCCGGCGGACAGCCGACCCCGGCTGTATCCGGGGAGGAGATCCTCGAACGCTTCCTGCAACACGTCGACCCGCAGGCGGTCCGCCTACTCGAAGTCCTGGCAGTGGCACGGACCATCGACCCGGAGATCTTCCACACCGTCGCGACCGCGTTCGGATTGTCGGCGGATCGGCTCACTTGGGAAACGCTGACCGCCTACTCGTTCGTACAACCGGCCGGCACGGAACAGTTCCAGTTGCACCAGCTGATGGCCGGCGAACTGAGAGAGCGTCAAACCCCGGAGACCCGGCAGGCGGTCCATCGCGTCCTGCGAACCCTGTGGCGCCGACGGGCGGATCGAGCCGCCGCAGGTACGGCCGGCGAACGCAGACACGTCGGCGCGAGGGTTCGCGAAGTCGCCTTCCACAGCCTGTACGCAGGCGACTTCACCCACACCGATCTCCTCGCGATCACCGACGAGATCGCCGCGAGCGGTGGCATCCGCTCGTTGGGCGGCGTCGTGGAGGACACGCGAAGATACTGCGCGATCGCCGGGCGGCCGCGCCCGGATCTGGAGACCGCGGCACGTTGCGTGGAGGCCGAGACGGCTGTCCTGGTCGGCGACGCCGAGCACGCGGAGCTGCTGACCCGCGACCTGGGAGCGGTCGACGGCGGTAATTCGGCTCAGGTGCGTCTGGCGCTCGCGGGCGCGGACGCGTTGCGTGTGCTGGGCCGCACGTCCGAGGCGCTGTCGCGCTACCTGTCGTTGTGGCAACGGGCGACCGTTCCGGAAGGCCGGAGCGCGGCGCTGTGGGCGGCCGACCTGTACATGGCGGGCGGGCGCTTTCGCGATGCCGAGAATCTGGCCAACGGAGTATCGGGCACACTCGACCGCGACGAACACGTCCTACGCGGAGACACCGCCCGGCTCATCCACCTCGGCCGACGCTTCGCGTTCGACTTCCCGGCCGCCCGCAGTTGCCTCGATCAGGCGCAACTGCACTATCTGGAGGCCGGTTCGGCGGTGTGCCTCGCGAACCTGGTCGTCAACCGAGCCGAGTTTTTGGCTTGGACCGAGCCGGAACACGCGGTCGACGTCGCGGACGAGGCGATCGACACGCAACGCGACATCGGCGCTCTGCACGAACTCGGCAAGGCTCACACTGCACGCGCGTTGGCGCTGCTTCGGCTCGGCCGGACGACGGAAGCCGAGTCTGCCTTGGACACCGCATTGGAGACACTCGGGCGAGCGCGTTACCGCTCGGGCACCGCACGCGCCCAATTGGTCAAATCACTGATTCTGCTGCGTCGCGGTGAACGCGAAAACGCCAGGACGACGGCGGAATGGGCGATCCGCGAGTTCGAGGCGGCCGAGGTGTACCCCACCCTGGTGCTGGCTTCGCTGACCACCTTGCGCCTGGCCGGACTGCAAAGTCCGTCACACGCCCCGTCCTTGGCCCGCGCGCGGGCAGCCATTCACCCCGTCGACCCACTCGCCGCACTCGAGGGACGAGTCGAAGCATGGGTCGCCGGCATCCTCGGGGGGCGGGCATGAAACCGGATCCGTTGTCGCTTTACCGCGCAGCCCGCGAGTCGGGAACGAGCGCCTCGGGCTTCTACAACGACAACATTCGAGCCGAGACGGACGACGGCTCGGTGATCGTCCGCATCCCGATCCACGGCGCGGACGGGATGGACCTGCGGATCTGGCCGGAGCAGGACGTCATCCGCGCCGTCGCGCCGTGGGTATCGGCTGTACCGGAGGTGCTGCTCGTTTCTCCCGAGCCGGCCTTCCAGCTCCACCGATTCGTCGCGGGCGATGTCGTGGACACGGTCGCACCGCGAGGTGAGGCAGTGCCTGCGCATCTTCTGGAGGACGTGGTCCGCTTCTTCGGGCAGTTGCGCCGGGTTCCGATCGAGTGCCTTCCGCAGGTGCCCGCGGATTGGCCCAAGGACAGGGACACGGCAGCCTTCGGCGCGCGGCTCTCGGCCGTCACGGTCGACGTGTGGGAACGATTTCGGCAACCGTACGCCGCGTTGTACTCGGCGCTCGGGGTCCCGACCGATCCCTTCGAACGCGTCGTCGCGGACTGGGACCGGATGACGGCCCGGCCGTTCGGCGCCCTGCACTGCGACGTGCACCGCAAGAATCTCATCGTCTGCGACGGCAGAACGTTCTTTCTCGACTGGGAACTCGCCTTATGGGGCGACCCGTTGTACGACCTCGCCGTCCATCTGCACAAGATGGACTATCTACCGCAGGAGGCCGAGACCGTCCGTGCGGCGTGGTTCGCGGCGATGCCCGTCGAGGTCACGACGGGGGCAGTCGCGGACTTGGCCGTCTACGTCCGACACGAGCGCGTCAAGTCCGCCTTGGTCGACGCCGTGCGCTACTCGAAGCTGATCCTGGGCGGCGTGGAGACGGCGCGGGAGGATCTGCTCGTCGGGTCGTTGACCACGAAACTCGACCGGGCCAGGGCGGTCTGGGGAATCGGCACGCCGCTGGACAGGGAGCAGATTCGAGCCGCGCTGACGCGCCACGTGCCACGCGCCGCAGGTGAGGTGACCCGTTCGTGAGGGCGGGACGGGTGGCGATTCGGTGGTTCGGAGTCTCGGTGACTCGATGACTCGGTGACTCGGTGACTCGGAAGAGTGGTGCTTTCGGCGGTTCAGGGGTGCCGGCGCCGTGGCGGGGGTTGGCGGGTCGGGACTATTCGGGTGCTTCAGGGAGGCTTGGGGCGGCAGGATGTTGTGTGTGACTGATGTGATTCGGGTGCCGGGTTTGGGTGAGTTGGAGCGGGTGCGGGAGGTCGAGGTGTCGGCCGGGCGGTGTTTTGCGGATGTGGGGATGCCGGAGGTCGCCGGCGACGAGCCGCCCGGGCTTGGGGAGTTGGGGCGCTACCTGGTCGCCGGGCGGCTGCTTGTGGTGGGTGAGCCGGTGGTCGGTTACGTGATGTGGGATCTCGTGGACGGGGCCGCGCATGTCGAGCAGGTGTCGGTGCATGCCGATGCGGCGCGGCGGGGGCTGGGGCGGGCGTTGATCGATCGGGTGCAGGTGGACAGTGGGCTCGCTCTCACGCTCACCACGTTTCGGGACGTGGCGTGGAATGCGCCGTATTACCGGCGGATCGGGTTTCGGGTGCTCGCGGCGGACGAGGTCACGCCGGGATTGGCTCGGGTACGGGCGCAGGAGGCGGCGCACGGGTTGGATCGGTGGCCTCGGGTGTGTATGCGGCGAGACGAGGTTCCTTCGCACTGATTGTCGAATCGGGGGTCCGAGCTGACGATTGGTCAGCTAGCTTCTGCGCATGACGGATGCGCTGGATGCGACGGACGAGCCGGCACCCGCAGCCGAGCCGGACGAGACGAAAGGGGCGGGGGCCGCAGGGCCGGGGGCCGCAGGGGCGCAGGAGGCGCAAGGAGCCCCGCCCGTTCCCAGGCGCAGACCGTGGTCGCGGCGGCGGAAGGCCGTCGTGGGGCTGGTCGGGCTGCTCACGTTGTCGTTGTTCGTGGTGGGCGGGTGTACGGCCTGGGTGCTGTACTCGCTCAACTCCAACATCAAGCGGATCGACGGTGTCTTCGATCGCGCGAGCATCCCCGGCGCGGGGCCGCGCCCGCCCGTCGATCCCGTCGCGGGCAAGGCGCTCAACATCCTGCTCGTGGGCATGGACGCCGCAGCCGAGGGCGCCGACCCGGCCGCGTTGAAGGGTCGGCGCAGCGACACGATGATGATCCTGCACCTGCCCACCGACCGATCCTCGATCTCGGCGATCTCACTCCCGCGCGACTCGTGGGTGAGCGTCCCCGGACACGGCGAGGCGAAGCTGAACGCCGCGTTCTCGTGGGGCGGGCCCGCGTTGCTCGTGGCCACGATCGAGAACCTGACCGGGGTACGGATCGACCACTACGCGGCCGTCGACTTCGGCGGGTTCAAGGGCATGGTCGACGCGTTGGGCGGGGTGAGCGTCGACGCCGAGCAAGGCCGCGCCGAACTCGACGGCGACGAGGCGCTCAAGTACGTGCGGCAGCGGTACGGGCTGGAGCGCGGCGACCTGGACCGGGTCGTGCATCAGCAGCAACTGCTCGGCGCCGTCGCGGCGAAGGTCACCGCCGAGGGCGTACTCAAGAGTCCGTTGCGGACCAAGGACCTGTTGCAGTCCCTGACCAAGTCGCTGACGGTGGACGACGCCCTGTCGTTCGACGCCTTGGTCGACCTCGCCACCGCCCTCAACGGCATCGACGAGGGCGATCTCGCGTTTCGCACCGCCCCCGTCGCCGGCTTCGGCGAGCGCGGCGGCGGGCAGAGCGTGGTGCTGCTCGACGACAAGCGCTGCGGCGAGCTGTTCGCGGCCGTGCGCACCAACGCCGCCTGGCCCGAACCGGCGCCGGGCGAACTGTGGCGCCCGTAGGGACGGTGCAACGGCTCAGATGACGTCCTTGAGCCAGGCGAACACCTCGTACAGGACCGCGCGGTTGCGCTCCTCCTCCAGCAGGTTCAAGGGAAAGTTCGGACGGCCACGAACGTGTTGGGATCGGATGTCCACACCCGTGATCACGTTCAGGCGCGAACGGAGTTCTTCCCGCATCGGCTCCGACGCAAAGCGCTGATGCCGTCCCAGTTCCCGGAACTGCACCTCGATGCCGCTACCCGCCGCCGATGGGAAGACCAGCATGGGGCACACGCTCGTACCGTCCTTCGCGTCGCGAACCAGTCGCGCCGCGGGCGTAGTGCCGTCGCCGAAGTCGACGCGCCCGCGGCTGACCACCCAAAACTCCAGCAGTTCCTCGACCAGGCGCACTTCGGCCGGCCCGGAACAGGACGCCAGTTGTTCCCAGAAGCGGGCTTCGGCGTCGAGTTCTTCGGTAGGCGCGGCAGGCCAGGACTCACCGCGGCTGTAGGCGGCGGGGAGGGGTTCGTACACGTACCGGTCCGAGTCCTCCTCCTCTTCGGCGCTCGCACCGACCGGTGACGCGGCAGCGGGCACCGGCTCGTGGGCTTCCTCGCCGCCCGGCAACCCCAGCATCGCGTTGAGCGTCGCGGCCATCAGGCGTCGTCGCTGCGCGAGGAACTCCGGGAAAGCCTCCACGGTCCACAGCGCGGGATCCATCGGCATCCAGTGCCCGGTGAGATGCTCCCGGTCGAGGGTGGGGATGTAGCGGGCAGGCGTCCTGGTGCCGATGGCGCGCTTGGTCCGGGACGAGACGAAGGCGAAGTTCGCGACGCTGTTGCGCAGTTCCTTCGGGTGCGCGCCGGCGATCGCCGCGTCCGGGAAGACATGGTGATACTCGATCCGTGCCGAGGAGTCCTCTCGCGAATCGTCCAACCGGTCACCGTCGACCCAGTCCCGGACGTCTCGGCGCAGCGCCGCGATGTACAGCACGTTGAACAGCGCGTGCACGTTCGACTTGTGCTCCAGGTCCGCCGCCTGCACGGGGGCGTCCACCGAGCGGGTACCGAACGCACCGTGCGTCAGCTCGCGCCAACGCACCTGTCCCGGTTCCATGTCCATCCATCGGACGTCGGATTCCATCGCGGTCTCCGAGGCTCCGGTGTATCGCATGAACGCCAGGATCGTGTAGATCCAGCGGCGCAAGCGATCGGTCTCCGCCGGATCGAGCCGCCCGTCCCTGCGGTGCAGCAGGATCGACGGCGCGACCAGTACGTTCTGCGTCTTGAGCACCGCCGAGCGCGGCACGCCGCACTCCTCGCGCAGGAAACGGACCGTCATCCGCACCGACTCGGCGGTCTTGGCCCACGCCTGTTCGAGTACGGATTCGGTGACCGAGGAGTCGAGCAGCCTGATACTGCGCAGACCCACACCCGCGAAGTGTCCCAGCACGCGCAGCACCGGGTCACGGTCGAGCGCGAAGCCGTCGCGGGCCAACTCCGCGTGGAACGCCTCGATCGTGGCGAGTCCGTCCTCCCAGCGGGCGGCGATCGCGCTGTAGACGAGGTCGCCCTTGGTCAGCTTGCGCCCGCCCTTGTTGACCCGGGCGAAGACGTCGGCGACCTCCTCGTAGTCGTCGGAGGTATACGTGATGACGGCGATCTCGCGTTTGTGGATGTCGTGCAGCTTTTGCAGCCGGGTGAAGTACGTCTGGAAGACGGGGGTGGCCGGGTCGACGCCGGCGGCGGTCAGTATCCGGAAGAATTCGGGCGCACTGGCCAGCACATCGACCACCGGAATCAGCAACGGATCGTTTCGCCGCGCGCCCGGCGGGCTCACGAACTGCTCGTTCGCCAGGTCGAAGCGCAGGTCGAGCTTCTTCGCGTCGGCCCGGGATTCGGGTCGGTATACCCAGGCCAGGGAGATCAGCCGCTGCTGTCCGTCGAGCAGGTACACCGGCTGGTGCACGCTCTGCGCGTCCTGACTGACCGCAGCCGCCCGAAAGGGAACTCGGATCTTGGTCTTCCACAACAGCACGGACCCGATCGGGTAGCCGCGGTATAGGGAGTCGAGCAGGTCACGGATGTCCGGCGTCTTCCACACGTAGTCCCGCTGGATGGACGGGATGACGATGCGTCCCGCGAGCAGATCCTCGACCTGCGAAATGATGTTCTCGTTCGCCAGTCCCATGTCGGGAACCCCTCTGTGCTGCCCGCCCCTTGCGCCCTACGCTGCGGGACACTACGCGATTGCGGCCCGACGCGGTCAACCGTTCGGTGCGTGAGCGATGGGTCGGGCGATCGGGCCGGCGAGTCCCCCGATCGCCGCGAGGATCTCGGTGGGCGGCCGGTCCGGCGGAGTACGTGCCGAAGCAGCTTCATCCCGGTGTGGTGGACGGTGCGTTCGGCCGGCGCGTCGCCGCCGGCCGCGTCCTCCGGGTGAGCGCCGGGCAGACCGAGCGCCGTGCAGGAGGCGAGCAGTTCGTGGACGTCGTCTCTGGGTGGTCACGCGGCGTTGGGATCAAAACAGCGGCGTGCGGACGCCGTAGCGCGGTTTGCAACGGGTGCAGGCGATCGGGCGGCCTTCGTGGTCCTCGCCGCGCCAGCCGCCCGCACAGTCGCAGACGGCGGACGTGGGCGACGGGGGTTCCGGGTCCGCGCCGAGGGAGCGACGGAACGACTCGCGCATGCTCTGGTGGACCTCGATCGCCTCGTCCAGGCGGTACAGGAGTACGGCGAGCGGGGAGCGGATGCCGGGGCCGGTGAGGGGGCCGCGCGTGCGGATGGTGTCCGCCAGGTCGTGGACGAGGGTGCTGCGGTCGGTGCGGTCGGCGAGCTTGAGGGCGATGCGGTGCAGGCCCGGCAGGAGGAACTCGTGCGACTCGGGGGACAGTTGTTCGATCAGGACCTTGGCGGCCCGGAACGAGGTGCTGTCGGGCGTGCGGCGTGCGGGCCGGGAGGGACTGGGGGGAGAACCCGTCCCCTCCCCGATAGAGACAAGTAGAGGGAGCGGCTCATCCGGGTGGACCGTTGAGGCAGTGTGGTGGGCGGTTGAGGCAGTGTGGTGGGCGGTTGAGGGATTTCGGGGTGGGCGGCTCGGGGCGGTCGGCTGTTCATCTCGGTGCGCGGTTGAGGTGTCGGTCAGCGGTTCGTGTGGGTGAGCTGTTGAGGGGAGGAGGAGCGTGTACTCGCTGAGGCTCGCGCGGCCGTCACCGAGTCGGTGGCCGCGGTGGAGTTGAAGCAGGAGGCCGCGCTTTTGCAGGACGTCGAGTGCGCGGCGAACCGTGGAGAGGTGGAAGCCGCCGTCGGCCGCGAGTATGGCGTGGGTGACTCGGATGCCGGTGCCGTCGGCGTTGGCGTACGAAGAGAGCAGCAGCGCGAAGAGCAGCAGCGTGCGCTCGATCTCCGGATCGCGGCGGACGGTCTGTTGCCAGACGGCGCGGCGCGCGTATGGGGGAATCGCGGGGTGGTTGCTGGTCGGCCGGGGAGGGTTCGGGCATGCTTGGACTGGGAGGTGCGCCGGGTTCACGGCGTTGCCTTTCGGTCGGCCGCCGGTTGCTGGGCGGTCTGGCTGTGCGGCGGTCGCCCTGCCAGGGGTGATCGCCGCTTTCTGTAGTCGAACCGTAACCGGCATTTGGTAGGCGTTGGCCGAGTTTCACCCGTATGAGGGAGTGGCGGTTTTTGACACTCCGTCACCAGGGCTCGGCTGCCTGACGACCGCTCTTCGGGCCGGCGGCGGGTGGGGTGCCGGGTGGGGTGCGCCTTCTGGCGGCACCGGCGTCGGCGTCGGCGTCGGCGTCGGCGTCGGCGCTTCGCCGAGCAGCCAGGCGGGATACGGGCAGCGGATACGCGCCACCCGGCCAGGCGTTCGGTGAAGGCGGTATCCCCGGCGGCCACGGCGTCGAGCAGTTCGTGGACGCCGGGCGGCGGTCTTACGGGCGCCGTGGCGCGGCCGCTGGCGCAGGCGCAGCCGCACGGGTCAACGGCTTCGGCGTTCGGTCGACGGTTTCGGGCGCAGGACTGCTGCCACGATGCCTTCTGCGAGGTCTCGTCTGACCCGGTCCGCGTCGGTCGTCGCGGCGTAGGTGCGCCTTGCGAAGTCGTCCAGTCGGCGAAACGCCCCGCCCAACTCTTGTTGTTCGGACGGTGACAGCACCGGCAGGACACAGCGTCGAACGTCGAGTCGAAGCGCGTTGCTACCACTCGCCGTACCCCGTACCGACGTTCGATTCGCACGACTCGCGCAATAGCCCGCCAGGAACCAGGGGTCCAGGTGCTCCGCGTCGGCGCGCAGGATCTGTACCGCCGCCGACGCCACGGAACCTTCGTCGGCGTCGTCGGCCACGCGCGCCACGATCTCCCCGCCCAGGGCAGCCACCAAGACGTCGCCGGCGAGGACGGTCGTCTCGTCGCCCCCAGCGTCGGCCGGCGACATGGCCATGGATGGCGGACTGCCGGCGGCGATATCCGCCGGGACCAGGACCGGAAGCAGACCTGGTGACTGCGCATCGAACGGCACGAGACCCCGATTCGTGGTCTTCGACCTGACCACCGTCAGGGCCCCGGTACGCACCAGCTCTTCGAGGGTGACCGTCGCGCCGACAGCCTCGCCGGATGTGCCCTCGGCGACCTCCAGCTCCGGTAGCAGCGTTGCCAACCGGTCGAGTTCGGCGGCCAGTTCCCGTGCTCGACCGATCAGCGTGGCACCGTCTTCCACGGTGGCTTCCCCTGCTCCCACGCGGCTTCGCGGGTTCAGGTCGACGGCTTCGTCGAGCAGGTCGATCAGTGGGACGGCGGCCGTCCGGCCCGGCAGTCCCCGGTATCCCTCGGGCTCTCGTACGAACGAGTGCCAGGTGTCGAGGACCGTCTCCTGTACGGCCGGCCAGTCGAGTTGCGCTCGAACCTGGGGTTCGGGCACACGTACGAACAGCACGTGTGAGGGCGGCGGCTCGCTTTCGCGCGGGCGCCGTAGTACCCACACGTCCGCGCCGAACGAGTGCCACATGACCGTTCCCGGCGGCATCGAAACGACCGCGCGCAGAAGCCCCTTGCGCACCAGCTCCGCACGGATCCGGCGGCCCTGCGGTCGTGCGGCGACGGCCTGTGGCATGAGGGCTACGACATGGCCGCCGAGCGCGGTGCGGGCAAGGCAGTGCTGGATCCAGGCCAGTTCCGGTTCGTTGCGCGGTGGCAGACCGCCGAATTGACCCCACCGCGGGTCGTAGCCCAATTCGGCGTGCCCCCAGTCGCGTTCACCGAACGAGGGGTGACAGAGCACGGCGTCGGCACGCAGTTCCGGGAAGGCGTCGTCGCGGAGCGCACCGTCGGCGCGTACCGAGATCTGCACACCATCGACAGCCTTCTCGAAGGGGTCCGAAGGCGTGGGGGGCGCGGGGGTTCCGGAGGGCGGGGAGGGCCTGGCGGGCGGGGAGGGCCTGGCGGGTTCGGAGGATCCGGAGGGCTCGGAGGGTCTGTCGGGGTCGGAGGGCTCGGAGCGCTCGGAGGGTCCGGAAGGCTCGGAGGGTCCGGAGGGTCCGGAGGACTCGGCTGATCTGGACACGATCTCGAACGTAAGGCGGAGTTCGGCGACGCGAGCGAGTTCCGGGTCCACCTCCTGGCCCAGGAGGTCGCGTGCGCCGGCTCGCAGTGCGGCAAGCAGGAAGGTGCCGCTTCCGCAGGCCGGATCGAGCACCGAACCGGTGAGGCGCCCGTCCTGCGGTGCCGCGAGCGCGGCCATGAGCGCGGCCGCTTCGGGGGCGGCCGGGGTCAGTCGGCGCGCGTTCGCGTCGCTGTAGCGCGTCCACAGATCGTCGAAGGCGTGCGAGGCGCCCCGGCTGTCGGCGAGCTTGTCGAGCAGGCCGCGCAGCCCGATCGACGTGGGCGAGGGCAACCCGCCACGCGATCTCGGGTTGTTCGGGGCCACCCGTCGCAGCAGATCATCGCCCACCTCGGCGACCGATCGCGCGAGCGAAACGTTACCTCGGGAGGTGTCGAGGGCGTGCCACACCTGCTCGGCCAGCGGTAGTTCCACCGCTTTGTCCTGGGTCCTGAGCCACTCTGTGATCGCGTCGAGTGCGAAGAGCGGTGCCGACTCCGATCCGCCCACCGGCTTGGGGAAGTCCCGGTGCCGGCGCCGCCAGTTGCTTACTGCGGACCTGCCCACCCCCGCCATGCGGGCGATCTCAGCCGCGGACACCGTCGCGGACTCCGACACGTCAACCCCCTGTCGCCTCACCACGGACCGTCCCGTTCAATGCGTGAACTCTACCTCATCAGCAAATCTCGTGGACAGAGTTCACACTGTCTGCTTACATGGAGATGTTCACGGTCGAGTGGGGACACCGCTCGGCCTCCGGCACCTGACACTGCCTCCGGGGGCATCGTGACCCAGGACTCCCGCACCACTACACCGACGGCCGCCCCCTCCGACAGCGGCGGCGAATGCCTTCGAGCCCTGACCGACGACTTCGACGCACTGGTGGAAGCCGTCCACGACGACGTCCACGGCATGGCCGACGACGACGTCTCGGCAACGCTGCGCCAAGCGGCTAGCGCGCAGATCCGAAGTGACGCCATCGCCTTTCTGCAGATCGCACTCACCGGCGATCTCCACATCGCCCTCCTGTGCGGCGAGCAGGCTCCACGATTGCGGCGCCGCCGCCGCGAACTCGATCTACTCGCCCGCTACGCGGGGCGGACCGGTCGCGGTGACAGCGCGCCCTCTCGGGCATCCGGGCGGGCTCGGACCCACCGTGTTCTCCTGTTGAAGGCATTGCAGGACAACGGTTGCGACGAACGCGCGTACGACGTGCCCCGCACCGGATATCGCGCATGGGCGCTTGCCCACGGGCACCTGCCGGACGAGTCGCCGTCGAGCGAGGTCGCTGCGCTCGCCGCCCTCGGCGAGGACGATTTCCTTGCCGTCGTCCTCGCCGATCTCCGACGTGCCGAGAACCCTTCGCTCTGCGACGACGCACTCGTCGAGCGGTGGTTGCCCGTCCTGTCGACGGCAACGAACGTCCTGCGGCTGGAACTCGGCGAGACGGAGCAGCGGGCAAGCACGACCCGGGGCAGCGCGCGCAATCGAACACTGTCGGACCTGGAAGCGCTGTACCAGGACCTCGCGGTCGCGTGTGTCCGCCGGCGCGAAGCCGAGCGCGCGCTCGCCGCCTTTCGGGAACGCCTCGTCCGTATCGCAGACGCGGCGTTGGCCTCGCTCGACCTGACGAACGAGCCGGCAAGGCACGAGGGCCGGCCTCAACACCCGTCGGACGCACCGGCGTCGTACGACGCGCCGACGACCGCTCCGCGGTCCGAGCCGTTCGCGCTCCCGCCGATCGGCGCCGACACCCTCGTGGTGGCGGTCGACGCGTCGCTCGGCGCTCCCTCCGCCACGTGTGGATTCGGCTGGGCGGCCGAAGACGGCAGGCTCGGCCACGGCACCGGCCTCGCCGTGGACAGCACCGACGCGGAGACGTTGGCACTGTGTCTGGCCGCCCAGGCCCCGGAGTTCACGGGTCGCCGATTGATGTTGTTGTCCGACTGTGAACACGCGGTTCGTACCGTCGCACACGTGCTCGCCGGGTCTGTCGACCCCGCCGAACTGCGGTGCGGCCCGGGTACGACGCCAGGCCTGACCGAGGCGCTCGCCGTCCTCCGCGACCGCGTCCCTTCGGTCTCGGTCCACCACGTTCCCGGGCACGCGGGCCACGAGCTCAACGAAGCCGCGGACACTCTGGCTCGACTCGGGTTGCACCTGGGCAACGGAAGGAGCGGGCCGGGTCGCGTCGCTCCGGTGTACCGCAAACTGCACCTCGGGCTGCGACGCCGGTGGGACGTGACCGGACAGGTGGCCTGACCCGCACGCCGGCCGTAGCCGGACGTGACCGCCGGATGCCCGCTCGGCGGGGAGCCGGCCCGCGCGGGAACCGAGTGCGCGGCGGACGCGTCGGGGCGGCGCGCGTCGGGGGGCGCCGGCCCGTTCGAGAGCCGGCTGCGCGTCGGACGGCGCCGACGCGCACTCCGTTACCGTACGAGACCGCACAGACACGATGCCGGGTGACCGGTCGAGGAGGGTGACGTGCCGCAGCTTGCGCTCGGAAAGGATTTCCTGGCCGAATACGCGCGCCTGGAGAAGAACACGCAGCGCGGTGTTCGGGATGCCATCACGAAGTTCCAGGGCCTGTCGCTCACCGAGTTGCTCGCCGACAAGGGCCTGCATCTGGAGAAACTCGACAAGGCGCGGGATGCTCGGATCCGGACGATTCGGGTCGGCGCCTTCCAGCGTGGCGTGGTGCTCGCACCCAACAGCGGCGAGACGTTTCTCCTGCTGCGGGTGCTGCCGCACGACGAGGCGATCGCCTGGGCGGTCAAGCAACAGGCGGGTGTGAACCGGGCGACCCAGGCACTCGAAGTGCAAGACGTGGTCACGCAGCAGGCGATCACACCCAGCCTCGAACGCATCGCCGCAGCCTCGCCGGAGCGGCTGTTCGGGACGGTTTCGGACGCCGACCTCGGGCGACTGGGTGTGGACGAGAACGTGTTGCGGATCGCTCGACTGCTCACCGAGCGCGGGCAGTTGGAGGCATTCGGGGCGCTGCTGCCGGAGGACCAGTACGAGGTCCTGTTCTACCTGGCGGAGGGGTTCACCGCCGAGGACGTGTGGCGCGACGTCGTGGGTGTGCGGCGCGCGGTCGCGGCTCAGGACGCGGTGGATTCGGACGACCTCGACTCGGCGATGGTGCGGGCCCAGGGACGGATCGCACTGGTCGAGGGCCCCGCGGAGTTGCTGGAGATCCTGGAACGACCGTTCGACGCCTGGCGGGTCTTTCTGCACCCTTCACAGCACCGAACCGC
Organism: Streptomyces sp. SID3343; assembly: GCF_009865215.1. Lineage (GTDB taxonomy): Bacteria > Actinomycetota > Actinomycetes > Streptomycetales > Streptomycetaceae > Embleya. The sequence continues at coordinate 3,453 of NZ_WWJX01000258.1, read as the reverse complement.
CTACCGGGACTCGTTCGCGGGGCCGGCCCAGGTCAGCGGCGGACCGGGGACCGGGAAGACCGTGGTGGCACTGCATCGGGTCAACCACCTCGCTCGACGACTGGGGCCCGGCGAGCGGATACTGCTCACCACCTACACCGGAACGCTCGCGCAGAGCCTGCGCGAGAACCTCGCCCTTCTCGTGGAACCGCACCTGATGGCGCGGATCGATGTGACGACGGTAGACGCCCTCGCGAACCGCGTCGTCCGCGAGCATGCGGGCGGACGGCCTCTGCGGGTGGCCCGTGACGAGAACGAACGGTGGGCACGCGCGATCGACGAACTCGGCCTGCCGTGGGTCGTTCCGTTTCTGGCACAGGAGTTGCGGCACGTCATCGTGGCCCAGGAGATCCGCACGCTGGAGGCGTACCTCAAGGCGAACCGGCCGGGCCGCGGCACCCCGCTCGGCCCGTTGCAAAAGGCCAAGGTCTGGCAGGCGGTCGAGCACTTCGACGAAGGCCTGGCCGCCGACGGGTCCCGGACCTGGCTGGGCATCTGCGACGAGGCGGCACGGGTGCTGTCCGAACGCCCGGACAAGCCCTATCGGCACGTGGTCGTCGACGAGGCTCAGGACCTGCACCCGGCCCAGTGGCGCGTGTTGCGGGCGGCCGTCGAGAGCGGACCCGACGACCTGTTCATCGCCGGTGACCCGAACCAGCGCATCTACGACAGCAAGGTGTCGTTGGCACGCCTGGGTATCCGGGTCGTCGGACGATCCAGCCGGCTGCGCGTCAACTACCGCACCACGGCCGAGATCCTCGGATGGTGCCGGTCGATCCTCACCGGCCAACCCGTCGCGCGACTGGACGACGAGGGCCGGGCCGACTCGCTGGAGGACTGTCACAGTTCGCTGCACGGCAGCACGCCGAACCTCGTGGCCACCAGTGGTGTCGAGGCCGAACTCACGGCCCTGGTCGAACAGGTGAAGACCTGGATGGCGGCGGGGGTGCGCGCCGAGGAGATCGGTGTCGCGGCCCGTTTCCTCTCGTACGGTCGCAAGGCGGCCGAGCGCCTGATCCGCGAGGGCGTGCCGGCGGTGGTCCTCAAGGACGGCCCCGCCGCGGACGCCGAAGGGATCCGAATCGGCACGATGCACGCGATGAAGGGGCTTGAGTTCCGTTGCGTGGCCGTGGCCGGGGTAAACAGCGTCGCGGTGCCGTACCTGACCCACGTCACGCCGATCGAGATCGACCGGCTGCAGCACGAGGCCGACCTGCTCGCCGAACGATGCCTGCTGTTCGTGGCGTGTACGCGGGCCCGCGAGGCGTTGCACGTCTCGTGGAGCGGCACGCCGAGCGTGTTCCTCCAAGGAGTGGGACGCAGCGCGTAGCGGCGTCGCCGTGCACACTCCCTGCCGGAACCCGACCACGGGCTGCGGGAGCCTGCGCCGATCCTTTGATTCGCCGGGCCGCGCGCAGTGGTCATCCGGTCGGCCCCGCGCCGGGGCCCTTCGGGACAGCCCGACTCAGCGCAGCCGGTCCAGGGCTCTGCCGGCGGCGCGCGCGACCTTCGGGTCCGGGTGGCTGGCCTCGGCGAAGCGCAGTACGTCCTCGGCGCAGGGGTGGCCCATGGCCGCGAGTTCGCCGAAGACCACGTCGGCGCCCGGGCCCTGGCTGCCGGTGACCTCGGTGAGCAGGCCCAGCACGGCGGACTCGTGCCGGCCGTGCAGCGCCGCGGCGGCGTTGTCGGCGGTGAGCCAGGCGAGCGTGCGCAGCGTCGCCGGCGCGACGTCGTGGTCGTGGGTGAGTCGCCAGTTCCACACGTGCGGGGCGAGCGTGGGGTCGAAGGCGGCCTCGGCGAGCGCGCCCTCGACCGCGGCGTCGGGCAGACACGAGTAGCCCAGGTGGGCGAACAGCATGAGCCGCTCCGTGGGTCCGGCCGCGCCCGCGGCCGCGCACAGTTCGGACAGCGCCTCGGTCACCGGCCGACCCTCGATCCACGCCGCGAACGCCCGGGTGGCGATCGGCCGCGGCCATCCGCCCATCGCGGTGAGCAGGCGGGCACCCGACGTCGGTGTGTAGTCGTCGACCGTCGCCACCGGAAGGCCCTGCTCACGGAACATCCGGTGGACGAGGGCGCCGCCCAGGCCGGTCAGCGTGATCCCCTCGGACGTGCGCCGAACGACCCCGAGCGCGGCGAGGCGGTCGGCGAGCAGGATCAGCCCCGCCCGCACGCGGCGCAGTACGTCGGCCGGGGCCTGGCTCGACGGCGGGATCGCGCCGTCGGCCCCGCACAGCAGGCCCATCTCGCGGGTCAGGTCCGGCGCGTCGAGAACCCTGCTCAGGGCGAACGCCTCGTCCTCCGCAGGGGGTTCGACCGGCAGTGCGCCGACCACGTGTTCGAGGTCGCGGCACACCGCGAGGCCCACGAACAGCGATACCGGCAGCGGGCCGCCGAGCTGGACCAGGCCGGTGAACAGCGACGCGGCGAGCCCCTCGGGCAGGTCCCACCGCATGTCGTGGACCTCGCCGAACGTCGCGTTGTCCTCGGCGACGACGACCATCGCGCGCGCGGCGAGCCCCACCAGCTCGGCGTCCGTGCCCTCGCGCCACACCCGCAGGCCGTCCGCGACGTGCACCCATCCGTCGGACAGGTGCAGGAATCCGGTGCCGAGCGCGAGGGTCCACCGCCGGTGCAGCGCGTGCAGGTGGCGCGCGGTGCGAATCGCGCGCCCGCGTCGCCACGGCTTCTCCGGGATGGCGAGGTCGTCCACGACCATGCGCGCGACGTCCGGCTTGAGGACGCCCTTGGCCGAGGTGGGGAACGGCCCGTGCGCCTCGACGTATTCGGCGAGCTCGGCGACCTGTGCCAGCAACGGCGACATCCGCGCGGCGAGCGCACACTCGGTACGGGGCGGAACGTACAGCGGCGGCAGCGACGGCTCGACCTCGCCGCCGGGACCGGCGACCGGGGCCGGTACGCCGAGTTCGAGGAAGCGCGCCCGCAGACCGTACAGCCCCAGCGGGGTCAACCGCACCGCCATGAACGGCTCACCGCCTCCGACGAGTTCGCGAATCTCCAGAACGCCGAACGCACGCAGGTCGTCCATGCGATGCGCGAGCAACATGCCGGTGAACAGCGCCGGATCGGCGCCGAGCGGCGCCCGCGGGCGGCCGTCCGGCGCGTACGACAGGAGTTCGAACAGGCCACCCATCGGCACCCATCGGCCCGCGTGGTCGTACAGTTCGCGCAGCAACTCGCGGGTGACGTCGCCGTGGCGGGAGGCGGGTACGACCGGACCCTCGCCGATGGCGCCGCTCGCGACTCCCTCCCACATGCCCACCCACGCCCGCAGGGCCTGCGGCGACTGCCCGCCGGCGAGGGCGCGTACGAGCGGTGCGCTCGTGGCGGCCCTGCGACCGACCGCGATCAGGCCCGCAGCGCAGGCGATCGACCAGACGTGGTGCAGGGACT
>NZ_WWJX01000257.1 GCF_009865215.1 Streptomyces sp. SID3343 | reverse complement strand
GTCACCCTTCGGGTTGACCGAGGATCGCAACGATGTCGCCGGTGTCGAAGAAGAGCGTCCACTCGTGTGGCGGTCACCCTTCGGGTTGACCGAGGATCGCAACGTGCTGGAGGAGCGGGTACTCAAGCGCCCGGTCGGTGGCGGTCACCCTTCGAGGTGGCCGAGGATCGCAACGCCTGTCCGGTCATGAAAGCGGAGACGTCCTGACTGGTGGCGGTCACCTTCGGGGTGGCCAAGGATCGCAACGTGCCCGCGCCCCGATGACGTCCGCACCCCGGATCGTGGCGGTCGCCCTTCGGAGGCCGAGGATCGCAACACCTACTATCCACCGATGGGCGACCAGGCGCAGCGGGTGGCGGCCGTCCTCGGGGTGGTTCGGGACGAGGAAATATCCGCCGCCTTTGCCGCGGCTCGGGCCCGGCAGGCCGACGTCCCCGAGGAACTGCACGCCGTTGACGACCGGCTCGGTGAGCGTCCGGCGCCAGAGGTCGTCCGCCAGCCTTTGGATACCCGGCGCCGCGTCCACCACTAGCGGCCCGGTCTCGCCGAGGTCCGCGAACGCCATTCCTTAGATCACATCGCAGTTCGGCGTCGTGACGACCGTCTGCGGCTTCAGTCGCTGCGCGAACACGTCGCGAGCGGCGAGGCGTTTCGGGAGCATAGCCGCGCGGTCCGGCTCGGCCATGTGCGCCCCGATCCAGGCAGCCGCCGACACCGTTCCCTCGAATGGGCCACCCCACCCGGCCCCTTCGACGCCGACGGGAACGCTCTCCTGGGTTGGCGGCCCAGGCCGTGACCACAGTGGACAATCATTCGATCCGATGGCGCCTGCAGCGAAAGTTACTACCGAATGACCGAGTTCGGAAGCGTGGGTGCTGTCGCGAACAACTTCCGGTTGGATGCTTCCCCGGCTTCACGGAACTCTCTATCGTCGCTCTCGCAACACGACTGACCACCACAAGTGATCAGAAGGAGAGCGCACATGAGCCACGCAAGATCATTTACCCGCCAAATCGGGGCATTTCTCACCGCATGTTTGATCGGAAGTCTTCTCGTCACGCCCGCCGTGGCGGGATCCGCCCCACTGGTTCGGTCGAGTTCCGCCCAAGCCATAGACACGGATCCTCCTCTGCACTCCCCGGACGCCGGTCAACGACAGGTCGAGACCTGTGACGAGTTACGACAGCGCTTACCCGAGTTAGCCCGCGCGGGCCAACGCACAGCTTCCTGTGACCAGGCCGTCACCACACCGTCCGCGAAGGCGCGGAACGCGGTGAAAGCCGACACCGGCAAAGTCGGTTCGTACACCATCGTTCCCCTGCCTCAGTGGTGTCTGGAGAAGGCGTTCACCGGCTGGTGGTACACCCGATACGCCTCTTGCGACATCAGCGAGCGCCACGTCGCCATCATCGACGTCACCACCCAGCAACCGCTCGGCACGATGAACTTCGTGCAGTACGCCTACACCTACAGCACCGACATCTCCTCGACCTGGATCAACCAGATCGAGGTCAAACCTGTCACCCAAGTCGGTGTCACCGCCGAGGCCAGGGCTCAAGGGACCGCTACCTGCGCCGGCGCATGCAGCACGACGTCGTCCGACTTCCCGTCGCAGCCGGTGAGTCTGACCAAGAGCGGCTTCGGAGAGGGCAGGTTCGCCAGTACGATCCCGGCGACCGGTGGTGTGGGGTCCGCCAACACGACGTGGACGCGCTGGTTCACAGGTACCACGTGGACGGCCACCAATCAGGTGACGATCACACCACCCCAGCGGGTCCGTTGCGACAGCATGACACGCGGGACACAGTTTCCGGGATGTGTCTTCCCGGACTACGCGCCCCAGTTCAACGTGAGTTCTGCCACCAACCCGAACTTCGCCGGGCACCTGCGCAACGCTCTCGCGTCCGGTCTGCCCGGGGGCGGTTGGCCCAACGGGACTCCGCTGACCCGCATGATGGACGAGGCGGACGGCCGCCGGAACGGCGACCGGGCGTGCCCCCAGGCCGGCAACGGCGGATACCCCAGGCCGCCGGGATTCAGTTGCGACGAGTACCCGTTCCGGTCGACCTGGGAGGGTGCTCTCACCCAGACATATCTTTCGCCTCCCAACCCCAACCCACCGATGCCCGTCGTTCCCGGCCGCACGTTCAGCGGATGTCAGATTCCGCAGCTGGGCTCCGGCACGGGCCCCCAGGGCTGGTCGGCGTGCATGATCCCCGCTGGCGAGAACAGCAGCGGAGGCGGACTGCTCACGTCCTTCTACCGATCCAACCGCGTCATCGAACTCGATCACTTCTACGTCTACGTGTACTAGGGATCCCACATGACCTGGACGGACGAGCCCCTCGCGAGCGGCCTGGCGACGGTGGACGTCGCCTACCACATGTTCTACCTCGCGGAACCGGACACCTTCGACCCAAACCCCGTCGCTGCGGAGAACGGCCTCGTCTTCTCCCGTCGAGGGATCGCGGTCGTCATCACCGGGGCGAGCAGCGGACTGGTGAACGTCGCCGTGGAGGTGTACCCGCGCACGCCGAAGGTGACCGATTTCGCCGGGTGGGACGACGTCGTCGACCACTCGTTTCACGCCCACCTCGGCCGGGTCCAGGTCGTCGCACCCGTGAGCGACCTTCCCGACCTGCCGTGTGTGACTCCGTCCGGGCCCGGTCACTACCGCCTGCGCGTTCATGCCCGGGGCCGTGACAACGCCCCCGACGCCGTCGCGTTCGAACCGGCCGAGGACTACCTCGTCCAGGTGTGGCCACACGAGCCGCAGCCCGACCTCGTGCACAGGCAAACCGACCTGTATGGCGCCCAGTGGCGAGAGACGAACGCCGGAAGGAACTGACGCGCCGAGGACGAGCCCGCCTGCCGTGGACAACGGCACGCGGGCTCGTTCCTCGACCGGCGGGTGACCGCCCGAGAGCCGGGCCGCCCCACGCAGCCGCGACTGGGCCGAGTTCCTTCGTGAGCGTCGCGGTGTCGCAAAGACCCCCGTGCTGTCCCAGCACGATCCATGCGAACGTCGGCGGGACACTATGGCTCGCCAGCAGCATTCGCGCGCTTGTGGTCGATGCCCACCCGGCCCCCATCGGCGGCTCCCACGGCCAAAGGCTATCCCTGCCAGGAGCATTCGCCTTTCCCGACATCGTGCACGAGCTCAAGGTACGCGGCGAGAAACCCCGAAGGCGTCGGCGAACGCGCCGCCGAGTGTGGTCGTGGCCCGCAGATGGTCGTCGAGAACTGGCGGTCGCCCTTCAGAGCGGCCGAGGATCGCAACCCGTTGCTTTGTGTCGCCGTCCCCTCCACAGAGTTACCGCTGCATCGGCCCAAGGAACTGTGGGAGCTGGTCGCGGGTCACGCGAGCGTCGACGAGCCGATGACCCACCTCGGCGTGACCGGCGTCGTCGCCCGTTGAGCTCGGCCGCGCGCCGCATCGCGGGTCGAACCGCCGAAAAGTGCATATGCACGCGCAAACTTCGAGCCGAACCAGGCGATACGCATGTCTCACCATTCGAAGGCTCAGCCTTTCATGGGTGACAAAAAGTGGAGATCCTCGATCACGGATTGACCATGTATTGCCGTTTGTCGACCGCAGTATGGACGGAGAATTTCGGATCATCGCCGACCTGGCGTAATAGTCATATTGACGTGGCGGTCACTCGGATGGCCTCGATCGAGCGCCGGTGCAGGTGCACTTGCACCGCCGGAATTCGTCGGGACGCCGTCGAGATCAGGTTGTAGCGTCTGCCCCGATACGCCAGAGAGGCCCCGGGCGCCGTCATACCCGCCGTCCGGGGCCCGTTCCGATCGGAGCATTTTCATGCGCGACCAGTTGTTTCGAGGGGCATTTCACCGCCCCTCGATGACCTACGAACCTACCATTCCGTGGACCGAGGCCCGGGAAACCCTGGGGATCGCTGTTTGGAGCGCCAATATTCGCTTGAGCCTCGTGGTTCCGGCGGTATCCGTGCCGTGGGCGATCGCCGGCGAACAGATTCTCGACCCCACCAAGGTGGCTTTCCTGCTGGCGATGGCGGGTGTGGCCGGACGCTCCGCCGTCGGATGGACACGCCTGACCCGTTTCTGACCGTCCGATGTCCGTCCCCGGGCCCGATGCCCGGGGACGGACATCGCCGAGGCGTGTCCCGGGAAGCCGTACGGGAGGGAGGAGCGGGGTGTGGGGGCGTCGGTGGACTACAGACGATGCGCGTACTGCGGCCGATGGTTTCGCCAGGACAACGGGCCGGGCCGCAAGAGGGACTACTGCGACAAGCCGTGCCGACGCCGGGCACAGCGCCTGCGCGACGGCAAGGGGGTACCGGCGGCCCGGTCACGGTGGCGAGGGGCGGACGCGGTCGAGGAGGTTCTGTCGACGACGATGCGACTGGCCGAGGCCGAATACCGGAACGCGCCGCTCCCGGTGACGCTGGACCACGTGCACTGCCTGGCCAGCGCCCTGGACCGCTATACCGAGGCGGCGGTGCGCGACGCCCTGGCGTCCGGCATCGGCTGGGACGCGATCGCGGCGGCCACCGACGTGGACGTGAACACCGCGCGGACGAAGTGGGGCACCCCACGCGCACGGCACCCAAACCGGCGTCACTTGCGCGGCGAACCGGCACGCGAGCCGGCCCCGGCCGGCGAACGCACGTCTCCGCCGCACGGCGACGCCTCGGAGGCGCCGGAGGCCGACGGCGAGGGGATGCCAACGTCGGCGGGGCGCGCAGCGCGGGAGTTGGCCGCAGCGCTGACCCGCCTACGGGGTGCGAGCGGATCCACGGTCTCGGACGCCGCGTCGCGTGCGGGACTGACCCCCTCGTACGTGTCGCTCGTCCTGTCCGGCGACGTCCGTCCCCCGTGGACGGTGGTGGCGGTGTTGGCCGAAATCTTCTCCGGAGAGCCCGAGGCCCTGCTCGCACTCTGGGGGGACGCGCAGGCGACGGTCCCTTCGCCCGGCTCCGCCGCCCCGCCCGCCGAAGCCCTCGGCCGAGGCGCCGTGCGCGTCGGGCCTTCACAGGAGGGGACACCCGACGGGTCGGCCGATCTGGACACGCCCGTCCCACGCGTCGGACCGCGTCGGATCGAGACCGAGGATCCCGGGCGGCCTGGGACCGACCGGTGACGGCCGGTCGGCCCGGCCGTCGAACCCCAGGAGACGAAGCCCCCATGCCGCAGCCTTCGACGCCGTCCGCCCGGGCGGAGACTTCGCCCCCGACGGATACGTCGCCGTACGCGTCCTCGCCCGACTTCGCCGTGTTCTGCCAGTCGCGGCGCGCACGATACGAGGAGTACGCGCGCCTGCGCACCGGCGACCGTGTGCTCGGCGTCGAGACGGTCGGCGCGACCTTCGTCAGCCTGGCCCGCCAGTGGCAACACATCCTGCGCGGCTCCAGCCCCGCGGCCGACGCCTGGCACATGCTGGGGCTGGCCGTCGAGGCCGTGGGCACCGACCCTGCCAGCGAAAGCACGGAGGAAGCCCTCTACGACGCGTTACCGACGCGTGAGGCCGACGCCGTCTCGCTGCACTACCTGCTGGGCATGACCCTGACCTCCGCCGCGGACCTGATGGGCGCCGAAGCCTCCACCGTCGCCGCCCACCTGCTCACGGCGGAACGCACCCTGCCCACCCACCTGGTGCGAACCCTGGAACGCCGCCCGTCGACACGGGGATGAAGAGGGGCGCGTACACGTCCCCACGCCACGGGTCGCCCATTTCTCTCTCGCTTCACGCGCCGCGCAATCCCTACGAGTGAGCCCCCGCCACTCGAACGAAGCCTGTTCGCGACCTCACCGGGGCCTCTAGCATGGGTACTTCGGCAGCCGACGCGTCCATTGGGCGTGGATCTGGGGGGCTCGTGGGTGGCGAAGAGGAACCCGTTTCTCACTCCGTCGACGTGAACGTGCCCAGCGTCGCCCGCATGTACGACTGGCTGTTGGGCGGGACGGACAACTACGCGGCCGACGAGGACGCGTGCCTGCAACTCCTCAGGATCGTCCCCACCACGCGTGCTCTCGCGCTCAACAACCGGCTCTTCCTCCAACGCGTCGTACATACCCTCGCCACCGAGTACGGCATCCGACAGTTCCTCGACCACGGTTCCGGTCTGCCCACCCAGGACAACGTCCACCAGGTCGCCCAGCGGGTGGACTCCGACGCTCGGGTCGTCTACATCGACAACGACCCTCTGGTCCTGGCCCACGGGCGGACGCTGTTGGACCAGAACGACCGCACCACCGTCATCCAGGCGGAGATGACCGACACCGACGGCATCTTCGAGCACCCCGACGTCCGACGTCTCATCGAATTCAAGGCCCCCGTCGCCGCGCTGTTCGTGTCGGTCCTGCACTGCATCCCGGACGAGGACGACCCCGCGGGCATGATCGAACGCGTCGCAAGCCGTTTGGTACCGGGCAGCATCATGGTCGTCTGCCAGCTCGTCAGCGAACACCGGCACATTCGAGACTCGGTCACCGAGTTCATGGCGCAGAGCACGAACGGCTCCTGGGGCCGGGTGCGCGAACCCCGCGAGGTGGACGCGTACTTCATCGGCAAGGAGATCCTGGAGCCCGGACTCGTGGAGGTGTCCCGGTGGCGTCCCGACACCGAGGTCCGGCCCCGACAGGGACGCGACCCCGAGTGGATCGAGTACGGCGGAGTCGCCCGTCTGCGCTGAACAATCCCAAAGTTGGGTCAGCGGGAGAAACGAGTGATCGCCTCGTCCACCATCTCCATGCTGCGGGTGCGAGTCTCGGCGACCTTCCCCAACTCCTCCAGCACGAGCTTGTAACTGCGCAGGTCGTCCTTGCCGGTCAGATAGTGGGCACTGTCGATGTGCTCCAGATAGATCAGTTCGGGCGGCCCGCCCGGTCCGAAAGTCAGGTGGGTGACCGACGTCGGGGGCGTGAGGTTGGCAGCCTTCCCGAAGCTCACGATCCGAACGTTGGCGATGTCGTGCTCCGCCAGGTACTTCAGATGGGTCAACTGTTCGACCATCACGGCGAACCCACCCCTGGGCCGAAGCAGGACCGACTCGTCCAACAGCGCCTTGATCCTGGGCGGGGCCTCGCCCCGCAGCAACTCCTGGCGCAGAATCCTCAACTCGACGCGGCGCTCGATCTGCTCGTCCGTGGCCTCCGGGAGACCCGCCTTGACGATGGCCCGGGCATACGCCCGGGTCTGCAGCAGCCCCGGGACGAGGTTCATCTCGTAGGTGTTCAGCGCGATCGCCGAATCCTCCATGCCGATGAGTCGCCGGAACCAGCCCGGCAACACGTCGTTGTACTTGTGCCACCACACGGGTGCGTTGGCCTCGCGCACCAGTTCCTTCATCCCGGCGACAACCTGCTCGTCGGTCACGCCGTAGGCGGCCATCAGGTCGAGCACGTCCAGTTCCCGTTGCGGGTTCTCGCCGCGTTCCATCCGGCTGATCTTGGAGTGGGAGGCCCGGATGACGTGGGCCACGTCCTTGATCGCCTGACCTCTGCTCTCCCGAAGCGTGCGCAGGGCCGCCCCGACCAACCTGGCCGCGACGACGGGCTTGCGAGGCCGGCCGGAAAGACTCAACACGGGGGCGAACGAGAGATCACGGCTCGATTGCTCGGCAGACATGCGAACTCCTGAATGACTAGTGGGGCCCAGCCATTATCCCGACTCCCAGTTCGCATGTCCGCCACATCAAAAGGGTAGAGCTAGGGGACTCAGCCCGTCATTCGATCAAATTCGCCGTTCTTTGCGCCATTCACGAACGCGGCGATTTCCGATCGTGTATAGACCAGCGCCGGCCCCTTGGGGTGTCGCGAGTTGCGCACCGCGACCCGCCCGTCCGGCAGAGCCGCCATCTCCACGCAGTTCCCCTGAGCATTGCTGTCGCTGCCCTTGACCCAAACCGCTCCGGGTACACACTCGGCCGACATCCCGTTGCCAAAATCAGTCACCGAAACTCCATTCGAAAAGCCATCGAACAATCCGCGTCCGGGAGTGGTCGACGGCGTCTCCACCTGCGAATACCTACCCATGGGCGGTCACCTGCAATTGCATGGGGCGAAACAATGGAAATCCTAGCCTCGCGGCATCGATTCCGGAGTCACCCAAACGGGTGTCTGAATTCGATCGGCCGGATCGAATACGGCCGCTCGACCCACGCCGGTACGAGACCCGCCCGGCATGGGAAGCGAAGGAGGTGACACAACATGGGCGAGTCCTCGATCGGGCAAGGCCAAAGGCGGCGACACCGTTGGTGAGCGACCCGCAAGGTCAGCGGGGCCTCCGCCTCGCCGGGTCGGAAGTACGCCATGCCGCTGCGCCGGGCGCGGAAGATCGAGCCGGACACCGCTCTCCACCCGGCCCCGCTCTTCCCAGTGCGCGGAAGCCGTCGGCAGCACGTCGTGTCCTGCACGGAGTGGGGCTTGGACCCCTAACGCTTGCCGTTGCCCTCCGGGCCCGGAGGTCAGGAACTCGGCCGCGCGGGAGCCTCCTCGCCGACCAGGGAACACCTTGCCCCGCGAGTTCGACAGCCGCCCCGCAAATTCGGGCCGCGCTCACCTGGGGTTGGGAGCGCGGCCCGGGCCTTCCGGCACGGGGGGAGGTGCCGGAGGAGTCGAGGCCACGCCGGAGCCTGGCCGTGGGCATCCCATCTTGCCTGTCGAAACCCGTCCAGGGGGAGGCTCGACCACAGGCCCGGGAACGACACAAGGCAGTGGCCGCCCCCGGGCAGGGTGATGGCCCCCGCCGTCGATTCGACGGAAGACACGGCGCGTTCGCCCGAAGTCTCAGTCGCCGTGGCCCTTCGGCCTGTTCCTCTTGCCCTGCCTGCCCGGCCGGCTCTGCTTGTCCTGCCTATCCTTCTTGCGCTTGGTTCCGTTGCGGATGAGTCCGGCAGTGAGCTCGGCTGCGGCCCTGGCCGCTTCATCGGTACCGGCGGCGTACCGCGTGGTCGTGTTGACGTGCGCGTGGCCGAGCAGGAGCTGGGCCGTGCGGAGATTTCCCGTCTGGTCGACGGTGCGCGAGCCGGTGCCGTGGCGGTTGCCGTGCATGTTGATCGGCGGCAGGTCGTACAGCGCGACCAGACGCTGAAACTCCTTGGTGATCGAACTCGGCTGGAGCCAACTGCCGTCCTCGCGGGTGAAGATCATGCCGGTGTCGTGCCAGGAATCGCCGAAGGCCTCGGCTTCGGCGCGCTGACGCTTGCGGTGGGCCTTGAGGACCTTGTTCGTGGCCTTGTCGAGGACGACGGGTCGCTCGCCCGCCTTGGACTTCGGGGACGAGGCGACGATCTTCCAACCGACCTCGGTGAGTTGAATGGAAATCGTGAGGGTTCGGGCGTCGAGGTCGGTGTCCTGCCAGCGCTGGCCACAGGCTTCGCCCCGCCGCAGGCCGCGGTGGGCGACCAGGTGCCACAGGGCGTAGAGGCGGTGGTCGGCGACGTGGTCGAGGAACTCCTGGGTCTGCTCGGGGGTCCACACCATGACCCGGCCGGGGACGACGCCTGTGCGGCGCCACGCCGCAACCCGCTCCGGCGTCCACAGCAGCGCCGGGGGTTGTTCCTCGGGATCGAGTTCGACGTGGGAGGCGGGGTTGAAGGTGATCTTCTGCGCCGCGATCGCTGCGTTCAGCGCCGCGCGCAGCGTGGCCTTGATCCGATGCAGGGAGGTGTTCCCCGTGGTGCGCCGAAACTCGGGCATCGCCTCGATCTGCAGTTTCAGGTTCCGCCGCAGCGCGCGGTTGTCGGCGCCCTTCCACGGGGTTGCCGCCAGGCGATCGACGGCGGCACGGCGCAGGATGTTCGACTCGACGATCTCGTTGTTGCCGTCGCGGATGGCGTCGAACATGGCGGCGATGTCGGCGATGGTGAGGCGGTCGAGGCGGATGTGGCCGATGGCGGGGACGAGGTGGACGCGGATGATGCTGGCGTAGCGCAGGGCGCTGCCGGGGCGGAGACCGCGTCGGCCCTCGATCCACTGTTCGAGCCACTGGCCCACGGTGATGCGTTCGGTGAGGGCCACGCCGGCGCGGACGCGGCGGGTGACCTCTTCGATGGTCGGGAAGGGCTCCTTGTCCTTGACGGCGGCCAGGAGCAGTTCGGCGACGGCTCGGCGGCCGGGGGTGTCGTCCTCGTCGGGTATGGCGAGCAGGACGCGGACGTGGTCGAGTTCGTTCTGGGCCTTGGTGGCGGAGGTGAAGCCGGGCTTGCGCAGGGAGCGGCGGGTGCCGTCCTCGGTCTCGGGAAGTTCTTGGCGCAGGTGCCAGGTGCCGTGTCCTCGGCGGGTGAGCTTGGGGCAGGACTTGCCGTATTGGACGTCGGTGCCGGGCCTGCGGCACGCGCAGCGTCGGTTGACGCCGCCGCCTTTCACGCGTTGCCCCCTTCGTCGTCGGGCTCGTCGATGAAGGCCAGGCCCTCGGGCAGGGCCGGGGGGAAGAGGTCGCGGGTGCGCATGTCGGCGCGCAGGGCCCGCAGGGCCTGGGCGTCCTGCAGGAGCATCTCGCCGAACTGGTCGGCCGAGCGAACGTGGTCGGCGCGTCGGGCGGCGTTGAGCGTGGTGGCGGCCTTGCGCTGGTGTTCGCCGAGCAGGCGTTGTGAGGTACAAGCGGTGGTGACGGCGTCGGCGTGGACGCGGAAGGCGTCGACGATCGCGCGCGGCGATCCCTCGGGTGCGGCTTGGGCGAGGGGGGTCTCGTCGGTGAACCATGTCACCGCGTCCCACACGGGTACCTCGCTGTCGGGGAGGACTTGGACCGTCTCCTGCCGGCCGAGCGGGAAGAGCAGGTTCACGGGTGCCAGGTCCAGGGCCTTGGCGACGACGAGCAATTCGGCCACGCCGAAGGATGCCCGGCGGCCGGTCTCCACGTTGCCGATGACGCTCGCGGGGACGTCCGCCCCCAGCGCGGCGCACGTCTCGGCGAGTTGCTGCGTCGTCATCCCGCGTTCCTTGCGGTAGCGACGCACCTGGGCCCCCAGCAGGGCCGCGATTCCGGCCACCCACTCATCATTCGTCATGACAACGAGTTTGCTCGAAGTATCTCGTCATGGCAACTGATGTGATAGAAATTCTCCACCAGCGACCATGAAAGACCTGGAGGGCGTCATGCAAGCGGACGATGGGGAGCATGGGATGACGTGGGAGGAACTCCTCGCGCTGCCTCCGGCGGTCGATTTGGAGCTGGCGAACCGCGCCTTGGGCTTGGGGCGCAGCAAGGGCTACGACCTGGCCCGTCGGGGTCGGTACCCGTGCCCGACCTGGCGCGCCGGTCCCGCGCATCGGGTGTCCACGGCGGATCTTTGGCGGCTGTTGGGCATCGACCCCGCACAGGCCCTGGGCAACCGCGCCGCCTGAGCGTGCCGTCGCCCGCCTCGACCGGCGTCTCTTCTACGCTCGACCCGTGACCGCCGACCCCTTGCCCTCGTTCGCGACGCTCTTCCCGCCCCGCTCGGGCGGCGATCCCTGGCGGCCGACCGCCCGCACCGCCTCGCTCCTGCACACCAGCCTGAGCCTGCTCGCGGACGACATCGACGACGACATCCGCACCCACGGCGACCGCCCCGTCGAGGCCGGAGCCGAGAGGTCCTGGAGTGTCCTGCATCGCCTTCCCCGGTCCACATGGGACGGCGGCACCCCGTGGCGGCGGAACATGGCCGCCGCCGTCGACGACCTGATCGCCGACCTCGAACACGGCAGGCTTCCCTTCCCCCGCTGCCCGGCGGAACACCAGGTCCTCGACCTGGCCCTCGCCGACGCCGAGACCACACTCGACGAGGACCCCGACCTGGTCGCCGACGAGGCCGCCCACCTCCCCGCCGACCCCACGGACTACGAGTGGCCCGCCTGCCGACGACACCTGCTGACCACCCGCCGGACCCCCGACGAGACTCCGCAGCACTGGTTCGTTCCGTTCCCCGACGTGGAGCCGCGCCGCTCCTAGCCGGCCGGGCACGCAAGCGCCCGCGCCCGAAGGATTTGGGGGCGCGGGCACGTCGGCGCGATCAGGTGGTGGCGCGCTCCGGGAAGAATCGCGCGTTCAGGATCGCGAGTGTGGTGGCGTTGCTGAGGCGGCACATGGGGTGTTGGAGGGCGAATATGCCCTTGGCGGTCACGCTGTCACTGCGGTCGACCGTCTTGAGCCACCGCACGGGCAGGACGTACTCGGCCACGTCGGGATCGTTCTCGTCCCCCGCGTGGCGGTAGGTCCCCACGAGCTGCTGCTCGGCCAGGCGCACCGAGCCGTCGCCGACCACCGCCTCCGTGAACGGCGCCGGTTCACCGCAGACTTCGCCGACGCCCACGTAGCCGACCTTGGGGATGTAGACGTTGACCCGGTCCCCCAGGCGCGGCCGGCGCAGGCCCTGGGAGAACCACTTGCCGCCGCCGGCCGAGACGAACCCGAACCGGCGGGCGTCGTCCCACGACCGGGTACCACCCTCCTCGCCGAACGCGGAGTACCAGTCGACGCCGTTCCACGGCTCACGGGTCGAGGACTTCCCCGCCCGGGGCGCGGGTGCGGCCTTGGCCTCGTCGCGCAGCCAGGTCCGCGCGAGGTAGCGGTGTCCGTCGTCCTCGTAGTAGTGGAAGAAAACGGCGTTGACCGGGGCCCCGAGGTCCGCGAGGTAGCCCACGATCCGCTCGGTGGCCTCGTCCAGGCGCGCGGCCACGATCGTCACCCGGTGCGCGGCGTTCAACTCCTCCGGCGCGGCGACGCCGAAACGCTCCTCGAACGCACTCTCGAAGGTGGTCTCGTCGGCGCGGTAGTCGGCGAAGATCCGCAGGATCTGCGCGTGGGAGAGCGACGCCGCCCAGGACGCGTAGTCCAGCGCCTGGGCGATCACCTCGCGCGGCGTCCGGTCACGCTTCAGCTCCAGGACCCGCAGGCAGCCCTCGCCGTCCACCGCCAGGAGGTCGACGAAACCACCGTGAGCGGTGGGCACCTGACGTCCGATCAGGAGGACGGGTTCCCCGAGGATGTCCGGGTCCGCCTCGATCACGTCCTCAAGGTCGCGCTCCAGCGGCATCGCCGCCGTTCGCATACGTCGCGGCCGTCCCCCGTTGTCCATCCGCCAAATCGCGACCTCCGTCGGCATGTTCCTCCAGCCCGTCGACAACCTCGTAGCCGACGCAACTACCGTCCGCTGTCGGTTTGTTCCCGCTCTACTCCTGCCGGCGGGCGACTGTCGGCCACCGCGCGTGGACGGCCGCTCGTCCCAAGGCTGATCCGGAGGACGTGTCGAGCACCGATGACCCGTCCTGATACGAGGCACTGCAGCCTGCGGGATTCGTTCCGAGGACTACGGCATGCGTGCCGGACATGCCAGGATCGAGATCCACGTCGCGCCCACGCCACAGGCAACCCGGACGGGGAGCCGAAGGTTGCGGGTTTCGACCGCTATGGCACGAGAACCGGAAGGTCCGCCCATGGACGTGGATCTCGCCCCCTATGACGCGGTGCTCTTCGATTGGGACGGTACCGTCGTCGACTCCCAGCCCTTGAACTATCGCTGCCTGCGAGAGGTACTGGCGCCACGCGGGATCGTCCTGGATCGGGACTGGTATCGGGAGAGGATCGGAACGTCCACCGACGATCTGCTCGTGCAGCTCGGTGTGGAGGATCCGGTGGCCGAGATCCTCGACGCCTGCCGATCCCTGATCGCCGGTCGGCTCTCGGGTCTGTCCGTCCACGCGCCCGTGTCGGCGATGCTGGGGCGCGCTCGCGCGCAGGGCCGGATGTGTGCTGTGGCGTCCGGCGGTGCGGGCGTCATCGTCCGCGCGGCGATAGGCGCCGTCGGTTTGGAGGGTGCGTTCGACGTCGTGGTGACGCGGGAGGACGTGGCGCGGGGCAAGCCGGCACCGGACCTGTTCCTGGAGGCGGCCCGCCGGTTGGGGGTGACTCCGGGTATGTGCCTGGTGGTCGAGGACGCCGAGGAGGGTCTGGCCGCCGCGCGGGCTGCGGGGATGGAAGCGCTCGATGTCTCGCCCTGGGTGACCTCGACGTGGTGAACGGGCGTCATCCGCGCAGGGCGTGCACCTGACCGGAGAACTCTCGCACGTCGGACACGGTGGGGTAGTTGCGCCGCAGTGCTCGGTCCAGGTCCCGCGCGCGGGAGCGGATCGAGTCCACGACCCGGTCGCCGGACAAGGCTCTTCGGCCCAGTTCGACGGCGCTGTCGGGTTGGCCCAACGCGACGCGTGACAGGGTGAGGTCGAGTTGGGCGATGGCAAGGCGGGTGGGGGCTTGGCGCGGGCCGGTCACGGTTTCGTATTCGCGGATCGCTTCCTCGGCGGCGAGCCCCCTGGACGACCCGGCCCGCCAGCTCGCTGCGGAGGACACCCTCGTACGCGCGCTGGCCGCCTCGGACCGCCTGGAACGGATCACCGACGCCTCGCTGTGCCACGGCTGGGCCGGCCTGCTGGCCCTCGCCCGTGCCGTCGCCGACGACAGCCCCGATTCGGCCCGGTTCGCGCCGCTGATCGAAGACCTGGTCAAGCACCTGGCCGCCGCCCCGGACCGGTTGTCCAAGCCCGGCCTCATGGAAGGCCGTGCCAGCGCGCACCTGGTACTCGACGGCGCGAACACCACCGGCTGGACACGCGCCCTGCTGATCACCTGACCCGCCCCCACGACCAAGGAGAGTGCCCACGACCATGGACGCCGACCACGAGGACCTTCCGATCACCGCCGAGAAGGGCTGGTGGCATGCCACCGTGACCTTCCCGGGCAGCGTCGAAGTGAGTCCGGAGGCCGCGCGGACGCCGTCGTGCGCGCTGCACGACCGCCGATTCCACTTCCTGCGCAAGGACGGGGGGCTGAGACTGCGCACCGAACACTCCGCGGCCCGCCTGTTGGACAGGCTCGTCACCGACGGACTGGTCGACGGTTGGGTCGGCGGCGTCTACGAGCCGGAGACCGAGGCGTTCGGCGGCCCCGACGGCATGAACGTCGCGCACGACGTGTTCTCCGCGGACAGCCGTGCCGCTCTGGCCGAGACCGGCAACCCCGGCGCCAGGGAACGCTGCGTCCTGTTGCTGTCCGTCTTGAACCGGGCCGCCGGCCTGGACCCCTTCGAAGTCGGCGACGTCTGGGCCAAGCTCGGCTCCCTGCGGCCCGCCGTCACCGCGCCAACCGGCCTGCCCCGCGAGCGGGCGATCACGGCCATGCGGCACCTGATGAACGCCGACGCAGCCCGGCGACCGAACGCCGAGCCCGGCTGGGCAGAGCGCGTCGCCGCATTCGAGAACGCCGGCCACCGGCTGCGGCGACTGGCCGCCGACGGGCGACTGACACGGGGCCTGCGCGCGGTACTTGCCCATCACGCGATCTTCACCCTCAACCGCGCCGGTGTACCCGTCGACGAGCAGGCGGCGACGGCCTGGCTGGGCCGGGAAGTCGCCTTCACCGACAGGAATGAAGCCGACGTGTCCACCCGCCGGTACACCTTCCCGGCCCCTACCCTCACTCGGATGGAGAGCACCCTGAGCTCCGCCACTGACCCCGCCGAGCTGCGCGAAGCGCTCGTATCCCGCCTCGTCGACAGCGGCCACCTGCACACGCCAGCCGTCGTCAGCGCCTTCCGGGACACCGAGCGCCACCGGTTCCTCCCCGGCGTCGACCTTCAGGCCGCGTACGTCGACGACGCGGTGCCGATTAAGCACGACGAGAGCGGCGAGATGATCTCCTGCATCTCCGCGCCCTCGATCGTCGCCACCCAGATCGAGCAACTGGGCGCCGAACCCGGCCACAGGATCCTGGAAGCCGGAGCCGCCACCGGCTACAACGCCCACTTGCTCGGCCAACTCGTGGCCCCCGACGGCCACGTGTGGACCGTCGACGTCGACCAGGACCTCGTCGATCGCGCCCGCAAGAACCTCGCCCAGGCCGGGGCCACGAACGTGAGCGTCGAACTGGCCGACGGCGCCGCCGGCCTCCCCGAGCACGCCCCCTTCGACCGCATTCAATTCACCGTCGGCGCGGGTGACGTTCCCATGCGGATCCTCGACCAGCTCGCCCCCGGAGGACGCCTGGTCCTGCCGATGCGCATCCGAGGCAGCATCTCCCGCAGCTTCGCCTTCGAACGCGACGGTCGGACATGGAAGACCGTCTCGTGCGAGATGGCGACGTTCGTGCCCCTGCGCAAGGGCGTCTGCGACGACGTGTACACCCTCGTGCCCATGGCCGGCGAAGGGAACGTGCGCCTAGAGACCTTCAGCGAGCAGGACGTGGACCGCGACGCGATCAGCACCGTCCTGGACCGACCAGCCACCAAGGTCTACTCCGGCGTGAAGTTCCGCCAGGGCGACCCCTGGGAGTGGCTGTACCTGTACCTGTACCTGGCATTGGTCCTGCCCAACGCTCGTCTCGGACGTCGTCCGGCAGACTGTGCGTATGGAGGATCTCGCGCAGCAACTGCAGAGCGTGGCCAGGCTCCTGGACGAGGCGGGGGTGTTGCCACCGCTCGTCATCACCTGTGTGCTGGACGAAGACCCGCACGTCAACCTCGCCACACCCCATCAACTGCCTTTGGCCGATCAGCGCCTTGCCGTCGACCGCATCGCGGCCCGGCTCGGCGTCGTCCCCGCCGTCCATGAGGTCCTCGCAGGTCGGTACGGGGCGTCCGTGCGCGGTCGGTGGGAGGAAACCGTCATCGTCGTCGGCACCAACGCCGCCCCGCATCTGCCGGGCACACCCGGGCTCGCGGACCGCATCACCAGCACCCGGGGCACCGTGGCGGAGCTGCGGTCCCTGACAGCGTGGGCCGGGGAGGCCGGGCCGCATCTGGACGAACTGGTTGTCATCGATCAGGGCAGGCGCCACACCGTGCAGGCCATGGTCACCGACGACACTGCCGCCCAGCGTGTCCTTGCCGGCCTCGTACTCGACACCGACCACCACGGGGGCCGCCGCTACCGGTCGGTGCTGCCCACCGGCCACCTGCTCACCGTCAGTGTCATCCCGAAGCGACCTGGCGCGGGCGGGTCGGCCCAGTAGGGACGGACACTGGCGCGGAGGCCGCGAGGGCTTCACGAACGAACGGCAGTTCCCTGTTCGAGGCCGTCGCTGTTCAGGAAGAGCCTCCTCTCGCAGCCCGCTGCCCGATTTTGCCGAGATGCGCCCGTATAACACTGCTTCGCGCACGCTGCCGCCCGACGGGGACCTCGTGCCCACCGCTGCCGAGCCTGCGCCGACGGACGGTGGGGCTCAGACCGGACACGGCGCTGTCACCTCCCGTGGGTGGACCCCTGAAGTGTGCCGGGCGTACGTACATCGTGGCGAGTACATCTCGACGTTTCCCTCGGAACGAGTCTGCCTCAATTCCCCATGTGGAGACGGGCTTTCCGGATTTGTACGTCGGTGGTGTATGTACATCACGGCGATGCACGCCTACCGTTCGGGTATCACCTTCCGTGGCCGACCCCACACGGAATGACCTTTCGCGGCTGTGGTCCGAGAAGTCCTGGCTCGCCGACTACGAGGACGTGCTTCCCGCGGGCTTCGAGACCTACGTGGATCTGGAGCGGATTCGGCGGCCGTCTACGCCTACGACAACGCGATCGTCCACGGCCTCCTCCAAACCTGGGACTACGCCCGCGCGTTGCTGCGCGCCGTCCGCCGCGACGACACCCCCGCGATGATCGACAAACTCGTCGAACTGCGCATGGCCCGTCAGCAACTCCTCACCCGAGCGGCGCCGCTCACGCTGTGGGCGATCCTCGACGAGGCCGTACTGCATCGCCGCGTCGGCGGACGCCAGGTGATGTGCGCCCAACTCGAACACCTCGCGACTGTGGGCACGGCCCCGAACGTCACCATCCAGGTCCTGCCCTACTCCCGCGGCGCCCACCCCGGCATGGCCGGCCCGTTCTCCGTCATCGAACTCGGCAGCGGCGACCCGAACATCCTCTACGTCGACAGCCCCACCGGGAACATCTACGTCGAACGCCCTGCACAAGTACGCCACCACGAAGACGTCTTCAATCACCTGCGAGCCGAAGCCCTCCCCGCAGACGAATCGGCCGAACTGATCACCGCCACAAGAGCAAGGGAGCTTCCCGACCGTGACTCACCAGCCGACCGCGGAACGCCAGGACCATGACGGAGCCCGCTGGTTCAAGGCCCGTGCCAGCCAAAGCGGCACCGGATGCGTCGAGATCGCACACCTCGCCGACGGCCACGTCGGACTCCGCGACACCAAATCCACCCGCCCACCGTTCGTCTTCGACGCCCACGAATGGGCCTGCTTCATCGACGGCGCCAAGAACGGCGAATTCGACCCACCCACCCGGTGAGGCAGCCATCTGCCGTCGCGAGTTGTGCCGAACCAATCTGCGGGGGGCCGTGGTTGCGGCGTCCCACGAGGTCGCCGACGAGCCGAAGACCCATGCCGAGTGGTGACCCGGTACGACGGATGGCCGAGGACCGCGCAACGGTTGCGGCCACCACGTCCACCGCAGACTTCGGCCACCCGTCCGTCGCTGCCTTCCGGCTCGGGCCGACCCCGATACTGGGTCCATGACCGGACGACAGAAGCTAATGACGACGCAGGAGGTCCGCGCGCTCGTCAACGCCGCGCTCGCAGACCCCACCGTTGACCTCGCCGTCCCCCTCGGGCTCTCACTCGCGTTGCGCGAGGGCCTGCGCTTCGCGGTCCTTGCCACGCTGTCCCGTGGCGACTACCACCCGGCCGTGGGCGATGTGCCGGGAAGCCTGACCTACCGCGCCGGCGACCAGATCCGCGTCGCCACGCTCTCCCCCCAGTCCGAACTCCTCCTGTCCGCACACCTGGAGCGATGAACCCTCACCGTGGCGCGGGAACCGTACCCAGGCGGAAACACGGGCCATGCCGCGCACGTGGTGGCGGTCGGCATGTTCCCGGGCCCGGGCCGTCAGGGACGAGAAAGCTGCCGACGCGCAGGAGGCCGGGACCGACATGGAGGGCGGAGCGAACAGCAGTCGTCCCGAGTCGCCGAAAGCGTGGACCTCCGGCTCGGCTCCCCGGCAGACTGCTCGGCATGACCGTGCAGCTATTCCGAGAGTTGCATTACCCGACTCCACCGTTAGGCCCGGACGCTCACCTGGCCGATCGGCGTGCCATGAAGGTGTGGCTCTCCGACCACGGGCGCCCCGGCCCGGTCACGCTGCGGGCCGAAAAGCTTTCGCTCGTCTCCCAATGGCACGACGGCCGCACCATCACGTGGACGTACCTCGCCGACGTACCCCTGAAGGGAGAGCGATGATCCGCCGATCCGGCGCCGCGACACGAACCTGCCCGCCGCCATGGGCCTGCTGCTGCGCACCGATGCCCCGGGGGTCTGGCGCAGCGCGGTCGAGCACGCCGCCCGGCTCCTCGCCCCGACCTGGTGCGCCGAGCAACCCGCGGCTGCGGACGCCGATCTCGGCACGCTCGCCATGACCTTGCTCGCCCTCGCGCGAGAGCACGACCGCGTGGCCGACGCGGTGCCCCTGGACGCTGTGCGAGCCGCACTGGAAGACTGCACCGGATACGGAGGCGAGCCGATCGGCCTACGGGCCCGCATAGACGCCGCCCTGAAGGCGGGAGGGCACGAGCGGGACGATCCGCTGTGGCACCTGCGGATCCGGCTCGCCTACCAGTGGGAACCCATGGAACCGATGAGCGACATCGAGCCCGCACCGTCGCTGATGCGCGACGCCGTGGATCGGATACGGCGGGCGCTGGGCGCTCTCGACGAGGCAAGCGTCGCGGAGCTGCCAACGGCGCCGACGCCGACCGGGGCCCTTCGGGTCGCCGTGGCGGGCGCAGTCCGCGTGGTCATCACGACCGGAGCGACCGGGGCGATGTTCCCCATTCTGTGCGGGACGTGCGCCCGGGGCGACGCAGGAGTGCTGGCCGTGGGCGGCACCGATGTCACCTACACGTGCGCGGCGGGCCATACCGGCGTGGACCGGCGTTTGGCGGCAGTTCGGGTCCGCAACGCCGTGGCCTTCGTCGATGCCGGCCCCGCCGGGATCATCGGCGACCTGCTGGTGTCCGGCGTTGCCGCCCCGGAGGACACCGATCCCCGCCCCGGCCTGTTCTCCCCACCCTCGGGATACGTCGACGGACTGCGGCCGGAGGTCGACGACGCGCTGATGAGGGCCCTCAGAGATCCAAGAATCAATTGACTCGACGATCCCACGTCGCAACCCCGCCCCCGACCCGGAAACGACCCCCCGGAGGACGAGCCGTCGACGAACGCCCTGGCGTGTCCGCCCCCGACCGGGCACACCCGGCGGTCCGCGCCTTGACGCCCCGCACCCGGGCCCGCTCGAAGTGAACGACCCCTACCGCCCGGCCGGTGTCGCCAGCGAGGGAGTCTCCGCGCGGCGCACGTCGACGGCACCTCGGGCGGCGTCCAGGAACGTCTCCTTGGCTTTGTCGATGTCCCTTCGGTCGCCATGCAAGCAGTCGAACAATGCTTGAGCCGCCTCGGTGACATCGTCGGGCCCGGTCAGTTCGACACTGCCGAGGATTCCGCGCAAGCTCTTGCCCTCAAGCGCGCTGTCCACGGTGGCGCCCGGCGTGTCCAGGACCCGCCCAGCGCCGTGAAGGAAGTTCTCGTACACCTGCCTGCGTGCGGCCATGCGAGCGTAGAGCCGGTCCTCGGCCATCAGCCGCGCGGTTGCGACGATCACCGCTTCGGCGACCCCCGCGCCCGGCGGGTCGGGAACCGCCGTCGCGGCCGTCGATCGGACCGCCCACCAGGTGGTCATCCCACTGGCGACGGCCGCGCCCGCCGCTACGGCCACAACATCCCATATCTCCAGGAGCCCAGTGTGTAGCCAGGCGGTGTTCGGCGCCGGACGAATCGGGGATTGACGTTCACAGCGCGGTGACTTCGGAGGCACCCCGCCAGCGCGTCGCCAGGATCAGATGCAGACCTGAGGGGCGGACCGGAGCCTGACGCGACTACCTGATGCCTGCAAAGAAGGGCGATCCGGCCACGACGGAGCGCCGTTCGGTCCCAACGGTCGCTGGGGGAGTGCCTCGTGCTCAGTCGGCCTGTGGCGGCGCGCCGAGTGTGGTGGCGAGGACGGCTCCGGCGGTCCGCGTTGCGGCCGTCAACTGCTCGGTCAGCGGTGAGGGGATCGTTCCGTGTCCGAGTCCGGCGCGGCGGATAAGCTCCGTGAGCCTTGCGGCCTGGTCGGCGCTTGCGTGGGTTCGGCATGTCGCGTGCCGGAGTACTTCGCGGGCCGCGAACGCGTCCTCGGAATGGGTGGCGTTGGTGAGGAGGTGGTCGCAGAGTCGGCCGACTTCGGGTCCTTGGGCGGCTTGGGTGACGTCGAGCGCGGCGAGTCCCAGACGTAGGCGGAACAGGACGGTGTCCCGGTCCGTCGGGCCGAGGGCTTCCATCACGGTGGCGAGTGTTGCCGCGACTGGGGTGCCTTGTCCGGCGTGGGTGCGCAGGCAGGCGGCGACGGCGTGCTCCCAGGGTTCGGTGACGGAGCTGGTGTCGATGAGCGCGAGTGCCGACTCGGTGTGTCCGTCTGCGGTTTCGGCGAGGATGCGGGTCTGGCGGCCTTCGCGGAGTCGGTGGACGGCGTCGTCGTAGCGGGCGGCGTGGGTTGCGGCTTCGGTCCAGGAGCCCGTGGCGGCGAGGGCGCGGGTGCCGTCTTCGCGCAGGAGCACGTGCAGCCATCCGTCGACTTGGCTGCGGTCCTGCGGTGTGGTGAAGTCGTCGAAGTTGACGGTGAGGTGGTGGACGCGGGCGTCGCCCCCGTGGTGGACCGCCCGGTTGATGTCGGCGAAGGCTCGGTAGGCGCCGCCGGGGTCGCCGGCCCGCGCGGTGAGTCGGGCGAGGTTGACCAGGGGTTGCAGGGCGGCGATGGCGATGGGCCCTGTGACCGGCCAGGCGGACCGGAGGATGCGGAACTGGTGTTTGCACAGGTCGGCGGCGAAGTCGGGCATCCCACAGTCCGCGGCGACGAGTGCCGCCAGGTTCCAGGCGGAGCACGCGCGGTCGACGCGTTCTTCCGGGTCGCTGGTCTCCTGGCATGTGTGGGCGTAGTGCCGTACTTCGGCGATGCGGGTGGGTAGGTCCGGGCAGTGTCGTCGGGCTTGCAGGATCAGGGGGAATCGGGCCACCGGAGCGGCTCCGGGCCCGGGCGGGTCGCGGTGCCGCTTTCCGTTCGTGGGGCTCGGTGCGGTCGTGCTGTGCGTGACTGGGTCGGTTGGCGTGCCGAGGATGGCGATGCGGGCTGCGTGCGCGAGGACGCTCTGTGTGCGTGCGGGGAGGCCGAGGCGGTTGTTGTGGAAGATGACGTGGTAGCTCAGGATGTCGCGAAGGCCCCGGCCGAGTGTTCCGGAATCGGCGGCGTCGCGCAGATGTCGGCCCGCCTGGCGGAAAGCGTCGCCCCATGGTGCGGCGGACGGCATGCTGCCGGCGGTGGCGAATATCGGCCCGTCGGGTGTCGTGTCGGCGAGGAGCAACTGGCGCAGGTCGCCCGCCATGTGCCGCAGCCTGTCGGTGGGGACGTCGGCGGGTAGGGGGCGTTCGAGGGCGACGCGGTGCCAGACGTCGCCTTGTTCGTACCATTCCAGGCCGGCGGCGCGCATGAGGATGCCGCACAGCAGCACGGACAGTTCACGGCGGCCCAGGGCGACCGGACGACCGGTCAGGCCGAGGACGGCGCGGCTGTCGGCGGCGAACAGGGTGTGCGCGTGGGTCATGGCCTCATCGCCGCCGAACGCGGCCGTCTCCGGTTCGTAGGTCCCGGGCCGCCATCGCCGGATCACCCCGCGGTGCGTGAGCGCGTCCAGCGTTGCCGCGAGGTGGGACGTTGCGGCGCCGCCGTCGTCGGGTCGGGGCAGGACGCGCAGCCGCCAGCAGGGGTGCTTGCGCATGAACCACCAGGCCGTGAGCCCGCCTTCCTCGGCGCGCTCCAAGGCAGGCATCAGGTGTTCCGCGGCGGTTTGTTCGGCGGTGTGCCAGTCGGTGAACTCGATGTAGACCTGCCACCATGCGCAGGAACCGTTGTGTCGGATGAGGGTCTGCCGGCCGGCTTGCCGGTAGAGGTCCGCGGTGGCGGCCAGGGCTGCGGGTGGCAGGCCCGCCTCGGTGGCGGCCTCGTCGAGCGATCCTCCGGCCAGGACCGTCCAGACCGCGCGCTCGGTCGTCCGGAGCCGGGGGGTGGGATCGGCGGCGGTGGCGAACTCGTTCGCTGCGCTGTCCGGGTCTATGCGTGAAGGAGGAGGCATGTGTCCCATCCCGAGGTTGGCGCCTGGTCGTGCGCGGCGGTGTGCAGGGCGAGGGCGGTCCCGGCGTCGCCTTCCAGCAGGCCGGGTGCGGTGCTGGGGCGGGCGTGTCGGGCGAGTTTGACGGCGATTTCGGGCAGGTGGGCGGCGAGGGCCGGCGCTGTCGCAGCGCGGGCGGCGCGCCATACGGTCTGGTAGAGGCCGGCCCAGCCGTGGCACAGCCCGGCGTCGGTGAGGCGGCCTTGTTGCATCGGGTCGGTGAGACAGCGAGCGAGCGCGTCCTCGGCCGCCTGTGCGCGAGAGCGGTCGCCCAGGGCGATTCCCGCCGACTGCAGGGCGTAGGTGATGCCCGGCGTGCCGTAGCACCAGCTCGGTCTGCCGGGCCGGCGTTGCCCGGGACGACCGGAGCGCAGGTCGGCCATGGTGATCCACTCCGGCCACCACGGGCCAGCGTCGCTTTCCTGCCGCCATCGGTCGAACCACGTGCAGATGCGGTGGATCGCAGCGTGGTGTCCGTCCACGGTGATTCCGCGGCGCAGGGCGTGGCTCAGGAGGGCGAGCGGCCCGGCGATGCCGTGGGCAACCCCGAAGTTGGCGTGCCCGCGCGGGTATTGGGGAGAATCGCGGTGGTGCGGGTCGTGGGTGACCCACCAGCCGGGGAGGTCGCCGTCGTCGGTGCGCAGCGGCTTGGTCAGCTCGACCAGCGACGTCAGGACCCGTTCCGTCGCGCCGGCTCCGGGATGGCGGCGCAGCAATAGCGCGCCGATCCCGGTGAGCCCGAAGAACACGTCGTACTCGCGGAAGTCCGAGGGTGTCCCGCGGGTGATTCGCTCCTGTGCGGCGGAGGCGCGTTTGTGGGCCAACGGTCCCAGGTGTGCGTCGAGTTCGGTGAGGGCCGCGTGGTAGCGCCGGGTGTCGGCGGCGGCGGTGTGGAGTGTGAAGGCGACGGCGGGTGCGCCTTGGTAGAGGCCGGTGTTGTCGGTGGCGCTGATGTCGTCCGTGGTCGCGTGCCTAATCCAGGTGTGGGCCTGGTGCCAGCTGCCGTCGCCGGCGTGTGCGCGCTCGATGTGCAGGAGGGCGGTGCCGGCGGCTCCGCGGGTCAGGGACTGGCGCACCCATGGTTGGTCGCCGGGCGCGTCGAGGGGCCGGGCCAGGTGCGCCGCGTACGCGTCGACCGTGGCCGCGAGGTCAGTGGAGGGCCGCGTCGGCACGGTGATCCGCCTCCTGCCGGCGGGGGGCGGCCAGGCGCAGGGCGCAGGCCCGCGCGAGGCGCTGGACGACGCGTTCGCGGTCCGGGTCCACGCCCAGTGCGCGGACACAGTGCAGGTGGATCAGGGATCGTAGGACGGTGGCGGGTTCGCGCTGTTGTGTGGCCAGCTCGCGGCGGTAGGCCGCGACGGCGGCGGCGCGGGCCGACCACGCCTGGAAGGCGGCTGCGCAGGGGGACGAAGGCGTCGGGTGTGCCGTGGGCCGGTCGGGTGTGGTCAGTTCCCACGCGGCATCGCGCAATGCCGGGTCCAGGCGGCCTTGTTCCCTGGGAAGCTCGCGGATGAGCCAGGCGAGTCCGGCCTCTGCGGAGCCGGTCACGGCGCCGGCGAGGTCGAGGATGCCGGCCGCGGCCAACGCCTGCGGGATCTGTCGGTCGTGGTCGGCGGCGCGGATCTGGGCGATGGCCGCTAGGGAGTCGGTGGTGAAGACGTGGTACGCGGCGTCCGTCGCGGATCCGTGTCCGTAGCGCCCGGTCTGGGGTTCGTGGGTGGCGAAGGCGAGTTGGGCGAGGAGGCGGTCACGGCGAAGCCTCTGTGCCCAGTCGCGGATTCGTTCTGCGGCGGGGCCGTAGCCGGCGGTGTCGGGCAGGTGCAGGTACACGGCGAGGTATTGGTCGGTGTCGGGGCGGGTCATCTCGCGGTGGCGGCGATACCACCAGCGCACCGGGGCGTCGAAGGAGGCGAGGAGCGCGGGTAGGTGGTCGGTGAGGATCTCGTCCTGGCGGGCGGGGTGGCCGTGCAGTTGTGCGTACACGATGTCCGAGCCGCCGGGGAGGTGTCCGGCGGTTGCGGAGACCGGCCGCAGGCGGTCGATCGTGCGCGGGGCGGCCGGTGTGGCGGGGTGGTCCAGGGTCAGGGGTATGAGGAGTTCGTGCGCGCGGCCGAGCCAGGCGACGTCCTCCGGCGTGGGGGTCTCTCGGAGTTCCACCGTGCCGGTGCGCTCCAGGCTGGTCCGCAGGACCGATCGGTCGAGCCGGCGGTCGAGGTCGACGGGGAGTCGGCGGTCGTGGTCGATCAGCGCGACGCGGGCGGGCACCCGCAGCCGTGCGCGCCAGGCGTCGAGCGCGTGCGCCCATGCCCGATTCGGGGACGCGACCTCTGTGGTGGCCCCGGTGTCGGGGGCGGCCAGGTCGCGCGTGGTCAACAGCCAGCGCGCGGGGGCCAGGACGGTGCGGTGGAAACGCACCCGGGGCAGGTAGGGCAGGGCGCTCGCGACACCGAAGTGGAACCCCTGGTAGACCGCGCAGCGGGCGGTGCACAGTTCGGCGAGGAAGCGTGCCAACGGCGGTGTGTGGATCCCGGCTTCCAGGGCGTGCGGTACGCGCGGTTCGACGAACTCGCCGGTGCTCAGCCGGACGAGGCGCAACCGGCGGGCGTCGGCGGTGACCGCGAGGTCCGTCACGGTGATCAGGTCCTCGTTCGGCTCGCGGTGCTCCGCCAGGGAGATGACGTGCGGCAGGAGCTGCGTGGTGCGGGCGACGTTCTCGTTGCGGCGCCTGCGCGGAGTGAACGACAACTGCGCCGCGACGGCCTCCCGCGAGCCGTACGTGTGGGCGAGGCGTGCCCGGTCCTCCTCGGGGAGGAGGTGGGCGAGGCGGCCCGCCATGCTGCTTCCGGGGCGGGGAGTTCCGGTCACCACGAGCCTGAAGTTCCCGCGCGAGAGTGCTTGCGGGCTCGGAGCCAGGACGGTGACGGCCACTTCGGTGCGCGGAGGCAGAAGGACGTCCTCGGGGGCACCCGCCGCCAGGTCCTCGATCACCGCCGGGGTCAGGACGATCTCGCCGCTTCCGTCGAGCACGGCTTGCTGGACGAGCGCGAGGAGCTTCTCGTCGCGTGCGCTCACCTGTCGGGCGGCGCGGCCGTGGGCGGAGCCCAGAAAGTCGGCGGGCAGGCCCAGTCCGCTGTCGGCGACCAACTCCGGGACGGGCACGAGGGCGCCGACGCCGTAGCGTGCCCTGAACCGGGTGTGATAGTCGCGCCACTGCGGGGCGCCGAAGGGGTACGGCGTCAACCGGTACAGGGCCGCCGCCGCGTCGCGGGCTTCCCGGACGACCTGCTCGGGTATCCGAACGTCGCAGTCCAGCGCCGTGTCGACGACCAGCGGCGTGGACGCCACCGCGCTCGCGGCCCGCATCCTCTCGGTCGCCTCTCTCGGGTCCACGCGGGGCGAAGCGGTGAGACGGCGATGAATCGCGTAGAGATCGTGCACGTCGTCGCGCACGGCGGGCAGGTGGTGGGCGTTGGCGGCCCGCAGTTCGCCACATACGTGGCCGAGGGCGTCCGGGCTCGTCATCGGGGCGTACAGGCAACTGATCAGGAGGTTCTGCGCCAGGAGTCCGCCGAGGACCCGGTCGACCTGTTCGCGGCTCGCGGCGGGAAACCGCTCGACGAGCAGGGCGCGCAACTCGCCGTAGCGCACGGGCGACCGGGCCGCCTCCAACGCCGCGCGCACCGGCCGGGTGTGGCGCACGGACACCTCGACCGGGGCGAGCCCGGGAGAAGATCCCTGCGCCGGGGGGCCCGGCGCCACGAACCTGTCGCCGCGGACCCGGCCGCAGTCGTTGGCGACCACGCTCAGTCGATCGAGCAATTCGGGGCACCGCAGTAGTCGGCCGACCACGTCCGCCAGCCATTCCGCGTCGGCACGGTGGAAGGCTCGGTGGGCTTCGCCCCACCGCACCTTCGTCTCGGGCCCGATGCGGACGGCGGCGACACCGGCGAACCGGCCGAACGGGGTGGGGCGGCCCTGCCACCGGAGCAGATAGGAGCCGAGCGCGAGCACCGCGCGCCGGACCCGCCGGGGATCGCCGGACACCTCGCCCGACACCAAAGCCTCGATTCCCCAGGACAGGTCCGGGCTCGCTTCGCCCACGCCGGCGCGGATCCGGTCGTCGCGCCACAACCGCGACAGCCACGCCGTGCCGCGCGCCGCCGCGCCGTCACCCGAGATGTCCACGTCGTCCACGGGGCCGAGGTCGGCGGGACGGGTGGTCGCGCGCAACAACACCGTGCCCTCCCAACGGTATTGCGGCGCTCGCGCTGCTGCCACGGGTATGCCTCCCGATCGTCTGTGGATGGTCGAAGAGCCGGTCGTGCCGGGCGGACGAGCCGCCCGGCACGACCGGCGGCCTGGTCAGGCCGGGTCGTCGACGAAGCTGTTGCAGGCGCTCGCGTCGCCCTGGCAGGTGTTGCCGCAACCGTCGTTGGTGGGGCAGTCGCCCCGGCGCCGGATGTTCTCGGTGACGACGACGCGCACGTCGAGCGTGAACTCGTCCTCCGTGCCCGGCCGCTGGGCCAGCGCCGTGGCGCCTCGCCCGTCGCCGTGGAGTTCGTTCATGTCGACCACTCTCCTCATTCGGTGGGGTGGTGCAGGGCTTCCCGACCCGGCGCGACGTTCGCCGCGATGGGCCAGGAGATCGTGACCCGGCTGTGCGTCTTGTCCACGACGCGTCCGTCGGGCAGTTCGTCGTCCGCGGTGCCCGCGGGGTGGACGGTGATGCGGGGGCCGGGCCCGCCGCGATGCACGCGGGACCAGGTACGCAGGTGCTCGGCCGTCTCTTCGGCGAGCCGCAGGGCCTGGGGGCCATAGGCGTGCACGCCGAACTCGACGAGATCCTCGTCGTCGGTCGCGCGGGTGGTGACGTACGCGAGGTTGGCGCCGTCGACGGCGCCGAGCGCGGACGTGCGGTTGCCGGGCAACGACACCACGCCGGTGGCGCGCGCCTTATCGACCACGACCGTGCAGAAGCCGGGCAAAGCGGTGGCGAGCCACATCTGCACGGTGGCCAACAGTTCGGTGCGGCCGATCGTCGCCCCGCTCCACACGTCGGTGCGCTCGCCGTCGAACACGTCCTTCAGCAGGGCGGGATCGCCGTCGAACACGTCGTCGAACCGCAGCCCGATCTCGCCGTCGCGCAGTTCCCACAGCATGCCGTCGTGCGCCCCGGTCCCGCGCATGGGCACGAACCCGAACAACCGCGTCGACCGGCTCGACAGGTGGCCGTCGGCGAGTGCCAGGGAAACGGTGCGGGTCAGGCCCCTCACCCGCAGCGGCGCCACGAGGACCCCGCCCTCGACCAACTGCGAGAACCAGGCGGGCGGGACGTCCCACGCCCCGGCCGTCACCAGGATCCGGTCATAGGGGGCATGCTCCGGCACGCCCAGCTCGGCGTCCGCCAGGACCACGTCGACCCGCGGATAGCCGGCCTTCGCCAACAGGCGCCGCGCCCGTTCGACGACGTCCTCGTCGATGTCCACCGAGACGACCGCTCCGGTGGGCCCCACCAGCTCCGCGAGATACGCGGCGTTGCACCCTCCGGAGCCGACCTCCAGGACGCGCATGCCCGGCCCCAGGTCCGCCTGTTCCAGCATCGCCGCCTGCGCCTGCGGCGCGGACACCGAGCTGACCGCGTTCCCGTTCCCGTCCCGCTTGGTCACCACCGCGTCGTACGCGTTGTAGGCGTCCTCCAAGCCCACCTCCGGGACGAACACCTCGCGGGCGACCGTGCGCATCGCGGCCTCGACGGGCCCCGACACGATGTCGCCGTTCCCGATCAGCTCGGCGACCATCCTCTCCCGCAGGTGCGCCGCCCGGTCGGATCCCGCACCCGAATCCTGCTCGGTCACATCGGTCATAACATTCCTTTCCTGGCTGCAAAATGCGTGCCGCCGCAGCCTCGAACCGCGACGCCGGCGCGTCCTGGGGTGATGCCCCAGGCGTCCGAACCTCGTTCCCGTGCCCACGCCACCGGCGCACGACGGCACGAACCCTCGCCGCGACCGACCGAAAGCATGATCCACTCGGTGATCACTCGTGCGCTTTCGGTGACTGCGTCGATGAAACACCCATCGAAAGTGAGTACGCAAGTAAGGACGCATATTCGAGGGAGGGTGTTGAAGTCCCGTGCCCTGTTGGGGGATTGTGAACGCGACACGGCTCGGGCGAGGAGGAGACGAACCCCATGGCGGCCGACCGGCACACGTTGAAACGGCAACGGCTCGGCCGTGAACTGCGGCAGACGCGCGAGGAGCGCGGCGAGAAGATCAACCACGTCGCGGCCCTTTTGAACATGGACGGCAACAAACTCGGCCGCATGGAGCTGGCCAAGACGTACGTCGGCCACCACGACCTCCATCGGCTCTGCGACATCTACGACGTCACGCCCGAGCAGCGGCACGCGTGGGAGCAACTCCTGGTCGGCAAACGCCCCAACCACTGGTGGCGCAGCTACGGGGACGTCATGCCCGCGGCCTTCACCGAGTTCGTCGCCCTGGAGAACGACGCCGTCGAGGAGTTCGAGTACACCCCCATGGCCGTGTGCGGGCTGCTGCAGACGCAGGACTACGCCGCCGCGATGCTCGGAAAGGGAGCCAGGGCCCTGGGGCTCGAACAGGCCGAGGCCCTGGTCGCCGTGCGCATGGCCCGCCAGCAACGCCTGTTCGAGGAACCGACGCTCGTCTACCGCCCCGTCATCTCCGAGGTCGCCCTGAGCTTCGACCTCGGCGACCCCGCCCTGATGCGCGACCAACTGCTGCACATCGCCGACGTGGCGGCCCTGCCCAACGTCGAGTTCCGGGTGCTGCCGCTCGCCGCCGGCCGGGACGCCCTCCAGCCGCTGCCCTTCACCGTTCTCAGGTTCGACGACCCCGACCCCGACGTCGCCTTCACCGAGGACCTGGGCGGTACGATCCCGCATGAATCCGAGCGCGAGGTGCGTCGCTGCAACCGGCTGTTCCGCCAGATCTGCGACGCCGCGCTCACCCCGGAGGAATCCATCACGCTGATACTGGGTCGAGCAGAAGGCACCTGACCGTTGACCGTCGAACGCACCACCCCTCCCATCCCCGAAGCCGCATGGTTCACCTCGTCGTACACGTCCTCGGACACCGGCCAGTGCGTCGAAGTGGCACTGCCCGGAACCGTGGCGGGCGTGCGGGACACCAAACGGCGCGAGCAGGGGCACATCCGGGTGCCCACCCGTTCGTGGCAACGACTCCTCCTGCACGTCAAGCAGGGATGAGCGCTCGAACGAGCCTCGCTCGGTGTTCACAGCGTGGCCACGTCGGCGGCGGCGACTGTCGCGGTCACCGATCGAGTCCCGCCCAGGAGGCCGGCCAGGGTGAAGGCGACATCGAGTCGTCCGTCGAACCGGCGGCCCACGACGGTGCCCTTGGCGCCGGCCGGGACTGATTGGGTGAGGCCACCGCCGATGTCCTTGACGGCCTTGACATTCGTTCCTATCTGCACGATGGCTTTCCTCGTCATTGGTTGGCACGAGTCCGGATGTTCGGGCGGAGGGTGGGACGGTCGCCGGCGGGTTCGACACGACGGCTCTGTCCTTCGTTGGTGCGTTGTGGGGCAATCCGCCGTGAGGTGTGCCGGATCGGGTTCTAGGCTCTGCGCGACGGCCCCTGTCGGGTCGATTCGCGGGCGTGGAGGGATGGTCATGGTTGGGAGCACGGGTGGTCACGGTGTGGGCTTGCATCTGATCCTGGTCGCGCATCGGCACGTCCTTCTCGGGTTGCGCCGGAACACGGGGTTCGCCGACGGCTGGTGGCATGTTCCGGGGGGTCGGTTGGATCCGGGTGAGTCGGTGGCCGAGGGGGCGATCCGGGAGGCCCGCGAGGAGTTGGGGATCGAGATCGATCCCGACGACCTGGCGTTCGGGCATCTGAATCACCACCTCGACGCGGACGGCATCGCACGGCTCGGGGTGTTCTTCACGGCGACGCGCTGGCGGGGGGAGCCGGTGAACGCCGAACCGGACAAGTGCGCCAAGATCGCGTGGTTCCCCCTCGACGACCTCCCGGACGACATCGTGGACTACGGCCTGGCCGGGATCCTGCACCACGCGGCAGGCGAATCCTTCGGCACTCACGGCTGGGAACGCCGCGCGTCCGCTACGTGACCGCCTCGGCCAGTGCTCGCGTGACGAACTCCGCGATCTCGTCGGGCGTGCGGCTCGCCGTCGCGACATGGAGTGCGGTGGGGTCCCGGGCGGCGACCTCGTCGAAGCGTGCCTGAAGCCGTTGGACCAGTTCCGGCGTCAACGCCCTTCGATCCGTGCGGCCTCGGCGCCGGCTGCGTTCGAGGATTTCGTCGACCGGGGTGTGCAGGTACACCGTGATGTGCGGTCTCAGGAGGTAATGCGCGAAGGGTTCGATGACCGCCTGCGTGTCGCGGGTGTTCGTGTGGTGGATCGCGGCGTGGTTGGCGACGACCGATCCGGTGTAGCGATCGGCGACCACATGTCCGAGAGTGAGGGCCGCCCGGGCGAGGTCGGACACGTGCAGGGCCCCGCCGAGATAGAACACGAGGTGGGGCAGGGCGCCGGCGCGGGTGTTGACGTACGGTTGCAGGCGATCCAGGGGCGTGGGAGCGGTGTGGAGGTTCGGGCATTTCCATCGGCGGGCCAGGATCGCCGCGAGGGTGGACTTGCCGCTGCACCCCACGCCTTCGAGCGCGACGAAACGCCCGCATGCCCCGACGGCGCCCGGCCAGTAGGGGTGACCGGTCGGGAACGCTGCTGTGGGCGCCACCTCAGCCGACCAGGATCTCGGTGTACGGAACGGTGAGGACGCTGGGGTGGGCGATCCCGTGCCCGTGGAAGCCGTCGTCACCGTATGCGTCGCCGTGATCCGCGCAGATCACGACCAGCCACCCTCCCGCGTCGGGGAGGCGGTCGATGAGCTTCCCGAGGTGGGTGTCGGCGTCGGCCAGGGCCGCCACCTGGCTTTCCACCGAGTCGTGTCCGTCGGAGCCCAGGAGGTGGTGATGGTGCGGGACGTGGGTGGCCGACACGTTGAGGAACATGAACAGCTTGCGTCCGTGGGTGGCCCGGGCGTCGAGGACGTCGAGGGCTTGGGCGATCTGGTGGGCGGTGGAGTCGCGGTGGGTGCTGCCGAACTCGGGGCGCCAGTGGGCCTCGGTGAACATCTGCGGGAACACCGAGCCCAGGGGTGTTCGGTGGGCGAAGTAGTCGACGCCGCCGATGCACACGGTGCGATACCCCAGGTCCGCGAGGCCGGTCACCAGGTTGGCGTCGTCGATGACGTACGTCGTCGGACGGATCTCCTTGCCCTGGGGCGGGCGGCACTCGAACAGGCGGCCTGCGGGGCGTCCGGGAGCGGCGGGCTTGGGGAAGAAGCCGGCGAAGATCGCCTGGTGCGCCGGCCAGGTGAACGTGCCCGCGGCGTGTCGTTCCTCCCAGCCGGTCGTCGGCAGGAGCGCGGCCAGGTTCGGGGTACGGCCCTGTTCCCAGGCGGTGCGCGCGCTGTCGTAGCGCAGGGAGTCCAGGGTCACGAGCAGGATGTTGCGGTGTCCGACGACGTCGTGCGCGTCGATGACCTGTGGTGCCACGAGGGGTCCTTCCGTTACGGCAGAGTCGGTGGTTGGCCGGTGTGGTGTCGGTGGGGCACGTGGAGGTCGTGGCGGACGACGCGCTCGCCGACGTGGGCGCTGTTGACGGGTTGAGGTGTCCGTCCCGAGGCCAGACGGTCGCGGACGGCGGCGAGACCGTTGTCCTCGGTGATGGCCTTCCCGTTCGGTTCGTACAGCCGCAACTCGACGTGTCCGTCGGCACGCTGGGTGAAAACCGCGAGCGTGGCGTCGAGGGTCCGCGCGCAGAACAGGGCGTAGTCGACGCTGCCGGCCCCCACGTCGTAGACGACGGGTTTGTGCCAGAGGTGGCCTTGGCGGGTGGCGAATCCCGCGTGGACGGCGGCGCGCGCGAACAGTTCCGCGCAGCCGAGCGCCTCGGCCCCACCGTCGTGGGCGACGACGATCTCGGTGATCTTGATTGTGGGACCGATGCAGCGTGCGATGCGCGCTGCCGGGCCCACCGCGTCGCCCGGCGCCTTGGCGACGATGTGGTCGCCCTGGACAAGGGCCCGGAAGTACTGGGGGTCATCAGGAAGCACGACGCGCCTCCAGCAGGTCCAGGACGTGCGCGGCCAGTTCCTCGGGGTTGGACCCGTCGGTGGTGACGTGGACCGCGGTGGGATCGTCGGCGGCCAGGACGTCGTACAGGTCGGTGATCCGGCGCAACAGGGCCCGGTCCTCGACGAGCCGGCGGTCGCTGGGTCCGAGGTCGGTCTTGCCCGGCATGCGGCGCAGGAGTTCGTGTTCGCCGGTGTGCAGGTAGATCGTCGTGGTGGGGTGGGGCAGGTAGGGGAGGTAGGGCGCGAGCGTGTCCAAGACGGTGTGGTGGTCGATGCGATGGACGGCGGCGTGGTTGGCGATGATCGAGTGGGTGTAGCGGTCCGCGATCACGGGCCCGGTGCGTAGGCCGTCTCGGATGATGTCGGCGGCGTGCAGGAGACCGGAGAGGTAGAACGCGAGCTGCGGCAGGGCTCGGGCGTGGGTGTTGATGTGGTGGGTGAGTTCGGGATACGGCGGCGGCAAGACGTGTAGTGCCCGGGCTCCGGTGGCCTGCGTGATGTGTTCGACCAGGGTGGTCTTGCCGCTGCCGCTGATTCCTTCGACCACCCAGAACTTCCCGACGGGTAAGGGGGTCTCGGTCGGTCGGTACGCGGCGGGCAGTTTCACAGCAGCCCCGCAGCGAAGGCGTCGATGTGCCGGCTCGCGGCTGCGGTCAACGCCGTCGGGTCGTTCAGGTGTGGGGTGATGTCCAGGCGCAGGTCGGGGCGGAGCAGGCAGGGCATGAGTGTTCCGGCGGAGTCCAGGCGTAATGACCAGAAGCCCTCGACGCATGCGGGTTTGACCGGGCAGGTCGCGCATTGGCCGACGTGGTGGCGGCCGAGGGCGGCGTCGATGACGTCGACGGTGATGCGTCCGAGCCGGAACTCCCGCTTCGCCTGGCCCGTCCCCGCTGTCACCAGGCGTTCGCTGCTCGCTCGTCTGCGCAGGGTTGCGCACAGGCGGGAGGAGTCGACGCGGGCCGTGCCGACGCGCGTGTTGTGGTCGGTGGGCACGAGTTCGATCACCTGCACGTTGACCCCGATGTCCTGGGCGTAGGCGAGGATCTGCGGCAGCTCGTGCTCGTTGTGTTCCTGGAGCAGCAGGTTGATCTCGACCTGGCCGATCACCTCGACGGCGGCCTCGATGCCGGCGCGGATGTGGTCGACGTCGCCGGGTTTCCCGCCGGCGATGGCCGCGATGGAGGCGTCGGAGAAGTAGTGCAGGGAGACCTTCAGTCGGTCGACCGCGCCGGCGGCCAACCATGGAAGGTCGTCCAGGAGCCGCAGGCCGTTGGTGATCAGGGCCGTGGCGTAGGGCCGGTGCGGCGCCGCGGCCAGAGCCGTGAGGATGGGCCGGGCCATGGGCGAGAGCAGGGGTTCGCCGCCGGTG
Source organism: Streptomyces sp. SID3343 (assembly GCF_009865215.1). GTDB lineage: Bacteria > Actinomycetota > Actinomycetes > Streptomycetales > Streptomycetaceae > Embleya. The sequence goes on along the minus strand of NZ_WWJX01000257.1, from coordinate 3,110 downwards.
AAGAACACCCTGCGCAACCCGGCGGCCGTCAGCGCGTCGATGGTCCGGACGAAGTCGTCGGCGTCCAGGGCGCGCGGTCGGGGGCGGAGGGTGCGGTCGGCGTGGGTCAGGCGCGGCGGGATCTCGCCTTCGTTGTGGCAGAACCAGCAGCCCAACTGGCAGCGAGGGGTGAGGGATACGCGGAGTTGCCCGCGGCGCGCGGCGAAACCGGCGAACCCCTCGGCAGTGGTGGTGGGCGGCGTGGTGGCGACCATGGCGGCTCCTCGACGAGCGTGCGGGCCGTGGGTGCGGTGACGAAGCCGAGATTCGCGGCCTCGTCGAACAGTGAACCCGTTGCGTGTTGTCGCCGGTACGGTGTGCAGTGGGCCGACCGGTTTACGCGGTTTACAGCTCCGGAACGGGGGATCCGTGACGGCGAACAGAGCTCCCAACTCCCGCCTGCGTGAGGCGATCACGGCGACGCGTTGGACGTACGAGGCCCTCGCCGGCGCGGTGCGACAGGTGGCGGCGGAGAGCGGCGAGGTGCTGCGCACGAACAAGTCGGCGGTCGCCCACTGGGTCGACGGCGCACAACCTTCCGGACAGACCGCGCACTACATCGCCGAGGCCCTGTCCCGGCGCGCCGGCCGGCACGTGACCCTGGCGGAACTCGGGCTCCGGCCGGCGCAGGAACCGTTGCGGCCGGCGCTCGCGGACCCGGTCGCGGATGCGGTCGAACTGGGTCGGGCGGACGTCGATCGGCGTGGTTTCCTCGCCGTGGCAGCGTTCACCACGGGAGGCGTCGCGATGCCGTTGTGGTACGACCACGAGGCGGTCGCCCGGTTGTTGCGCGCCCGGACCGGGTCCGCCCGGGTCGGCCTGGTCGAGGTCGAGGTCGTCCGGGAGATCACCGCCGTCTTCGGCGCGGCCGACGAACGACTCGGCGGTGGACACGGGTTGAGCACCGTCACCGCCTACCTGGCCGACACTGCGGCCCCGATGCTGCGTGGGCGCTTCGCCACGGAGGCGATCCGAAGGGCCGCGTTCGGGGCGGTGGCCGAACTCGCCTACCTCGCAGGGTGGAAGCACCACGACCTCGGGAACGAGGGCACCTCGCAGCGCTACTACCAAGTCGGGTACCAACTCGCGTGCGAGGCCGACCCGCACGGGCACGCCGCCTGGATGATGCGCGCCCTCGCCCACCAGGCGCTGAGTCTGCGACAACCCCACCATTGCGTGGACCTCGTCGAGAACGCCCTCGCCCGCGGCCTGGGGCACGTCGACGGACGCACGGAAGCCCTCTTGCGGATCACCCACGCCCGAGCGTATGCGGCCACCGGCGAACGAACCTCCGCAGCCAAGGCCCTCCTGGCCGCCGAGAACGCCCTCATCCGCGACACGGACGAACAGGCCGGCTACTCCCTGGCCACCGGCCCGGCCGCTGGCGCCGTCGCCAGCCACACCGCCCGCACCCTGACCGGCCTCGCGGACCACACCGGGACCGAACAGCTCCACCGCGAAGCCCTCCTGCGGTGGGATCCCGACAAGTACCGGCGTGTGCACGTGCTCACCCACGCCGACCTCGGCGACAGCCTCGCCGCCCAGGCCCGCGCCGACGAAGCCGTCGACGCCTGGACCCACGCCTTGGCGCTCTCCGAAGGAATGGCCTCCGACCGGGCCCGCACGGCGATCACCGCGATGCGGCCCGTCCTGGCGGTCTACCGTGGACGCGGCGTCCCGGGCGCGGCCGACCTCGAACACCGCGTCCGCGACGCCCTCCGATAGCAAGCCGTTCCACCGACGAAGGGACCGTCGTGGCCCAACCCAATCGGACCTCCAACCTTGCGCCCGCCACCGAGGCCATGACCCTCCTGGTCGCCGCCGTCATCGTCCACGACTGCGACAACGACCGCGTACTCCTCCTGCGGCGCGGCCCCAAGGCGAAGTTCGCAGCAGGATTGTGGGACCTGCCCGTCGGCAAGAGCGAGCCCGGCGAGCCCGTCACGGTCACCGCGGTTCGCGAACTCCGTGAGGAGACCGGCGTGATCGTCGACCCCGCAGATCTGCGGGTCGCCCACGTCATCCACGCCGCGTGGGGTGTCGAGGGCCCGGGCGGCTTCCTCACCGTCGTCTTCGCCGCGCACACGTGGACCGGCGAGCCCGTCAACGCCGAGCCCACCAAACACGACCGAGTCCGCTGGGTCGACACCAACGACATCCCCCAGGACTTCGTCACCACCACGGCCAGCGCCCTCGACGGATACCTCCGCCACGGCCCCGACACCACCCTCCACGGCTGGGATCAACACGACCACTAGCGACGACGCGCGGACGCCCTCGCCGAGCCCCGACCCGACCTGTCGGTGCGGCCCGATAGCGTCGGTTCGCGCGGCGCCCCCTTCTTGCCCCGGGCGCCGCGTTGTTGCCGAGGCTCGCTCAGGCATCCCGGACACGTGATCTGTCCCAATTTCGTACCGCCCGCCGACGAGCCCCCGCGCAAGCTCACCCGGGCACGTCCGAGGCCGTACGGCTCAACCGTGCATCGGCACGTCGTCCTCGACTAACCGAAGCGACCGGTGCTGTGGGCTCCTCCATGGGGCTCTGACGGCTCGCGCCCCTTGAGAGACCCAGGAACAGCGGGGCGGGCGTCGCAGGCGAGTATCCGGCCGAGAAAACCAGCCGATGTATCGACACCTTCCTTCACGACGTGCAACTCCTTCGTCCATTAGAGCCCGCTTCGGCAAGGCCGATAGCTGGTTAGCCCTGCCACGCCGTGGGGATCAGCGCCGCACCCGGCGGTCTGCAGGTGGTATCAAAGACAACGGAGGGCCCCACGTCGGGCGGATTCCAGGGGTCGTCGCAACACATGATCACTGATGTGTCGTGGCGAGCAGTTTATGCAGGCGCTCGGCTGGGGTTTCCCAGTCGAGCGTTTTGCGTGGGCGGCCGTTGAGTTCGGCGGCGACGGCGTCCAGGCGTTCGCGGGTATGGACGGACAGGTCTGTGCCTTTGGGGAAGTACTGCCGGATCAGGCCGTTCGTGTTTTCGTTGGAGCCGCGTTGCCATGGGCTGGCGGGGTCGCAGAAGTAGACCGGGACGTCGGTGACGACGGTGAAGGCGTGGTGGGAGGC
>NZ_WWJX01000256.1 GCF_009865215.1 Streptomyces sp. SID3343 | reverse complement strand
TTCAGCGGCTCGGAGTACACCCCGATGTGGGTCCGACAGCGCACGTGGGAAGCGCATCCGGCGGCGGTGGCGCAGACTCGGGATCTGACCTGGGCGGCGTTGGCGGACTGGAACCTGATCGAGCTGACGGATCCCGCGATGCTGTGCGTGTCCGAACTCGCGACCAACGCGATCCTGCACGCGGTGATACCGAGTGGGCGGGTGAGCTGGCTCGGTCGCACGTTCACGGTGCGGCTGTTGTTCTGGCCCAAGCGGGCGGTGGCGATCGAAGTTCAGGACCACGACCCGCGTCCGCCCCGGGTGCCGGACCGCCGGGTGATGAAACCGTCGCTGTCGGCGCCGGATGAGATCGGCGACTCGTCGCGTGGTCTGCGCCTGGTCGAAGCGTGCTCGGACTTCCTCATGTGGAACCCGACCGCGATGGGCGGCAAGGCCGTGTGGTGTCGCTTCGACCTCGAACCACGCAAGCTGGCAAGGCCGTTCCTGATGAACGGGAATCCATAGACGGCGGGGGCCTGCCGTGGGTCTGGCCGGCAAGCCCCCGTCCGTTCCGGTTGCTGCCGCCTTCAGCGACCGGAACAGTGCCCTGACGTCGGGTGAGTCCTCGTCGGCGCACCGGAGCGGCGTCCCGACGGCTGCACCCTTCGGGGCGTCGCTCCACAACCGCATACGCAACACCGGACCACCCCCCAACCTTGGCGGGCAGGGGTGGTCCGGCTGAGGGAACCTGACGGAACCCCGGTGCCGATGGTACCGGGGTCGTCGCGCTGCGTGCTTGCGTGACGGGCCGTCAGGTTCCTTGCGTTTGACGGCGGTTGAGAGGGGACGTTGGTCGTGGTGTATCTCGATGACGGCGACACGGGGGACGTGTCGGGGCCTGCGC
>NZ_WWJX01000030.1 GCF_009865215.1 Streptomyces sp. SID3343 | reverse complement strand
CGGCCGAGGCGGTCAGCAGCCGCGGCCCGTCGGGCCCGAGCACGATGGCCCCGTAGTCCCGCCGGTCCTCGACCCGAGCCCGCGCCGCCGCCTCGTCGGCCACCGGGTGCACGGTGAACGCGCCGGGCCGCTGGGCTTCCAGGTGCTCAACGAGCGCGGTCACGGCGTCCTGCGGGCCCGCCACGGCGATCGGCAGGTCCCGCGGCGCACTGCGGGCGCCCGGCCACGCGAACAGGGTCAGCATGAACAGCTGCAGCACCACCAGGCCCACCGCGATACCGGCCACGATCCGCGACGTCGAGATCGCC